>JBKBVY010000037.1:0-18853 GCA_046289335.1 Roseateles sp. | reverse complement strand
ACCCACAGCGGGACATCGAGCCAGTCGTAATGGCTCAGGCTGGCGAAGTCGAGGAGCATGGCGGGTGGCAAGCGGACCGCGATTGTCACCGCTCGTCACCGGCCGGGCCGTGAACTACTGCGCTGTCTGGGCAGGTGGGCCGAGCGCGGCGCGGTAGGCGTGCCAGCTGGCGTGGCCCAGCCAGGGGCCCACCACCAGCAGGCCGGCGAAATAGGGCAGCATGGCCAGCACCACCAGCGTGGTCACGAGGGCGCCCCAGCACAGCATGACCGCGGGCTGCGTCAGGCACAGCTTGAGGCTGGCGAGGCCGGCACTGACGGCGTCGGTGTCGCGGTCCAGCAGCATGGGCATGGCGATGACGCTGATCGCGAAGATGAGACCGGCGAAGACGGCGCCCACCGACAGGTAGGCGGCGATGAAGCCCAGGTGCTCGGCGGCCAGCAGCCTGGCCAGCGAGCCCGCGAAGTCCGGCATGCCGTCGAAGCTGACCGCGAACACCACCAGCGCAGCCCGGCCCCACAGCATCTCCAGGATGAGCAGCACGAAGCCGAAGATGGCGATCTGGCGCAGGTTGGCGCGCCAGGCGCCCAGCGCGTCGCCCAGCAGCGCCGGTTCGCCGCGCTCCAGGCGCCGGCTGACCTGGTACAGCCCCAGGCACAGCAGCGGGCCCAACAGCAGGAAGCCGGCGCACAGCGCCAGCGTGTACAGCGGCGCATGGCGGAACACCAGCATCACCGCCAGGCCCATCAGCGCAAAGCAGGCGCCGAAGAAGCCGCCGATGGCGGGCGCACGCCGCAGGTCGGCCCAGCCTGCCTTCAGCCAGTGCAGCGGGGCCGACAGCGGCAGGCGCTGCAGCCGCGGGCCCAGCTCGACGGCCGGCGGCGGAACGTAGGGGACGTAGCCCGGGGCCGGGGGTTCAGGTGCGTCTGACACGGCGCATTTCATCCAGGATCAACAGGATGGCGCCGATGGTGATCGCACTGTCTGCGACGTTGAAGGCGGGGAAATACCAGCCGCCCGCGTGGATCTGGATGAAGTCGACCACGTAGCCGTGGATGGCGCGGTCGATGACGTTGCCCAACGCGCCGCCTAGGATGAGGGTGAGCGCCCAGGCGAACATCTGCTGCTGCCCATGGCGGCGCAGCATCCAGACGATGAAGATCGCGGCCGCGATGCCCAGCCCCAGGAAGAACCAGCGCTGCCAGCCCGAGGCCGTGTGCAGGAAGCTGAAGGCCGCGCCGTAGTTGTGGGCCCGCACCAGGTTGAAGAAGCCGGTGACCGGACGCACGTCGCCCAGCTGGAAGGCGCCGATGACGAGGATCTTGGTGAACTGGTCGGCAATGATGATCAGCGCCGCGATCAGCAGCCACTGCGCCAGGCCGGTGGAGGACTTGCCCGCCATGTTCAGGCCGCCTTGCGGGTTTCGCCCGCGCCATGCAGGTTGCTGTCGCAACGGCCGCAGAGGGTCGGATGGGCGGCCACGCTGCCCACGTCGGCGCGGTAGTGCCAGCAGCGCTCGCACTTGGCATGCGCGCTGGGGGTGACGACCACGCCCAGCTCACTGGCCGAGGCCAGGCGCACCGCCGACGTGATGAACACGAAGCGCAGGTCCTCGCCCAGGCTTTCCAGCAGCATCTGGTCCTGCTCGTTGACCTTGAGCAGCAGCTCGGCCTGCAGCGAGGCGCCCACGGCGCCGGTCACGCGCACCGCCTCGATGGCCTTGTTGACCTCGTCGCGGATCTCGTGGATGCGTGCCCATTTGGCCAGCAGCGAGGTGTCCGTCGGGCCGAAGTCCCAGTAGGTCTCGGTGAAGATGCTGTCGCTCTTGCCGGCAAACACGCCCCAGGCCTCCTCGGCCGTGAAGCTGAGGAAGGGCGCCATCCAGCGCAGCATGGCATGCGTGATCTGCCACAGCGCGGTCTGCGCGGAGCGGCGGGCCAGGCTCTTGGGGGCGGTGGTGTAGAGGCGGTCCTTCAGCACGTCCAGGTAGAAGGCGCCCAGGTCTTCGGAGCAGTAGACCTGCAGCTTGGCGACCACCGGATGGAACTCGTAGCGCTCGAAGTGCGCCAGGATGTCCTGCTGCAGCTCGGCGGCGCGGGCCAGCGCGTAGCGATCCACCTCCAGCAGCTGGTCGGCCGGCACGGCATCGGTCGCCGGGTCGAAGTCGCTGGTGTTGGCGAGCAGGAAGCGCAGCGTGTTGCGGATGCGGCGGTAGCTGTCCACCACGCGGGCCAGGATCTTGTCGTCCAGGCCCAGGTCGCCGGAGTAGTCGGTCGCGGCCGTCCACAGCCGCAGGATCTCGGCGCCGTATTTGTCCGACACGGCCTGCGGCGCGACGACGTTGCCCTGCGACTTGCTCATCTTGCGGCCCTGGCCGTCGACGACGAAGCCGTGGGTCAGCAGGCCCTTGTATGGCGCGCGGCCGTAGAGGGCACAGGCGATCAGCAGCGAGGAGTGGAACCAGCCGCGGTGCTGGTCGTGGCCTTCGAGATAGAGGTCGGCTTCGGGGCCGCTGTCGTGGGCGGCACCGGCATGGCTGCCCTTGAGCACATGCTGGAAGGTGGAGCCGGAGTCGAACCACACGTCCAGGATGTCGTTGCCCTTGGTGTAGTGGGCGGCTTCGGCGCCCAGCCACTCGGCCGCGTCCAGCTTGGACCAGGCCTCGATGCCGTTGGCCTCGACCAACTGCGCGGCGCGCTCGATGAATTCCAGCGTGTTCGGATGCGGCTCGCCCGTGTCCTTGTGCAGGAAGATGGGCAGCGGCACGCCCCAGCTGCGCTGGCGCGAGATGCACCAGTCGGGCCGGCCGGCGATCATGTCGTGCAGGCGGGCGCGGCCGTTCTCGGGGTAGAAGCTCGTCGCCTCGATGGCGGCCAGCGCGGTCTGGCGCAGGCTCTGGGGCGCCTTGTCGGTGGTGAACAGGCCGTCGCCCTCGTCCATGCGCACGAACCACTGCGCCGCGGCGCGGTAGATGACGGGCGTCTTGTGGCGCCAGCAGTGCGGGTAGCTGTGGGTCAGCTTGCTTTGTGCCATCAGCCGGCCGGCATCCTGCAGCGCCTGCGCGACGACCGGGTTGGCCTTCCAGATGTGCTGGCCGCCGAACAGGGGCAGGTCGGCGGCGTAGGTGCCGTTGCCTTGCACGGGGTTGAGGATGTCGTCGAACTTCAGGCCGTGCGCGACGCAGGAGTTGAAGTCGTCCAGGCCGTAGGCGGGCGCGGAGTGGACGACGCCGGTGCCGTCCTCGGCCGTCGCGTAGTCGGCCAGGTAGACCGGGCTTTCGCGGTCGTAGCCGGGGTGCACATGGGCGAGCGGATGCTTGAACTTCAGCAGCTCCAGCTGGCGGCCGGGCACGGTCGCGACGACGCTGCCTTCCAGCTGCCAGCGCGCCAGGCACTTCTCCACCAGCGCCTCTGCGACGACGAAGTAGCCCCTCGGCGTGTCGATCAGCGCATAGGGCAGATCCGGGTTGAGGTTGAGCGCCTGGTTGGCCGGGATGGTCCAGGGGGTGGTCGTCCAGATGACGGTGAAGGCGTCCTTGGCCAGCGGCGCGACGCCGAAGGCGGCGGCCAGCTTCTCGGGCTCGGCCGACAGGAAGGCCACGTCGACGGCGGGGCTCTGCTTGTCGGCGTACTCGATCTCGAACTCGGCCAGCGACGAGCCGCAGTCGAAGCACCAGTAGACGGGCTTGAGGCCGCGATAGACGAAGCCGCGCTCGAACAGGCGCTTCAAGACGCGGATCTCGCCGGCCTCGTTGGCGAAGTTCATCGTGCGATAGGGGTTGTCCCACTCGCCCAGTACGCCCAGGCGCTTGAAGTCGGCGCGCTGGCCGTCGATCTGCTCGGTGGCGTAGGCGCGGCTCTTGGCCTGCACCTCGTCGCGCGGCAGGCCGCGGCCGAAGGTCTTCTCGATCTGGTTCTCGATGGGCAGGCCGTGGCAGTCCCAGCCGGGGATGTAGGCCGCGTCAAACCCCGCCAGCTGGCGCGCCTTGACGATCATGTCCTTCAGGATCTTGTTGGCGGCGTGGCCGATGTGGATCTGGCCGTTGGCATAGGGCGGGCCGTCGTGCAGCACGAACTTCGGCTTGCCGCAGCGGGCGTCGCGCAGGCGTTTGTACAGGCCTTGCTCGTCCCAGGCCTTGACCCAGCCCGGTTCGCGCTTGGGCAGGTCGCCGCGCATCGGGAAGGGCGTGTCGGGCAGGTTGAGCGTGGAGCGGTAGTCCGGGGTGGTCATGGCGTGCGGCCAGGCGGCAGAGCCTGGCGGTCGGAAGGCGGGGAGGGCGGAATGAGAGCGGCGGGGAGCCGCTTCAAATTCGGTCGCGCGTGGTCTGGCGACGCTGGGCCGCGTGGGTGGCCAGGAAGGCGCGGGCGGCCTCGGTGTCCTGGCGGATAGCTGCCGTCAGCGCCTCCAGCCCGTCGTAGCGGGCTTCGTCGCGGAGTTTGTGCAGCAGTTCCACGCGGGAGAGTTTACCGTAGCCCCCCTCTGCGCCCAGAGGCCATTCGAGGCAGTGCACCTCCAGCAGCACCCGGCCGGCGTCCTCGACGGTAGGCCGGTTGCCCAGGCTGGCCACGCCCGGCAGCGGCTGCGGCGCCAGGCCGTGCACCAGCACCGCGAAGATGCCATGCGCCGCCGGCTTGTCGTGCGGGAAGCGCAGGTTCAGCGTGCGAAAGCCGTCGGCCGCGCCCGGGGCGGTCTCGCCCAGCTGCCGGCCCAGCTTGCGGCCATGCGTCACGTGGCCGGAGATCGCGTAGGGGCGGCCCAGCAGCGAAGCGGCGGCCGCCATGTCGCCGGCGGCCAGCGCCTCGCGCACGGCCGAGCTGCTGACGCGCAGGCCGTGCACCTCGTAGCTCATCATGCGTGCCACATCGAAGCCGCGCACCTGGCCGGCGGCATCCAGCGTCGCGTAGTCGCCCTGGCGCTTGGCACCGAAGCGGAAGTCGTCGCCGACCAGCACGTAGCGCGCGCCCAGGCCTTGCTGCAGCACCTGCTGGATGAAGTCCTGTGCCGGCAGCGAGGCCAGCCGCTCGTCGAAGCGCAGGATGACGACCTGGTCCACGCCGCAGCGCTCCAGCTCCGCCAGCTTGTCGCGCAGCGGCGCGATGCGGGCCGGTGACAGCTCGGGTTTGCCGGCCCTGGCGGCGAAGAAGTCGCGCGGATGCGGCTCGAAGGTCAGCACGCAACTGGGCAGGCCGCGGTGGCGGGCCTCGGACTGCAGCAGCGCCAGCATGGCCTGGTGGCCGCGGTGCACGCCGTCGAAGTTGCCGATGGTCAGCGCGCAGGCGGGCGCGATGCCGGGATGGTGGAAACCACGGAAAACTCGCATGCCGAATTATCGCGGCGCGTGCTCAGCCGCCCGCCAGGCTCTCGCGCACGCGCGGCAGCAGGTCTTCCAGCACGCGTTCCTTGTGCAGCACGCTGCGCACGCCCAGGGCCGCGGCCTGCTGCATCAAGGTGTCGCTGACATAGCCGGAGCTGATCAGCACCGGCAGCCCCGGATGATGCTGGCGGACGGCACGCGTCAGCGCCAGACCGTCGCCGTCGGGCATGTTGAGGTCGGTCACCAGCAGCGCGACCTGCTCGCCCTTGGCCGCCAGGGCCGACAGCAGCTCCAGCGCCTCCTGGGCGCTGGCGCAGAGCTGCGCGCGGTAGCCGGCCCGTTCGAGCAGGGCCTGCACGGTCAGCCGCATCACCTCGTCGTCGTCCACGTAGACGACCAGTGGCCGGCCGGGTGCCGGGGCGAGGTCGTCCAGCGCCACCCAGTCGGACGCCACCGCCTCCGCCGGGCCGGTCTGACGGCAGGGCAGGTCGACGCGGAAGCAGGTGCCCTGGCCCGGGCGGCTGTCCACGTCGATCATGCCGTGGTGGGCCAGCACGATGCCGTGCACGACCGACAGGCCCAGGCCGCTGCCCTGGCCGGCGGCCTTGGTCGTGAAGAACGGCTCGAAGATGCGCGCCAGCGTGGCGGCGTCCATGCCGCTGCCGTTGTCGCGCACGGTCAGGCGCACATAGTCGCCATCGGGCAGGCCGGGGCCCGGCGACTGCAGCTGCACCCGCCGCAGCTCCACCTCCACGCGCCCGCCCGCAGGCGGCAGCGCCTGAATGGCATTGGTGCAGAGGTTCATCAGCACCTGCTGCATCTGCGCTGCGTCGGCGTCGACCCACAACGGCGGGTCGTCGTGCTTCAGCACCAGTTCGACGCCGGGCTGGCGGCTGGCCTGCAGCAGGCCCAGCGCCTGGCGCGCCTCGTCCACCAGGTCCACCGCCTGCAGCTCCAGTGTCTGGCGACGGCTGAAGGACAGGATCTGCTGCACCATGCGGCGCGCGCGGCGCCCGCTGCGGGCGATCAGGTCCAGCTGCACCAGGGCGGGATGGCCGGCCGGCAGCGTCTCGCGGGCCAGCGTGACGTTGGCCAGCACGGCGCCCAGCACGTGGTTGAAGTCGTGCGCGATGCCGCCGGCCATGGTGCCCAGCGCTTCGAGCTTCTGCGCCTCGCGCAGCCGCGCTTCGAGCTGCTGGCGCTGCGCCTCGGCGGCCACGCGGTCGCTGAGGTCCACGTCGACGCAGTAGAGCTGGGCTTCGCCCGACAGGCTGCGCTGCATGGTGTGGCTGGAGAACACATGCACCGGCGAGCCGTCCTTGTGGCGCAGCACCAGCTCCTCGGCCGGCACGGACACGACGCCCGAGGCCAGCCACTGCCTGGTGCCCTCGATGACCAGTTCGCGCATCTCGGCGGGGATGATGAGGTCCTCCAGCTGCCGGCCCAGCGCTTCTTCACGGGTGTAGCCGTAGAGCTGCTCGCTCGCGCCGTTCCAGAAGATCACGCGGCGCTGGCTGTCATAGCCCTGCACGGAGACGCGCTGCAGGCCCTCGACCAGCACCCGGAAGCGGGTCTCGGTCTCGGCGATGGCCTGCTCGGCCTGGCGGGCGGCGGTGATGTCCTGGCTCACGCCGTAGACCAGCGCCGGTCCGCCCGGGGCCTCCGTCACGGCCTGCACCCGCAGCCGCAGCCAGCGCAGCGCGCCGGCCGGGCCCTTCACGCGCAAGCTGTAGTCGACGCTGTCGCGGCCGGACAGGCAGGCGGCCAGCGCGCGGCGCAGGCCCTGTTCGTCGGCGGGTTCGACGTGGCGCAGCGCCGCCTCCCAGGGCATGCGGCCACCGACCTGATGCCCCAGCATCGTGGCGGCGTGGTCGCACAGCGTCAGCTGCATGTCCTGCGGGTCCAGGCGCCAGGTACCCAGTTCCAGCAGGCCGGTGGCCAGGCGCAACAGCTGTGCGGCCGCCGCGGGCGTGCCGCCGCTGTCCGGTTCAGTATGGTGATCCATCTGAATTCCCCCTGGTTCACAGCCTAGACCAAGCCATGCTGCAGCGCAGCCATGGCATGTCGCCCGCGTGGGGGATTCCGTGAAACCTGCCCGTCAGGGTGGCGTGATGCGGGCGGGCTCCACCCAGCGCCACTGGCCGGGGGGCAGGTCGGCAGGCAGATCCAGTGCGCCGAAACGCGAGCGGTGCAGCGCCTCCACCCGGTTTCCCACCGCCGCGACCATGCGCTTGACCTGGTGGTACTTGCCTTCCATCAGCGTCAGGCGCAGCAGCGTCTCGTCGATGATCTCGGCGGCATGGGCGCGGGTGGTCTCGGGCGGGCGTTGGAACTTGCCTTCGGGCTCCTTGAGCTCGACACCGTCCAGCAACTGCCGGACCATCTCGGCCGTGAGCGGATGCTTGCAGCGCGCCTCGTACACCTTGGGCACATGATGCTTGGGCGAGGTGAGCTTGTGGATGAGCGCGCCGTCGTCGGTGAGCAGCAGCAGGCCGGTCGTGTCCTCGTCCAGGCGGCCGATGGGCTGGACGCCGCGCTCGCGCAGAGGCGCCGGCAGCAGGCTCATCACGCTGGGGTGGTGCCTGGGCTTTTGCGAGCACTCGTAGCCGGCCGGCTTGTGCAGCAGGATCAGCGCCTTGTCGGCGAACGGCCAGTCCTGGCCGCTGACGGTGAAGCGCAGTCCGTCGGTATCGAACTCGGCCCCCGGGTCATCGACGACCTGGCCGCCGACCTGGACTTCGCCGTGGGCGATCAAGCCGGCACACAGGCGCCGCGTGCCGAAGCCTTGGGAGAAGAGGATCTGATCGAGTCGCTGGGGCTTGGACATGCACCGATTGTCGGCGCTGCCCGCAGCTCAGGCGAAGACGCCGGCCGTGTCCTGCATGCGCTGGCTGACCTCGCCCAGGTGATGCAGCGTGTCGCCCCACTGCATCTCCATGACGGTCAGGCGCTTGAAGTAGTGGCTGCCGGCGTACTCGTCGGTCACGCCGATACCGCCGTGCATCTGCGTGCACTGCTGGCCCACGAAGCGCATGGACTGGCCCAGCTGCACCTTGGCCTGCGACAGCGCGCGGCGGCGCACCGCGGGTGCATCGCCCAGGCGCAGCGTCGCGTAGTAGCTCATGGAGCGGGCCAGCTCCAGCTGCATCTTCACGTCGGCCGTGCGATGGCGCAGGGCTTGGAAGCTGGCAATGGCCACGCCGAACTGCTTGCGCGTGTTCAGGTAATCGACCGTCATGTCCAGGTAGCGCTCCATGACGCCCACGGCTTCGGCGGCCTGCGCGGCGATGCCGATGTCGGCGGCCAGCTCCAGCAGCGCCAGGCCTTGCTCCGGGCCGGCGATGAGCTGGGCGGGCGTGTGGTCGAAATGAACCTCGGCGGCGCGCGAGCCGTCGTACAGCGAATAGGCGCGCGTCTGCACGCCCGGCGCCGAGCGTTCGACCAAGTAAAGGGCCACGCCCTGCGCGGCGTCGTCGGCGCCGTCCACCCGGGCCGGAACGATGTAGGCATCGGCCAGGTCGCCCGCCGGCACCAGGCTCTTGACGCCCGTCAGCCTGCCGTCCACGGCGCGCGTGGCCACCTGGTTCAACCGGTAGCGCGACCGGGCTTCCTGATGGGCCAGCACCGCCAGCGCCTCGCCGCCAGCGATGCGCGGCAGCCAGGCGGCCTGCAGGGCGGCCGGCGCGCGGGCGAGCAGGGCCGGCACGATCAAGGCGCCCTGGGCCACCGGCTCCAGGACCAGGCCACGGCCCAGTTCCTCCATGACCACCATCGCCTCGACGGCGCCAAAGCCCAGGCCACCGTGGGCCTCGGGCACGGCCAGCGCGGTCAGGCCCAGGCCCGCGAGGCCCTCCCAGCTGGCGCGGTCGAATCCGCCGGCGCGCGCGATCTGCATGCGGCGCTCGAAGCCGTAGTCCTTGTCGACGAAACGGCGCACCGCATCGCGCAGGGCTTGCTGGTCTTCGGTGAAATCGAAATCCATGGAATGTCTCCCTGTCAGCCGAGCACGGTCTGCGCGACGATGTTGCGCTGCACCTCGTTGGAGCCGCCGTAGATCGTGGTCTTGCGGACGTTCAGGTAGGTGCCCGTCAACGGGATTGCATGCGCCGCCCCGCCCAGCCAGGCGCCGCCCAGCCACTGGTCGCCCTGCCAGCCGGCCTCCATGGCTTCATGCACATGCGGCAGCGCCAGCGGGCCGCCGGCCAGCATCATCAGCTCGGTGTAGCGCTGCTGAAGCTCGCTGCCGCGGATCTTCAGCAGGCCCGCCACGTCCAGCGGCTGCTTGCCGCTGCGCTCGCCGGACAGCACGCGCAGCACCATCATTTCCAGCGCCACCACGTCCACCTCGCACAGCGCGATCTGGTCGCGAAAGCGCGCATCGTCCATCAAGCCCTCGGCCCGGGCGATGCGCTTGAGGCGCTCCAGTTCCCGCTTGGCGCGGTTGACGTCGGCGATGTTGGTGCGCTCGTGCGAGAGCAGGTGCTTGGCATAGGTCCAGCCCTTGTTCTCCTCGCCGATGAGGTTCTCCACCGGCACCTCGACGTTGTCGAACCAGACCTCGTTCACCTCGTGCTCGCCGTCCAGCATGATGATGGGCTTGACGGTCACGCCGGGCGACTTCATGTTGATCAGCAGGAAGCTGATGCCGGTCTGCGGCTTGCCCTCGTTGGAGGTGCGCACCAGGCAGAAGATCCAGTCGCCGTACTGGCCCAGTGTGGTCCAGGTCTTCTGGCCGTTGACGATATAGCGGTCGCCACGGCGTTCGGCGCGGCATTTCAGCGAGGCCAGGTCGGAGCCCGAGCCGGGCTCGCTGTAGCCCTGGCTCCACCAGACCTCGCCGCTCATGATGCCGGGCAGGAAGCGCTGCTGCTGCTCCGGCGTGCCAAAGGCCATGATGACCGGCGCCACCATGACCGGGCCGAAGGGCACGATGCGCGGCGCGCAGGCGAGGGCGCATTCCTCCTCGAACAGATGCCGTTGCACCGCGTTCCAGCCTGGCCCGCCGAACTGCTTGGGCCAGGCCCAGCCGTGCCAGCCCTTCTTGCCGAGGATCTTGGCCCAGCGCTGCAGGTCGTCCTTGTTCAGGCGCAGTGCATGGCGGACCTTGTGGGCGATGTCGGCCGGCAGGTTGGCGCGTACCCATTCGCGCACCTCGGTGCGGAAGGCCTGCTCCGCCTCGGTGAAGTTGAGGTCCATGTGTCTGCGCGTCGCGGGGTCGTGATGGGAATGCCGAACTTTTTAGCACGGTCGTTCGCATTCACGCTGTCCGGCCCGGGACAGCGGCGAGGCGCATCGCCAAAAGCGCGAAAGGCACTCCGGAGAGTGCCTTTCGTGGGAGGAGCGACGGTCGTCAGGCGGCCGGCTTTTCCTTGCGGCGACGCAGGCCGGCCACGCCCAGCAGTGCCACGCTGGTCAGCGCCAGCGTTGCCGGCTCAGGGACCTTGGAACTGGAGCCGCCGCACTGACCGTTGGTCAGGTTGTTGGCGCAGACGGTGCCGGCCACGGCGAAGAGCTTGAAGTAGTCGCCGCCGTTGTCCAGCGTGCCACGGGTTTCCCGGCCGGCGGACTGGGCGAAGCCGCTGTTGTACGCGGAGATCAGCCACCAGCTGGAGGTCTTGCCCGTCGAGTTGACGAGGTTGTAGGGGTTCGTCGTGTCGGTCTTGAAATCGCCATAGTTGCCGACGAGTTCCCAGCCGGCCATCGTGGTCGAGGACAGCCCGATGATGGACGGGGCGGTCCCGGTCGGCGTACCCGCACCCGTCCAGCGGAACACGGAAACGTCGACCTCGGTCGCGCCGTTCTGTTGCAGCGTCCAGGCAGTGCTGCCGCCAGTCAACTCGCCGCAGCTTTGGTCATTTGCGAGGGTGACCAAGGCGCCAGTGCTGTTGTTCTTGCAGACACCATTGGACGTGTAGCCCAGACCAATGCTGGAGAGAACCGTCTTGTCCGTGAACTGCAGCAGCACGGCTTCGGTGCGGCCGTTGTTGTCCACCGCGTGATTGGGCGTGTCGGAGCCGTCCGAAATGATGCCCTGACCGCCGCCGCTGTAGAACTGCAGCGTGGCCGAGGTCCAGGTTCCCGTGACGCTGCCGCTGGTGTTGACGGCGCTGACACCGCTCAGGGAGACCGTGGTGTTGTCGACCTTCGCGCCCGATTCAAGCAAGGTGTCGCAATTGGCCGTGCTGCTGAGGCTGCAGTTGGTGTAGTTGCCAATCGCGTTGACATTGGCATTGTTGAAAGTCCACACCGCATGCGCGCTGCCGGACATCAATGCGGCGATCGTGCCAAGTGCCATCAGACTCCAGCGGATGTTTCGACTCTTCATTTTCATTCCTTGGATACGGACGCTCGGCGCCATCTGCCTGAAACTAAGCAAACTTGGTGCCAAATGAAAAAATCCTTTTGGGACCTTGACTTAGACGTTTGCGACAAATTCTCGTCCGGCAAATTGTAAGAAGCTCCGACAACTCGCAGTGCCCCTTGGCCCCCTCAGTTGAGGGTGGAAAGCAATTGCCGCGCTTCGGCGGCCGTTGCAAATGTCGCGTGATTTCGCAGCGTCGCCGTCAACTCTTCCTTGGCCTCGGCCTTGCGGCCGGTCTGCGCCAGTACCGCAGCGAGGTGATAGCGGATGTCGGGGTTGCCCGGCTCACGGAGTCGGGCGTCACGAAGTAGCTGCAGCGCTCGATCCTGCTTGCCTTGCTGGAAATTGGCCCACCCGGCGGTGTCCAGAAACACCGCGCTGCGCGGATTCACTTTCAATGCACGTTCAGCCACGTCGACGGCGCCGGGCTCCTTGAGTTCGATCAGCACATTGGCTAGGTTGTTCAGTGCAGTGGCATCGTTCGGGCGGCGCTTGAGCAGGGCTTCATATTGCCGCCGGGCGGATCGCAGGTCGCGCGAGCGCACGTGGATTTCCGCGAGGGCGTTGTGCACCGTGGCGTCATCGGGATTGCGCCGCAGCCATGCCTCGGCGGTCTCCACTGCGGCTTTGGACTGGCCGTTTGCCGCCTGGGTCCGGATGAGTCGGTTCAACGAGGCCGACGACTTGTCGATGTCGTGCGCCTTGCGCAGCGCGTTCAGCGCCGGCTCGTGCTGACCACGGGCCAGGGCGACCTCGGCGAGCAGGTTATGGCCCAGCGCAGCGCGGGGATTGGCGTCCAGAACCTTGCGTGCCCATTGTTCCGCCGCCCCCAGGTCGCCCAGCGCCAGGTCCACGCTGGACAGCATGGCCATGGCGGCGTAGTCGTTCGGCGAGCCATTCAAGGCCTTGTCCAGCGAATAGGCTGCGCCTTTCAAGTCTCCGACGACGATCTGCTGGCGCGCCACCTCCACAAGGCGTGGTGTGTCGTAGGCGGCGCGCCGCGAGGCGTTGGTCAGCGCATTGCGCGCGGCGGCCGAATCGCCGTTGGCGTGCTGCGCGGCGGCGTAGGCCTGCAGTGCTTCGACGTCCTCGGGCAGCTTGGCCAGCAAGGACTTGGCCGCGTCCGCCGCCTTGCCGGCCTGGCCTTTGCGGAGGTGCCAGGCGACCAGCGCGAAGTTGCCACGGGTTTCACGCGGGCCGCTGATGGCCACCAGCGATTCCAGCCATTTCAGCGCTTCTTCGTCACGCCCACGCAATTCGTTGACCAAGGCCAGTTCGAACAGCAGGTTGGGGTTGCTCTGCTCGTCCTTCAGCGCGGCGCGCAGGCGTCGGTCGGCCGCGTCGTGCTGGCCGGTCAAAGCTTCGACCCGCGCCAGTCCCAACTTGGCGTCGAGTTGCTTCGGGTCGATCTTCAGCGCCTTCTCGTAGCCGGCGCGGGCGCCATCGAAGTCGCGGGCCTGTGTCTTGGCATAGGCCTGGATCATCAGCACCGTGGGGTTGTTCGGATGGGCCCGCGCCAAGCCGTCGGCGACGGCAAGCGCCTGGGGAATCTGGCGATTGCGCAGATGCACCGCGACCAATGCGAGGCCGGCGTAGCTTTGCTTGGGGTTGGCTTTGTAAGCCCGGCTCAGCTCGCTTTCGGCCGTGGACAGTTGCCCGGATTGCAGCAGCGACAAGCCCAGCGCGGTCCGGTACTCGGCCGAATCTCGGGTCTTGAGCGCCTCCTGCATCAGCGCGGTGGCACGGGCATGCTTGCCCTGGCTCATGTAGACCGAGGCCAGGATCAGCAGCGCCTGGCCGTCACCGGGCTGGGCCTTGACGTAGCCGTCCAGCAGTTCGGCGGCGCGGTTCAGGTTGGGCTCGGCAATGGCCGCCTGTGCCAGCAGCTTGACCAGCGGGCTGCCGGGCTGCTGGCGTGTTGCCAGTTCGAGGAAGGGCTTGGACTTCTCCAGCTCACCGAGGCTGTAGTGGGCCAGGCCGTTGAGCATCAGCAGCTGCGGACGGAAGCGGATGTACTCGATGGGCACCGGGTCCAGCAGGTCGGTGATGCGCTTGAGCGCCGCCTTGGCGCCGGCCTTGTCGCCGGCCCGCTCGGCCAGCAGCGCACGCAGATAGGTGCCGCGCGGGTCTTTGGGCTTGAGGCGGTGCAGTTCCTCCACTTCGGCCAGCGCCTGGGCGTCGCGGCCCAAGTCGATCAGCAGGCCGGCGCGCGCCAGCCGGGCCTCGGCATGCTCGGGCCGGGCCTTGATGGCGGCGTCGTAGCTGGCCAGTGCCTGGGGCGCCTGGTTCATCGCATGGAAGCTAGCGCCTTTCTGGTACAGCGCCTCCGCATTGTTCGGATCCAGCTTGAGCGCTTGGTCGGCAGCCGCCAGGGCCTCGGTGAACTGCCGGGCGCGCACGCGCAGCGGCACTTCCGCGATCCAGGTGTTGGGGTCGGCGGCGTTCAGGCTGCGCGCCTGCTGCACGGTGGCCATCGCGTTCTTGGTGTCGCCCAGGTCGGAGTACGCCAGCGAGCGCTCCAGCAGCAGCTGCAACTGCAGGCCGGTGGGCAGGCCCGCGGGCTGCAGGCGCGGGTCTTCCAGCATTTGCGCCTGTTTGCCCTGCGCGTTCAACGCCATGGCCAGCGGCACCGCCACCTCGGCGCGGTTGACGCCCAGGCGCATCGCCTCGACGAACTGGAACTCGGCCGCCGAGGGCTGGCTGTCGGCCAGCAAGGCCTTGCCCAGCAGCACATGCACCGACAGCTGCGTCTTGTCGGCCTGCAGCGCGTTGCGCAGCTGCACGATGGCGCCGGGAATGTCGCGCTTCTCGTAGCGCTGCAGCGCATCCTCGTAGAAGCGCGCCGCCTTGGCGGCGTCCTGGGCCTGGGCCGCAGGCAGGGTGGCGGCGATCAGCAGGGCGGCAAGCGCAGCCGGAAGCGGGTGGTGCAGTCGTGTCATCGAACGGGCCGGCAGGTCGGGGCGCCGGATTCTTGCAGATGCATGCCGGCCGGCCTCACCCGCTCAGTAGCGCAGCTCCAAGGTCATGACATCGTTCTCGCGCCGCATCTGGAAGCGATTCAGAAAGCTGTTGCCCAGCAGCACATGCTGCATCTGGCCAGGGATGACGATGGCCGTCACGTCGCGCACCTCGACGTCGCCGATGCGCACGCTGGCCAGCTCGATCAGGAAGGCCGGCACGGCGCCGTTGGCCGTGTGCGTGACGACGCGCCGGCCGTGCAGGTAGGGCAGGCCCAGCTTCTCCGCCTCGATCTGGCTGATGGAGATGGCGGTCGCGCCGGTGTCCACGAGGAAGCTGGTGACCTGGCCGTTGATCAGGCCCATGGTCGTGAAGTGACCGCCGGGGCCCATGGGCATGGTGATCTGCCGACGCTCCACCGTGGCGTTGGGCAGCACCCTGCCGGGGGCGGCGCCCAGCGTCAGCGTCAGGCGGCGGCCGCGGATGTCCACCACCGCGCGGCCGTCCTCCAGCGCCACCAGCCGCACGCCCTGGGCCGTCGCACCGACCTCCAGCGTCTTGGGCACGCCGTCGATCAGCAGCAGCGCCACGCGCGCGCCCAGCATGCCGTTGAGCTGCACCTGCTGCGCCGCAGCCGGGCCGGCGAGGGTCAGCGCCAGCAGCAGGGGCGGCAGCAGCCGGCGCGCGTCCATGTCAGTCGCGGAAATTGTTGTAGGTCAGCGGCGTGTCGCTGAAGCTCTTCTTCAGGTGGGCGATGGCGGCCTGCAGGTCGTCGCGGTTCTTGCCGGTCACGCGCACCGCGTCACCCTGGATGCTGGCCTGCACCTTGAGCTTGCTCTCCTTCAGCGAGGCGACGATCTTCTTGGCCAGCGTCGCTTCGATGCCTTCCTTGATCTTGTAGACCTGGCGCACCTTGTCGCCGCCGAGCTTCTCGATCTTTTCCTGCTTGTCCAGGAAGCTGATGACCACGTCCTGCTTGGTCAGCTTGCCGTACAGCACGGCCTCGATCTGCTCCAGCTGGAACTCGCTGTCGCCAGTGGCGTGGATTTCCTTGTCCTTCAGCTCGACCTTGGCGCCGGTACCCTTGAAGTCGAAACGGGTGCCGATTTCCTTGATCGTGTTGTCCACGCCGTTGCGGATCTTGACGTGGTCGGGTTCGAGAACGGTGTCGAAGCTGGGCATTGCAGGAAAGCAGTTGAATGAATCGGCGAAAATTTTCCCATGCCCACGCAACCGCAGCCCCCCTCGAACGGAGTGCCGATTCCCCTCCGGATCGAGGCCGACGTCAATCTCAAGCCCTACAACACCTTCGGACTGCCGGCCATGGCCAAGCGGCTGGTGCGCATCCGCGAGGCGGCCGACGTGCGCCGCATCGTCGACCACCCGGAGTTGGGCCGGGCACCGAAGTTCGTGCTGGGGGGCGGCAGCAACCTGGTGCTGACCCGGGACGTGGACGCCGTCGTGCTGAAGGTGGAGATCCCGGGCATCCGGCTGCTGGAGGCGCGCGACGACGCCTGGATCGTGGAGGCCGGTGCCGGCGTCGTCTGGCATGAGCTGGTGCAGTGGACGCTGGACCACGGCTATCCGGGCCTGGAGAACATGGCGCTG
Organism: Roseateles sp.; assembly: GCA_046289335.1. Lineage (GTDB taxonomy): Bacteria > Pseudomonadota > Gammaproteobacteria > Burkholderiales > Burkholderiaceae_C > Pelomonas. Next base: position 2,612 of record JBKBVY010000037.1, on the reverse strand, counting down.
ATCCCGGGCACCGTGGGCGCGGCGCCGGTACAGAACATCGGCGCCTACGGCATCGAGGTGAAGGACCGGCTGGAGGCGGTGGAGGTCATGGACCTGGTGACCGGCCGGCCGGCGCTGCTGCCGGCGGAAGTCTGCCGCTTCGGCTACCGCGACAGCGTGTTCAAGCACAGCGACTTCGGCGGGCTGGCCGGCAAGAGCGTCATCACCAAGGTGCGTTTCCGGCTGCCCAGGCCCTGGCAGCCGGTGCTGGGCTACCTGGAGATCGAGCGCAAGATGGCCGAGACCGGCATCACCGCGCCCGATGCGCGGCAGATCTTCGACTGGATCGTCGCGGTGCGCCGTGCCAAGCTGCCGGACCCGGCCGTCATCGGCAATGCCGGCAGCTTCTTCAAGAACCCGGTCGTCACGGCCGAGCAGTGCAAGGACATCATCGGCCGCGACCCCGGCATCGTGCACTACCCCATGTCCGACGGCAGCGTGAAGCTGGCGGCCGGCTGGATGATCGACGCCTGCGGCTGGAAGGGCAAGACCGTGGGCGGTGCCGCTGTCTACGAGAAACAGGCGCTGGTGCTGGTCAACAAGGGCGAGGCGCGCGGGGCCGAGGTGGTCACGCTGGCGCGGGCCATCCAGGAGAGTGTCTACGGGCGCTTCGGCATCCGGCTGGAGCCGGAGCCGGTCGTGGTCTGAGGTGAATCCTGCCGCCCGCGCGGCGCCGGGCGGCAGGAAGATGCCCGTCTTCGGTCCCTGTGGGGAGGGCGGCGATGCACGCGAAGACATGGAGCCGGCGCACGCTGCTGGCATGGCTGGGCAGCCTGGGATGGCCGGCGCTGGCCGTGGAGCCGCTGCTGGCGCGCAACGCGCCGGCTGGCATCGACCCGCGGCCTTATCTCGTCAGCGAGAAGCTGGATGGCGTCCGGGCGCTGTGGGACGGTGCGACGCTGAGATTCCGCAGCGGCCGCGCGGTGGCGGCGCCGGCCTGGTTCCTGGCCGCGCTGCCGAAGACGCCGCTGGACGGCGAGTTGTGGATGGGGCGGCGCCGCTTCGACGAACTGTCGGGCGCCGTGCGGCGGGCCGATCCGGTCGATGCCGAGTGGCGGCGCATCAGCTACCAGGTGTTCGAGCTGCCGGCGGGCGAGGGCAGCTTCGAGCAGCGTGCCGAGCGGCTCAAGGCGCTGGCCAGCGACATCGTCGTGCCCGTCGAGCAGCGGCGCCTGCGGTCCAACGCCGAGCTGCGTGCGATGCTGGAGCAGGTGGTGGCCGCAGGCGGCGAGGGCTTGATGTTGCACCGCGCCGATGCGCCACTGGCCTCGGGCCGCAGCGACCTGCTGCTGAAACTCAAGCCCGAGGCAGACGCGGAAGCGGTGGTGGTCGGCCATGAACCCGGCAAGGGCCGCTTTGCCGGCATGCTGGGCGCGCTGCACGTCCAGACACCCGACGGCCTGCGTTTCAAGCTGGGCACCGGCTTCAGCGAGGCCCAGCGTCGCAATCCGCCGCCGGTCGGCGCGACCGTGACCTACCGCTATCGCGAGCTGACGCCCGGCGGCAAGCCGCGGTTCGCGAGCTTTCTGTGCGTGGCCGACGAGTTCTGAAACCTCAGAGCCAACGCAGGATGTGCTGCAGCCAGCGGGGCAGCGGGCGGCCGGGGACGTAGTTCTGGCGGTAGTGGCTGTACATGGTCAGGCTCCTCGAACGAATACTGTAAGTTTATACAGTATTCGTCGCGCCTGACCAGCCCTCTGCGGGTTTACTCCAGGCGCGGCAGGCCGCCTCCGGCCAGCAGGCCGGTGTCGGTGTAGATGCCCAGCTTGGCCCGGGTGTCGGTGATGTCCAGGTTGCGCATGGTCAGCTGGCCGATGCGGTCGGCCGGGCTGAACGGCGCGTCTTCCACCTTCTCCATCGACAGCCGCTCGGGCGCATAGGTCAGGTTGGGGCTGCGGGTGTCCAGGATGGAGTAGTCGTTGCCGCGGCGCAGTTCGACGGCCACCTCGCCGGTAACGGCGCGCGCCACCCAGCGCTGGGCGGCTTCGCGCAGCATGATGGCCTGCGGGTCGAACCAGCGGCCCTGGTACAGCAGTCGGCCCAGCTTCATGCCGTTGATGCGGTACTGCTCGATGGTGTCCTCGTTGTGGATGCCGGTGACCAGCCGCTCGTAGGCGATGTGCAGCAGCGCCAGGCCCGGGGCCTCGTAGATGCCGCGGCTCTTGGCCTCGATGATGCGGTTCTCGATCTGGTCGCTCATGCCCAGGCCGTGGCGGCCACCGATCTTGTTGGCCTCGGCCAGCAGCGCCACCGGGTCGCGGTACTCGACGCCGTTCAGCGCCACCGGCACGCCGTCCTCGAAACGGACGGTGACTTCCTCGGCCCTGATCGCCACGTCCTCGCGCCAGAACGCCACGCCCATGATGGGGTTGACGATGCGGATGCCGCTGTTCAGGTGCTCCAGGTCCTTGGCCTCGTGGGTGGCGCCCAGCATGTTGGAGTCGGTGGAGTAGGCCTTCTCGGCGCACAACATGATGGCGAAGCCGTGCGCGGTCATGAAGTCCGACAACTCGGCCCGGCCCCCCAGCTCGTCGATGACGGACTGGACCACCCACGGCTTGTAGATCGTCAGC
>JBKBVY010000357.1:0-847 GCA_046289335.1 Roseateles sp. | reverse complement strand
AGTGAGTGCGAGGTTGCCGGCCCAGTCGCTGGCGCAAGATCTGTGAGGAGCGGCCTAGATACTCTGCCCGCAACGCGGCGCGCGCTGCAGCGGCGCGCTCGGCTGCTGCTCGGCGAGCAGGTCGAGCTGCGCCACGCAGCCGTGCTTGAGGGTGGTCTCCAGCAGCAGGCTCTGCACCGGCAGCAGGTCGCCGTCGAGGATGTGCTGCTGGCTGGACAGGCCCAGGTAGTGGTTGCTGCCGAGCAACAGCCGGTTGACGCCTTGCAGGTGGATCATCGCCTTGCCGACATTGCCCAGCTGGTTGCCGAGCAGGCTGATCTCGCCCGGCAGCGGCGGCTCGTTGCGGATGCGGATGGCGTACTCCGGATTGCCGCTGATGCGGTTGTCGATGATCAGGGCGCGGCCGATGTGCTGGCCATCGATGCCGCTGCCCTGGCTGTTGCCAATCAGGTTGCCGGCCACCAGCAGGCCCTCGGCCGGCTGCTGCGGACTGCCGCTGAGAACGATGGCGCTGGCACCGGTGCCGCCGATGCGGTTGTTCTGCAGGGCCAGGGCGCCGTCCTGCAGCTGCGCCTCGATGGCGGCCTTGCCGACGTTGCCGATCAGGTTGTCGGTGATCAGCCCGGCGCTGCCGTCACGCAGGCGGATACCACTGTGGTTGCGTATGTCGCTGATCTGGTTGCGGGCGATGCCGACCCGGCTGGCGGCGAGGTCCAGGCCGTACTGCTGCAGCTCGCTGAACTGCGAGTCTTCGATCAGGGCCAGGCTGTCGTGCAGCTCCACGCCGCTGGCCATCTCGCGCAGCTCACTGGCGCGGATCAGCACCCGCGCGGGTGGTGTGGCGGCC
>JBKBVY010000356.1:0-847 GCA_046289335.1 Roseateles sp. | reverse complement strand
CCGCGAGGTGCCGGTGGCCGAACTGGTTGTCGGCGAGACTGTTGTCGTCCGGCCGAATTCCCGCATTCCAGCCGACGGCTTCGTGACGCTTGGGACAAGCAGTGTCGATCAGGCTCCCGTCACCGGCGAGAGCGTTCCGGTGGACAAGCATGCTGTGAGCGATAGAGCCGAGGCCGCTTCGATGGCAGGCAAACTGGGGGCCGAGTTCCGTGTCTATGCCGGCACGATTAATGGCAGCGGCGCCCTTGAGATCGAGGTGACCAAGCTTTCCAAGGACAGCACGCTGGCCCGCCTCGTCCAGATGGTCGGCGAGGCCGAGACCCAGAAATCGCCGACACAGCATTTCACCGACCGCTTCGAGCGCATCTTCGTGCCGGTCGTCCTGATCTCGGTTGGTCTGCTGCTGTTCGCCTTTTTGGTGATTGACGAGCCCTTTAGCGCTAGCTTTTACCGCGCCATGGCGGTGCTGGTGGCCGCAAGCCCCTGCGCATTGGCCATCTCCACACCGAGCGCCGTGCTGGCCGGTGTCGCGAGAGCCGCGCGCGGCGGGGTGCTGGTGAAGGGCGGCGGTCCGCTCGAAAACCTCGGGACAATCGGCGCCATCGCCTTCGACAAGACCGGCACGTTGACGGAAGGAAGGCCGAAGATCACCGATGTGGTTCCAGCGTCAGGGGTCACGGAGCAGGAACTGCTGGCCGTCGCCATCGCCGTCGAAGCGCTGAGCGATCATCCCCTGGCCGCGGCCGTGGTCCGCGATGGCATCGAGCGGCTCGGCGGCAGGGCCTCCGTGGTTGTGGCCGAGAACCTTCAAAGCATCACCGGACGTGGTCTCGTTGCGGAGATCGCT
>JBKBVY010000355.1:603-857 GCA_046289335.1 Roseateles sp. | reverse complement strand
ACCCAGTTCTCGACCGCCAACGCCCTGGCGGGCCTGTTCGAGGCCGAGCGTCTGTTCCAGTCGGCCCTGGTCACCGGCGCCCTATCGACCGAAGCCGCCAAGGGCTCGGACACCCCGTTCGACCCGCGCATCCACGCCCTGCGCCGTCACGCCGGCCAGATCGAGACCGCCGCGGCGCTTCGCGCGCTGATGAGCGCCTCAGAGATCCGCGCCTCGCACCTGAAGGAGGACGAGCGCGTCCAGGACCCCTACTG
>JBKBVY010000355.1:0-593 GCA_046289335.1 Roseateles sp. | reverse complement strand
CCAGGTGATGGGCGCGGCGCTGGACGTGCTGCGTCAGGCGGCCACGACGCTGGAGACCGAGGCCAACGGCGTCTCGGACAATCCGCTGATCTTCCCGGAAGCCGACGAGGCTTTGTCGGGCGGCAACTTCCACGCCGAGCCGGTGGCCTTCGCCGCCGACATGATCGCCTTGGCGGTCTGCGAGATCGGCTCGATCGCCGAGCGGCGCATCGCCATGCTGGTCGACCCGGCGCTGTCGGGCCTGCCGGCCTTCCTGACGCCCAAGCCTGGCCTCAACTCCGGTTTCATGATCCCGCAGGTCACGGCCGCCGCCCTGGTGTCGGAGAACAAGCAGCGCGCCTATCCGGCCAGCGTCGACTCCATCCCGACCTCGGCCAACCAGGAGGACCACGTCTCGATGGCCGCCCACGGCGCGCGACGCCTCCTGGCCATGGTCGAGAACGCCGACGCGGTCCTGGGCATCGAACTGCTGGCCGCCGCGCAAGGCTGCGACTTCCACGCCCCCCTGCGCTCCAGCGCCGCGCTGGAGGCCGTGCGGGCGCTGACGCGCAGCCAGGTTCCGCACCTGTCGGACGACCGCCATCTCCACCCGG
>JBKBVY010000036.1:12619-18915 GCA_046289335.1 Roseateles sp. | reverse complement strand
CTCCGTGACCAAGCCGCCTGGTCCGCCGTCAAACATGTTCAAGACCCTTCCAATGCTTGACTTTGAACACAGTTGCTCGGGGGGCGACCGGAACGGCCGGCGTTCAGCCGGTGCCGAGACGGGCGGGGGCTTCAGGCATGCCGCTTGAAGCTGGCCAGCAGCAGGCCGGCGGCGATGAACAGCGAGCCGAACACGCGGTTCAGCATGCGGATGTGGTGGGCGCTCCTGAGCGCCGCCAGCACCCGTGCGGCCAGTGCGGTGTAGCCGCCCATGACCACCAGGTCGGTGAAGGCCAGCGTCGCACCGATGACCACGTACTGCGGCGCCAGCGGTGCCGACAGGTCGATGAACTGCGGCACCACCGCCAGCAGGAAGACCGTGCCCTTGGGGTTGACCGCGTTGATGCCCCAGCCGCGCATCACCAGCTGGCGGCGGGTCACCTGCTGGGCGCCCTCGTCCACGGCCGCCAGCGGCCTGGCCGGCGCGCGCCATTGCTGCACGCCCAGGTAGACGAGGTAGGCCACGCCGGCCCATTTGATGACGGCAAAGGCCGTCTCGGACGCGGCGATCAGCGCGCCCAGGCCGGCGCTGACGAACAGCACCTGGGTCAGGATGCCCAGGATCAGCCCGAAGGTCATGAAGTAGCCGCGCCGGAAGCCGTGGCTCAGCCCCGCGCTCATGGCCGCCACCGCGCCCGCACCGGGCGACAGGCTGATGGCCCAGCAGGCGGCAAACAAGGTCAACCAGGTGGCGAATTCCATGGGGCTCCGGGGCAGTCAGGCGAACAGTGTGCCGCAGCGGGCCGGCAGCCGCCGGTCGTCATGGGCCGCGCAGGTCGCGCCGACAATGGCCGCATGGCCACGAGCAAAAGCATCTACACCTGCAGCGAATGCGGCGGCACCAGCCCGCGCTGGCTGGGCAAGTGCCCGCACTGCAATGCCTGGAACACGCTGACTGAAGCCCCTGCCGAACCGGCCGGCGGCAAGAACCGCTACCAGGCGCTGGCCAAGAGCCAGCCGGTGGCCACGCTCTCCGAGATCGAGGCCAGCGACTACGACCGCACACCCACCGGCCAGGAGGAGCTGGACCGCGTGCTGGGCGGCGGCATCGTGGCCGGCGGCGTGGTGCTGATCGGCGGCGACCCGGGCATCGGCAAGTCCACGCTGCTGCTGCAGGCGGTGGAGTCGCTGTCGCAGACCGTGAAGGTCTTGTACGTGACGGGTGAGGAATCGGGCGCCCAGGTCGCGATGCGCTCGCGCCGGCTGGGGCTGGCAGGCAACAAGGTGCGCGTGCTGGCCGAGATCAACCTGGAGAAGATCCTGGCCACCATCGAGGCCGAGCAGCCGGACTTCTGCGTCATCGACTCCATCCAGACGCTGTACTCCGAGCAGCTGGCCTCGGCGCCCGGCTCGGTGGCCCAGGTGCGCGAATGCGCGGCGCAGCTGACGCGCACGGCCAAGGCACGCGGCTGTGCGATGGTGCTGGTGGGCCATGTGACCAAGGAAGGGGCGCTGGCCGGCCCGCGCGTGCTGGAGCACATCGTCGACACGGTGCTGTACTTCGAGGGCGACACGCACAGCAGCTTCCGGCTGGTGCGGGCCATCAAGAACCGCTTCGGCGCGGTCAACGAGATCGGCGTGTTCGCGATGACCGAGAAGGGGCTGAAGGGCGTGGCCAACCCCAGCGCCATCTTCCTGTCCACGCATGCCGAGCCGGTGCCGGGCAGCTGCGTGCTGGTCACGCTGGAAGGCACGCGGCCGCTGCTGGTGGAGCTGCAGGCGCTGGTGGACAGCGGCGGCGCGAGCCCGCGGCGGCTGAGCGTGGGCCTGGACCGCGACCGCCTGGCCATGCTGCTGGCCGTGCTGCATCGCCACGCGGGTGTGGCCACGGGCGACCAGGACGTGTTCATCAATGCGGTGGGCGGCGTGCGCATCAGCGAGCCGGCGGCCGACCTGGCGGTGCTGCTGGCCATCCAGAGTTCGCTGCGCGGCCGGGCGCTGCCGCGCGGCTTCATCGCCTTCGGCGAGGTGGGACTGGCCGGCGAGGTGCGGCCCGCGCCGCGCGGCCAGGAGCGGCTGAAGGAGGCGGCCAAGCTGGGCTTCAGCGTGGCCGTGGTGCCCAAGGCCAATGCGCCCAAGAAGCCCATCGAGGGACTGACCCTCCATGCGGTCGAACGGGTGGAGCAGGCCATCGAGGTCCTCAGGGGTTTGGCCTGAGGCGGCCGGCCACAGTTTGCTTAGGATGAGGGCATACAACGCAGGAGGCTTCATGACCGACCCCGCCGAGCTGAGGCAGCACCCCCGCACCGACTTCCTCGCCGCGCAGCACGACGCCGACTCGCTGCCCGGCTGGGTGTTCAAGCCGGTGCAGTTCAGCCAGGGCCCGGCCGGCCTGGTGCTGAACCTGAGCAACGGTGGCCTGCAGGTGCTGACCAGCGCCGCCGAACCGCTGACCGACGACCGCTACGAGGTGGTGCTGCTGCTGGGGCGCTCGGACATGGACGACGACGACGAGCAGGTGTCGTGGTTCAACGGCGTGGTGGAGCGCAAATGGTCGCGGCCGGTGCCGCGCATGGGCATCCTGCACGGCCTGTGCTTCGTCGCGCGCAACTCCACGGCCGAGCAGTTCCTGGCCGGTCACCAGGCGGCACTTGAAGCCGGTCAATGGGTGCGCTGCGTGCTGCTGAAAGTCCCTGCCTGACCAGGCATGGCAGGATGCGCGCCCATAGCGCCGCGCAGGGCCGCCCCAAGCCAGCAGGCTCCCGCCCGGCGGGACAGCGCGCAGCGCGAAGGGTGCGCCCATGAATTCATTGCCTGAACCTCCCTACTACGCCGTCATCTTCACCAGCCAGCGCACGTCCGTGGACCAGGGCTATGGCGGCATGGCCGATCGCATGGTCGAGCTGGCGGCCGAGCAGCCCGGCTACCTGGGCATGGACAGCGCCCGCGGCGCCGACGGGCTGGGCATCACGGTGTCCTACTGGCGCAGCACCGACGACATCGCCGCCTGGCGCCGCCATGCCGAGCACCGCGCCGCCCGCGACACCGGCCGCAGCGACTGGTATGCCCACTACACCTTGCACGTGGCCAAGGTGGAGCGCGCCTACGCCTGGCAGCGCGCCGACGGCACCCAGGATCCGCAGGCATGAACCCCTGGATCGGTGTGACCCTGGCGCTGGCGGCGCTGCTGGCCGGCGGCGCCTTCTTCGGCTGGCAGGGCATCGTGTTCGCCACGACGGCCATCGTGTTCTGGCTGCTGCTGCAGATGAGCCGGCTGATGCGGCTGATGCAGAAGGCCGGCGCCGCGCCGCTGGGGGCGGTAGCCAATGCGGTCATGCTGTCGTCCAAGCTGCACGCCGGCATGAAGCTGATGGACGTGATCCGGCTGACCGGCAGCCTGGGCCAGAAGCAGGCCGAAGACACCTACGTCTGGCGTGACGGCGGCGGCGACGCGGTGGAGATGGTGCTGCGCAAAGGCAAGCTCGCCGAATGGCGGCTGATCCGCGCGGCGCCGGGCGAGTCGACTTCGTAAAATCGCGCGCTTTCACCCGCACCGCACTGGAGACACGATGGTTCCCGCCCCCCTGCACGACCGCGACGGCAAGATCTGGATGGACGGCGAACTCGTCGACTGGCGCGACGCCAAGATCCATGTGCTGACCCACACGCTGCACTATGGCTGCGGCGCCTTCGAGGGCGTGCGCGCCTACGACACCGTCAACGGCACGGCCATCTTCCGCCTGCAGGAGCACACCCAGCGCCTGTTCAACAGCGCCAAGATCCTGCGCATGAAGATCCCGTTCACGCCGGAGCAGGTCAACGAGGCGCAGCGCGAGGTCGTCAAGGCCAACGGCCTGAAGAGCGCCTACATCCGCCCGCTGATCTGGATCGGCTCCGAGAAGCTGGGCGTCAGCCCCAAGGGCAACCAGGTGCACCTGATGGTGGCCGCCTGGAGCTGGGGCGCCTACCTGGGCGAGGACGGCATGAAGCGCGGCATCCGCGTGAAGACCAGCTCCTACACCCGCCACCACGTCAACATCACGATGACGCAGGCCAAGACGGTGTCGAACTACACCAACTCGATACTCGCCAACATGGAAGCCACCGACGAGGGCTACGACGAGGCGCTGCTGCTGGACGCGTCGGGCTTCGTCAGCGAGGGCGCGGGCGAGAACCTGTTCGTCATCAAGAACGGCGCGGTCTACACGCCCGACCTGTCGGCCGGCGCGCTCAACGGCATCACCCGCAACACCATCTTCTCGATCTGCCAGGACCTGGGCCTGAAGCTGGTCGAGAAGCGCATCACCCGCGACGAGGTCTACATCTGCGACGAGGCCTTCTTCACCGGCACCGCCGCCGAGGTGACGCCCATCCGCGAGCTGGACCGCATCGAGATCGGCAGCGGCTCGCGCGGCCCCATCACCGAGAAGATCCAGTCGGCCTTCTTCGACATCGTCAACGGCCGCAACCCCAAGTACGCCCACTGGCTGACCGCCTGCTGAGCGCCGCCCGAGCCCCATCCATGAGCACCGCCACCAAAGCCCCCGCCACCGTCGAAGTGACCGCCAAGGACCTGCAAGGCCCTGGCGTCGTCGCCTGTCCCAACCCCAAGATGGCGCTGTGGAGCAACCACCCGCGCGTCTTCATCGACCTCAGCCACGAGGGCCAGGGCCAGTGCCCTTATTGCGGCACGGTCTACAAGCTCAAGGCCGGCGAGGTGATCTCCGGCCACCACTGACCATGCCGCGCTCCCCCGCCCAGCAGGCCGTGCTGCTGGCCTCGCCCGAGGACACCGAGGCCCAGTTCTACGAGGCCTTGCAGCACGCCGACCTGGACCGCCTGATGGCGCTGTGGGCCGATGAGGACGAGGTCGCCTGCGTGCACCCGGGCGGGCCGCGCCTGGTGGGCCTGGCCGCCATCCGCGCCGCGTTCGACGTGGTCTTCCAGCGCGGCCCGGTCGACGTCCATCCCGAACGCGTGCGCCGCCTGCACAGCGGCGACTGCGCCATCCACCATGTGCTGGAGCGCGTGCAGCTCAAGGGCGATGCGCAGCAGGCCTGGGTCATCGCGACCAACGTCTATCTGAAGACGGCGCTGGGCTGGCGGCTGGTGCTGCACCATGCCAGCCCCGGCAATGCGGGCGACGTGCAGGAGCTCGTCGCCGAGGCCGGCATCTTGCACTGATGCAATACCGCGCCCCGCGCTGGCTGCCTGGCGGTCATGCCCAGACCATCTGGCCCGCGCTCTTCAGCCGCCAACACAACGGCACGCCCCCAAGCTGGACGCGCGAGCGCTGGGACACACCCGACGGCGACTTCATCGATGTCGATTTCCTCGCTGGCACGCCCGCGCAGGCACCGCTGCTCGTGCTGTTCCACGGGCTGGAGGGCGACCGCCACAGCCACTCCAGCGTCGCCTTTGCCAGCGTGGCGCGCGCGCGGGGCTGGGCGATGGCGCTGCCCCACTTCCGCGGCTGCTCGGGCGAGCTGAACCGAGCGCCGCGCGCCTATCACTCGGGCGACTACGAGGAAGTCGGCTGGATCCTGCAGCGCCTGCGCGAGCGCCACGGCGCGCCGCTGTTGGCCGCCGGCGTGTCGCTGGGCGGCAATGCGCTGCTGCGCTGGGCCGAGGAAGCCGGCAGCACCGCGGCGCGCACCGCCCATGCCATCTGCGCCATCTGCTCGCCCATCGACCTGGCCGCCGCCGGCGCGGCCATCGACCGCGGCTTCAACAAGCAGGTCTATGCGCGGCGCTTCCTGCGCACCATGGTCCCCAAGGCCTTGCGCAAGCTGCAGCAGCATCCCGGCCTGTTCGACGGCGAGCGCCTGAAGCGCGCCACCACGATCTACGAGTTCGACAACCTGTTCACGGCGCCGCTGCACGGCTTCAGGGACACCGACGACTACTGGGCCCGCGCCGCCGCCAAGCCCCACCTGCACCGCATCCGCATCCCGGCGCTGGTGCTCAACGCCCGCAACGACCCCTTCGTGCCCGGGCACAGCCTGCCACATGCCGCCGAAGTCGGAAGTTATGTGACACTCTGGCAGCCGGGCCACGGCGGCCATGTCGGATTCGCCCAGGGCCGGCCGCCCGGCCACCTGCTGACCATGCCCGAGCAGGTCTGCGACTGGCTGGGCCGGCATCGCTGAAGGACGCGCGCGATGGATGACATCGTTCAGGCCGCACTGAAGAAGTGGCCCAACGTGCCGCACTGCTACGGCTGGCTGGCGCTGGACGCCCGCGGCGACTGGTACATGCGCGACGAGCGCATCCAGCGAGCCGGCCCCATCCCGCGCG
>JBKBVY010000036.1:0-12609 GCA_046289335.1 Roseateles sp. | reverse complement strand
CAGCCGCATCGACCATGACAAGCTGCTGGCCTTCATCGGCCGCAACTACGACGCCGACGAGCGCGGCGCCTGGTTCTTCCAGAACGGCCCGCAGCGCGTCTACGTGGAGCTGGAATGCACGCCCTGGATCTGGCGGATGCAGCCCGACGGCCGCGTGCTCAGCCACACCGGCCGGGCTGCGCAGGTGCAGTCCGTCTGGCTGGACGAGGCCGGGCACCTCTACCTGGACACCGACCTGGGCCTGGGCCTGGTGCACACCCAGGACATGGCCTTGGCCGCCGAGGCCGTGGAGGCAGGCCACTGGACGCCGCAGGACTGCATCGCCGCCAAGCTGCCCGCCACCCACCACTTCCAGCGCCGGCCGCAGCCCTGATCCGGTCCCAAGCGCCCGGGCGTGAAAAAGCCCGCTCGCGGCGGGCTTTGCTGAGAGGCGCGGTGAACCGGTTTCAGTTCGCGGCCGAGGCGGCCGGCGCCGGCGCCTTGGGCTCGTCGAACTTGGCGCCGCCCTGGTTGGCCAGATAGACCACCGCGCGGTGGATCTCGAAGTCGCTGAAGTCGCCGCCGCCCTGTGCACCCATGCTGCCCTTGCCCTTCAGCGCGGAGTTCACCAGCGCCTCGATGCCGGTCTTGATGCGCGGGCCCCAGGCCGCCGCATCACCCAGCTTGGGGGCACCGGCCGCGCCGGTGGCGTGGCAGGCGGCGCACTGCGCCTGGAAGACCTGCTCGCCGGTCTTCAGCGAGGCCACGTCGTTGGCATCCTTGACCTCCACACGACCCACCGGCGCGATGCGCGCGGCGACCGCCTCGCCCGCCAGCGCGCCCGTGCCTGCAGCCGGCTTGGCGGCCGTGCTGACGTAGTTGGCCAGCAGGATGATGACGATCACGGGCACCAGGAAGGAGAAGAACACGGCCCAGGCGAGCTGCTTGGGCGTCTTGATCGGGCCCGTGTGGGCGTCGTCGTCGTGGTGATCGTGGCTGGCGCTCATGGATTCCTCTTGTCGATCCTTGTCGGTCTTCTTGGAAGCTCTTCTTTCGCGTACCCGCCCTGCGACGCGCCACGAAAAACCGCCGAATTATAGGCACCCCCCATGCACCGTCCCGGATGGGTGGAACCCCGCTGTTAGAATGCGTGGCTTCGCGCCCGTAGCTCAATGGATAGAGTACTGCCCTCCGAAGGCAGGGGTTGCTGGTTCGATCCCAGCCGGGCGCGCCAAATGGCTCTCGCCGTAAGTCCTTGGCCCACTGACAAGTCAGGCATAAGTTGGCGTTATTGACGCCATATGCCTTACAGCAAGCTCAGCCGCCATTTGGCTTAGCCTGGGGCTGACGAACCCCATCCCCCTCTGGAAGCGGCTCTCCGCTCAGCCAAGGCTGGCCACACAACTTTCGTCGGACTTTGCCCCGCGAGTCTCTTACAGAGCCAGCCTGGCTTGACGATCGCCAGCCGCTTTCTTGACCCGCTGCACAGCCGCGTCGACGCCATTCAAGAAGTCAGATCCCATTCGACGGGCCATGGCTGGATACCGCGTGGTTCGATCCCCCAGTCCGATACGCATGAGAGCAAGCACTGCCGCGGCAGTTTCAGGCTGGACAACATGGGAGAACTGCAGGCTGACGCCCGATCCTACGGACGAAGCATTTCTGCGCGTCAACCGCTTGTTGCTGCCGATCAGCCGCATGGCGACCGCTTCAGCCTCCTGGATCATCTTCTGTTGGCGTCGAACAACTTCCGCCGCCTTTCGTTCCCTCGTAGCGCGTCGGACCTGATCGTAGAGATCACCATGCCGCGCGAGCGTCGAAATATCAACTCTTAGGCGCTGCGCCACCTGAGTCACTGACTCGTTGTTCTCCAGCGCATCGCTCAGTGCCTGTCGAACCGCGACGTGGTCCACCGGAACGTTGCTTCGCTTCTGCCGAGGCGGCAAAGCATGCGCCGCTGGGGTGTCGCATCGCTCCACTCGTCCGGCAAGAAGGGCCGCCAACTGCAGCCCCTCGGAGAAACACAAGTCGAGCAGTTGTTCGAAGGCCAGTCGGGCTCCCGCTTCGTTGAGCCATCGAGACAGTGTTGACGGAGCCAAGCCAGACCGCAGGGCCAGGCTTGTCTGACTTCCTGGCTGCGCGCAATATTGCTTGATTGCTCTTGCAGCGGCTCGCCCATCAACATTCGCGATTTCCCGGAAGGCCGCGATAGCCTGGCGGCACTGCTCTGCGCGCCACAGCTCAACTACGCCGGCTTCAGTATGCGTGGTCGTAGTGCATCGATGTGCGATCGAACCGCAGGTGCCGCAACTGCCGGAGAGCTTGACGCGGAAGGTCTTGCCGGAGGGGACGGCAGGACGTCCGCACACCGGCTTCACCAGATCGCATTTGTGAATCGGGCAGCAACTGACGGCCCGCGTCCTCCACAGCAAGCGACCGTACGGCAGCATCCCGGCGTCAGCGTCCGCCTTCAAGCAATGAAGGCACATACGCTCGTCGTCAGTTGAAAGCTCGCCCCAGACCAGCCGACCGAGCGGATTCAAAGTAGACAGTTCGAGGCCGGCCTGCCCCGTTGCAGCCGCCAGGAGATCAGACCAGCGGGAGCTGACCTGACCTGCGGCGATGAAATCCTTGCCAGCCTTCTTTTCCCACCCCCAGCCAAACTTCCAGTTTGAAAGCCTGGGCAAATCCTCTGCGATTGCCGGGAGGCAATCGGCCACAACCTTCTTTGCCGTCAGGCGATGCTCGTGCGACAGCCACAAGAAGTAGCTGTACAGCGACTCGATGTCGCCTGTCGCCTCTCCCCGTGGCCTCAGCCCGTACATGGGCGTTACCGGACCAAGTCCGAAGAGCCCTGAGGAACCCGCGCCCTCAAGCATTGGCCACCTCCTTTTTAGTCAGCCGGGCGAACAGCTGCGCCACTGCAGTGGCATCGCCGAAGTCAGCCTCTCCGTAGCACGCTCCTTCGAGTTCCTCCTCGCCCTGAACGGTTTCGTTCTCGATCTTGCGCAGTTGCTTCGGCGGCTTGAAAGCGCGTTGCAAATCAGTCTCCAGAAGTGCTTCGCCCTTGCGGCTCATCTGCAACGAAGCCAGCTGCAACAGCTGCGACTTCAGAAGACCCACAGACCCCAGGGACAGTTGCATCAGCTGCTCCCAGATGGCCACGAGATTCGGGACCCTGGCACAGGGCCACTGCTGCTGGACTCGGCTCACCGCCTCCAGGAAGTTGCGCTCAGCCTTGGAGAGATCGTCTGCAGACCTCTTTCTGGAGGCAGGCTTCTCGTCGAGCGTGAACATCCGGCAATCACGCTGGCCCGCCTTGGCGGCACTTTGCATCTCGTACTCGTTCGGTGTAACACCAAGACTCGGGTGTGCGCGATTTGCCCGAACATTGAACAAGTAATCCTCTGTCGCCCCGTACACGCTGGCGAGCGTCCACTCGGTCTGACGATAGGGATCGACCTCTTTGGTCACCTGCCGCGTGTTCTGCTTCATGATGCGCGTGTTCCCAGCCATTTCCGAGAAAACCTCTTCTTCGATCGCGCCAAACGCCCGCTCCACCATCGCAGCACCACGCGGCATGCCCGGTGATCGATACCGGAGCTCGACTCCGTAGATGCGACAGAAGTACTCCAGCTCGTGGCTGTGAAACTCCTTGCCGTTGTCAACCACAAGCACGCGCGGCAGGCGCTGGTTTCGACGCACGTAGTCCCTCATGAGCCGCAGAACGGTCCGTGCTGAAGGTGGCTCGAAGCTCATGTTCAGCGCCCGGGTTTGACAGGTGTTGCTGTCGATGACGATGCTGAGCGTTGGTTTGCCGAGCGCTACCCCATCCAGGCTCTTCAGCGAGATGTTTGCGATGGTGGTGCAATCCCGGGGGCGTACTCCTTCGGGCTGTTCGGGAAGCCTTTGCTCTGCCGACCCTAGAGTCGCTCGTGGCCAAGCTGCAGACAGCGGGTTGCCAGGGGCCGGACCGCTCGACGCTGATGGCTTGGAGTTCCGGCCGGCAGTTCCCCTCGAGCAAGCTGTGGTCGAACCTGGTCGAGGCCTTGCGGTCGCCTTCGGACCCGGAGTTCCAGAATCTTCCCGATCCTCTCCGACAGGGCACCCTCGGCTGGGCGGCGCGCCGGGTGCATGGCCTTCACCAGATCTTTGGACAATACTGGTCTGAGTTGAGGCCCTTCGTCGGTGAGGCGGAGAGCCTGGCGGCCTGGTTAGGACCCAGTGTGAGCCGTTGGCACCAACACTGGGCGGCCAGGCCGCTGCCTCCCGTCGCGCCGCCGGAACTGCCAATGGTCGTGCGGTGAAATTCAGCGCAGGCCTTACTTCTTCTGATTGCCTCGGCCGCCGCCGGACGGATTGCCTGTCTTGCTCGGGTAGTTCGGATTGTTGGGGTCAGCAAAGGCGCTGATGGTCAGCATGGCCATGGAAATCTCCTTGAAGTTGCGCCCACAAGCGGGCGTGACCGAACTCTCCAGCATGGCCGGGGCCCTGTCAGTCTTGGATTTCCGACTGAATGCTCGTTGAGGTCGGACACCCCCGTGACCTGCTCGGTCAACAGCTACTCCGACGGAAGGGGCCGCCGTGGCGGGCGGTTTAACCGGTTGAACTTTTTTGAGGTCAGGGGCCGAGGCCGGCCATGGGTAGGGGCTGGTAGCCACCACCCCGGCTGAAAAGGGGTGACCCATGTTGCACCCGATGATTCAACGGTTCGAAGCACAGGCAAAACTCCTCGACATGCAGAGAGCCCGAGAGTCGCTCGACGATGCTGTGGTTAGGTTGGCCGCGTGGATGGATCTCGCGTAAGGAAAGCTGAGCGAGGACGACATGGTCGTCTCGATAGAAGTCACCCAGGCCAAACAACACCGGAGTTCTCAGTCAAAGCTCGCCGCCAGGGCAGGATACCGCTCCAACAACGCGCAGCGTCCCCGGTAAGCACTTTCGCGCCAGACTGATCCGCGCACCTGGGCATCTCTCCAGACCTCACGAAACTGCGCGATGCGCTGCTGATCCATGTGCCACTCGATCAATGCTGCGGCCTGATCGAGCAACGAGATTGACGTCAAGCGCTCCGGCATCGACTCGCCGCCACAGACCACGAGGTTGTGAACTGCAAATCGCGCGGGGTCAGGTATGTTGACCATACAGGCGCCGGACTTGGCAAAGACCACCACATGGGAAAGATCCTCAAGCAAGAGGTCGACGAACTTCACTGGCTCCAGTTCAATGCACGAGGAGGATGCTTGCGAAACCCCATCGGGTTCGCCAGGGGGCGTGACAATTTGAGCGCGCAGTTCGGAAGCGTCGCGGTCACGGCGATTCGTGGCGCCGCCAAACGCTCGGATCGGCAACAACCCTGCCTCAAGAGACGTGATTGCGTCATGCGCTGGGATATCAGGTACCCCCGAGAGCGCAATCGAGATATGGGACTCAGCGCGCGCGAAGTCGACGCACATCGCATTTCCACCTCCGGTCCAACGCAAGCCCAGCATGTCGCCCATCGCAACGAAAGCGTGGATGCCGACCAGCACCCCACGCCTACGAAAGAAGCCATAGCCGGCCAGCTTCTGAATCAAGCGGAGGTGCTTGGTGGGCAGGCCGCTGCAGCCAAGTGCCATGCAAGCCTGCGCTCGCTGGGTCAGCGCCGTCAGGCGCTCGGCAACCTGGCGCTGTTTGAACTCGTCGATCAGGCGCTGAACACGCTCACCCTCAGGCCCCACATAGATCGAGCATCCGTGGCCGTCGACATCTCGGAAGTTGAAGTAGACATAGGTTTTGCCCTTGATCTGCCGACGATGGAAGGAGCCACGCAAGTAGCCGAACTTAGCCTGCTCGACGCTACGGGCCATGTCCAACAGCTCGGCGTACGAGGTTTGTGCGCCGAGGGACAGGTCGGTGGAGAATGAGCGCTTGGCTACCATACGTTTTCTAATTTTGTATGGTAACCCCGGGGACTGAAACCCAAATTTGGACAGCAAAAGTTGTCTCAGCTTTCCCGGCCTCCCTTGTCGCGGCCAAGTTTCGCTTGATCCAGCGGATGTCTATCTTAGAAAGTCGTTCCGGGTCAATCACTTAGCGTCATCGCCAAACGCCGCCAAGTATTGCGAGCACGCCGGGAAGCTGCGCAGGCATTTGATTGATTCCGGCCATTTTTGGCCTATCGGCAGTGCGTTGTAAGGCAAGCTATTGCTTTACTTGCGGCCGCCATTCGGCCGAGTTGTCACCCACAAGGAAGTTGCGGCAGCCCGGGTTCTGGGACCGAAATTTGTCCCTCCCCCGAAACGCCTGCTTGCCACAAATTCGCCACACCGCGAAGAAAGGCAAGCATGGCAAACATCCGCAAGAGGGAAACGGGCTACCAGGCCCAGGTTCGTGTCCGGGGCTATCCGCCCCTCACCAAAAGCTTCAAGACCAAGACTGACGCCGTCCAGTGGGCGTCCGAGCGTGAGGCTGAGCTCCGTCGAGGCACCTACGTCGACACAAGAAGTTTGCGCGCTGAAACGCTGCGTGACCTTCTCGAGCGTTACCTCCGGGAGGTGAGCCCGACGCACAAGGGCGCCGAGGTCGAGGCCATCCGTCTCAAGGCTTTGATGAGGCTGCCGATGGCAGCGTTGACACTCGACCGAGTCGATTCAACGGTCATCCAGGCCTGGCGGGAAGAGCGTCAAGGCAAGGTCAAAGGCGAGACGGTTCGCCGTGAGATGAACCTGCTGTCCGCCGTCTTCAGGCGGGCACAGGGTGAGTGGCACTACCCACTGAGCAATCCGGCTTCCTGATTTTCGTTTGCTCGTTGATTTTCCTCGTCGACTGCGCGTACATCGCGCTGCTCGCCAAGGCGCGAAAGCGGGCGCGTCAGGCGCCGGTGCTCCGTACCCTAGTGGCCGGCCATCGGTAGCGCGTCGCGGGCATCTCGGGGCGCCGCCTTCGCCGGCCCGCA
This sequence comes from Roseateles sp., assembly GCA_046289335.1. Classification (GTDB taxonomy): domain Bacteria; phylum Pseudomonadota; class Gammaproteobacteria; order Burkholderiales; family Burkholderiaceae_C; genus Pelomonas. The sequence continues at coordinate 5,693 of JBKBVY010000036.1, read as the reverse complement.
GGTCAGCGCAGCAGGCCGTCCACCCAGGCGTTGAGCTGCGCCGCGGACATCGCGCCGCTCTGCCGTCCCAGCTCCCGCCCGCCCAGAAACAGCAGCGTCGTGGGGATGCTGCGTATGCCCAGATTGGCACTGGCGCGCGGCGCGGCGTCGCTGTCCACCTTCACGAAGCGGATGTCCGGCCGTGCCGCGGCCAGTTGCTCGAACTGCGGCGCATAGCTGCGGCAGGGCCCGCACCAGGCCGCCCAGAAGTCCACCAGCACCGGTGCCTCGGTGCCCTGCAGGTAGGGCATGAGGTCGGCGTCGGCCAGGGCCACCGGCCGGTGTGGCGCGACAGCCTGGCCGCAGCGGCCGCAGCTGGGCTGTTCGGCCAGGCGTTCATCCGGGACGCGGTTGCGGGCGCCGCAGTGGGGGCAGACGAGCAGCATGGGGATCTCCGTGGCCAGGGTTGCCGGACAAGCTTGCCATGAACCCGGCCGCTCAGGCATCGACGTGCCCGGCCAGCGCCTGCACGAGCGCGTCGAACACGGTGCGGCAGGCGGTGCTGTGGCGCAGGTCCTCGTGCATGGCGACCCAGGTTTCCAGCGGCCAAGCGAACGCCTCGGGGAGCACGCGCTCCAGCCGCGGTTCGCGGCGCGCCAGTGCGAGCTGGCACACGCCGATGCCGGCGCCGGCGCGGATCAGGGCCAGCTGGGCCAGGTCGGAGTCGCTGCGCAGCGCGAAGCTCTCGCGGCCCATGCCGCCCATGCGGCTGGCGCCCGCACGCAGGAAAGGCGTCTGGGCGTCAAAGCCGATCAGCGTGTGCTCGCGCAGCTCGGCCAGCGACGCGGGCCGGCCGCAGCGGTCCAGGTAGTCGGGCCGCGCATGCAGGCCCAGCGTGACCGCGCCCACGCGGCGTGCGATCAGCTGCGACTGGCCGGGCGGCGTCATGCGCACGGCGATGTCGGCCTCGCGGCGCAGCAGGTCCTGCAACTGGTTGCTGAGTGCCAGCTCCAGCACCAGGCCCGGGTGCTGCGCGCGCAACCCGGCGAACACGCCGGCCAGCACCTCCACGCCCATGACCTCGCTGGCCGTCACGCGCACCGTGCCGCGCACCTCGCCGCCGCGCGCCGTGGCGGCCCGCTGCAGCGCGGCCGCGGCGGCCTCCATCTGCTCGGCATGGCCGCGCAGCGACAGCGCCGCCTCGGTGGGCAGCAGGCCGGCGGGCGAGCGGGTGAACAAGGTCTGGCCCAGCAGTTGCTCCAGCGCAGCCACATGACGGCCGGCCGTCGGTTGGGTCAGCCCCAGCGACCGCGCGGCGCCGGACAGCGAGCCCTCGCGCAACACGCCCAGCAAGGTGCGCAACAACTCCCAGGGGATGGTCGAGGTCATTCAGAAATGCATGGCCGCACGTCGATCTTCGGCAATTTTCAAACAAGCAGCCGTTTTCCAGAATCTGTCGCATCAACCATGAGCGTAGATTGGCGATGCAGGACAAGGACAAGACGGCGCTGGTGCTGGGCGCCAGCGGCGGTATCGGCGGCGAGGTGGCCCGGCAGCTGCGCGACGCCGGCTGGCGGGTGATGGCCCTCAAGCGGGGCCTGGCCGCACCGCAGCTGTTGCGCGACGGCATCCACTGGATGGCGGGTGACGCGCTGAACGCGGCCGACGTGGCCGCCGCAGCGCGCGGCTGCAGCGTCATCGTGCATGCGGTGAACCCGCCCGGCTACCGCGACTGGGACCGCCTGGTGTTGCCCATGCTGGCGCACAGCATCGCCGCGGCCCGCGCCGAGGCCGCCACGCTGGTGCTGCCCGGCACGGTCTACAACTTCGGGCCGGACGCCTTCCCGCTGCTGCACGAGGATGCGCCCCAGCGGCCGCTGACCCGCAAGGGCGCCATCCGCGTGCAGATGGAGGCGCAGCTGCAGGCCGCCAGCGAGCAGGGCGCGCGGGTGTTGATCGTGCGGGCCGGCGACTTCTTCGGGCCGCAGGCCGGCAACAACTGGTTCGCGCAAGGGCTGATCCGGCCGGGCCGGCCGGTGAAGGCCGTCCGGCAGCCCGGCGCGGCGGGTGTGGGCCACCAGTGGAGCTACCTGCCGGACGTGGCCCGCACGATGGTGGCGCTGCTGGCAAGGCGGGCGGCGCTGCCGGCTTTCGCGAGCTTTCACATGGCTGGCCACTGGGATGCCAGCGGCCGCGACATGGCCCAGGCCATCCAGCGCGTCGTCGCCAGGCACACCGGGCGCACGCCGCGCATCGCCGCCTTCCCGTGGTGGCTGCTGAACCTGGCCGCGCCGCTGGTCACCACGTTCCGCGAGATGCAGGAGATGCGCTACCTGTGGCAGCAGCCCGTGCGCATGGACAACGCCCGCCTGCTGGCCACGCTGGGCCACGAGCCGCACACGCCGCTGGACGAGGCCGTGGAGGCCACGCTGCGCGGGCTGGGCTGCCTGCCGCCGGCGCAGGCCGGTCGCCATAATCGCCGCCACCCCTTTGCACCGACCACCCCATGACCTACTGCGTCGCGATGCGCCTGCGCGCCGGCCTGCTGTTTGCCTCCGACACCCGCACCAACGCGGGCGTGGACCACATCGCGAGCTTCCGCAAGATGTACCAGTTCCAGATCCCGCACCAGCGCGAGATCGTCATCCTGACCGCGGGCAACCTGGCCACCACGCAGTCCGTGCTGTCGCTGCTGAACCAGCGCCTGAGCGGCGAGGGCGAACACCTGCTGAACGTGCCCAGCCTCTACGACGCGGCCGTGCTGCTGGGCCGCACGCTCAGGGAGGTCATCGCGCGCGACAGCGAGGCCGACACGCTGAACCAGCATGTGGACTTCGGCGCCAACTTCCTGCTGGGCGGCCAGATCCGCGGCGAAGGCCCGCGGCTGTTCCACATCTACCCGCAGGGCAACTTCATCGAGGCGACGGAAGACACGCCCTACTTCCAGATCGGCGAGAGCAAGTACGGCAAGCCCATCATCGACCGTGTCATCCGCTACGACACCACGGCGCTGGACGAGGCGGCCAAGTGCACGCTGATCAGCTTCGACTCCACCATCCAGTCCAACCTGTCGGTGGGCCTGCCCATCGACATCCTGATGCTGCGCGCCAACCAGTTCGACCAGGCCATGCAGCCGCCGCACCGCATCGAGCGCGACGACCCCTACTTCCTGGCTCTGCGCAAGGGCTGGAGCGCCGGGCTGCGCCGCGTGTTCGACGAGCTGCCCAACGAGCCGTGGTTCGAGACTTAGACCACCGCCCCACCGCCTGACGGCGGCCCCTCGAAGAGGCGCTGCCGGTGGCCCGGCGAAGCCGGTTCCACGGCAACCGCTGGATGAGGCGTCGCGCTGAAGCGCGCCGCCGTCAAGTCGGGCCCAACACCCGCATGGAGTAGTCCGTGGCCTTCACGTCCTTGGTCAGCCGGCCGATGGAGATGCGGTCCACGCCGGTGGCGGCAATCCAGCGCAGCTGGTCCAGCGCCACGCCGCCCGACACCTCCAGCAAAGCGCGGCCGGCGTTGACGGCCACCGCCTCGCGCATCTGCGCTTCAGTGAAGTTGTCCAGCAGCACGCTGACCGCGCCGGCCTCCAGCGCCTCGCGCAGCTGCTCGATGGTCTCCACCTCGACCTGGATGTCCACGCCCGCATTCAGCGCCTGCGCCGCGCGCAGCGCCAGCGCCACGCCGCCGGCCGCGGCGATGTGGTTCTCCTTGATCAGAATGCCCGCGTACAGCGCCAGCCGCTGGTTCTGGCCGCCGCCCACGCGCACCGCGTACTTCTGCGCCAGGCGCAGGCCCGGCAGCGTCTTGCGCGTGTCTAGGATGGCGCAGCCGCGCGGGTTGGGGCTGGCGCCGGCCACCGCGTCCACATGGGCCCGCGTGATGGTGGCCGTGCCGGACAGCAGCTGCAGGAAGTTCAGCGCCGGCCGCTCGGCCGACAGCAGCAGCCGGCCATCGGCCTCGATGCGGCAGACGATGCTGTCCGCCACCATCGTGGCGCCCTCGTCGACCAGCCACTCGACGCGCGCCGTCGGGTCCAGCGCGGCGAACACGCCGTCGAACCAGTCGCGCCCGCACAGCACCGCAGCCTCGCGCACCCGCACCTGCGCCGCCACGCGCCGGCCGGCGGGCACCAGCTGGGCCGTCCAGTCACAGCGCCCGATGTCCTCGGCCAGCGCGTCGCGGATGTTGCGCGCGCGGGCCTGTTCCAGCGTCTCTTCTTGAAACATCACTCGGCCGGTCCGATGGTCAACGAAATCTCACCCACGCCCTCGATGCGCCCCTGCAGCACGTCGCCCGGCACCACGGCGCCCACGCCGGCCGGCGTGCCGGTGTAGATCAGGTCGCCCGGCTGCAGGTGGTAGAGCTGCGACAGATTGGCCACGATCTCGGCCTGGCGCCAGATCATGTCGGCCACGTCGCCGCGCTGCTTCTCCACGCCGTTGACGGCCAGCGTGATGGCGCCCCGCTCCAGCAGGCCCACCTCCGAGACACGCACGATCTCGCCCAGGATGGCCGACTGGTCGAAGCCCTTGGCCACGTCCCAGGGCTTGCCGGCGGCCTTGGCCGCGGCCTGCAGGTCGCGGCGCGTCATGTCCAGCCCCGGCGCGTAGCCCCAGATCGCCGCCCGCGCCGCGTCCGGCGTGACCTTGAACACCGGTGCGCCCAGGGCGATGACCAGCTCCATCTCGTAGTGATAGTTGCGGGTCTCGCTCGGGTAGGGCACGGTGGCGCCCGAGGGCGTCAACGCAGTGGCCGGCTTGGTGAAGTAGAACGGCGGCTCGCGCGTCGGGTCGGCGCCCATCTCGCGGGCATGATCGGCATAGTTGCGGCCCACGCAGAAGATGCGCCGCACCGCATAGCGCGCGTCCGTGCCACGCACGGACGCACTGGGAATCTCGGCCGGAGGAAAGACGTAGTTGTTCATGGCAGTGCATTGCCGATTGAAACGGAGCACGCAGCATACTGGGCTGCTCCTGCTGCTGGCGGCGCTGGTGCTGCTGACCGGCTGCGCAACGCGGCCCGTCAGCAGCGGACGCGACGGCCCGGAAGCCAACCCGCCAAGCAACCTCGCCAGCGTGCCCGACGCCGTGCCGCGGCTGGAGGCCATCCGCATCGGCGGCCCCAACAAGCCCTACGAGGTGCTGGGCGAGCGCTACCAGCCGCTGACCGGCGACGTGGCCTATGCCGAGCGCGGCCTGGCCTCCTGGTACGGCCGCAAGTTCCACGGCCGGCCCACCGCCAGCGGCGAGGTCTACAACATGTATGCGATGACGGCGGCCCACCCCACGCTGCCCATCCCCAGTTATGCACGGGTGCGCAACCCGGCCAACGGCCGCGAGGTCATCGTGCGCGTGAACGACCGCGGCCCCTTCCACAAGGGCCGCATCATCGACCTCAGCTACACCGCCGCGCTGAAGCTGGACCTGCTGCGCGGCGTCGCGCCGGTGGAAGTGCAGCGCATCACCCATGCCGAGATCCGCGCCGGCAGCTGGCAGAAGCCGGCCGGCGAGCCCGCGCCGGTCTTCGTGCCCGAGGCCGCGCCCGGCGCGCCGCAGCGCGACACCACGGCCAGCCTGGCGAGCACGGGCGCCGGCGTGTGGCTGCAGTTCGGCGCCTTCGCCCGGCTGGACGCCGCCGAGGCCTTGCGCCAGCGCGTCGCCGAGGCCGACCTCAGCCTGCTGCCGCTGCTGACCATCGTGCGCGAGGCCGGCCTG
>JBKBVY010000035.1:0-18996 GCA_046289335.1 Roseateles sp. | reverse complement strand
AGCCCGAGATCCTCGACCAGCTCGAAGCCTTCGTCACCACGTCGCTGGGCAAGAGCGTCGTGCGCGCTCACGACACGCCCAACTTCGTCGCCAACCGCGTCGGCATCGCCGGCATGATGGCCACGATGATCGAGGCCGAGAAGTTCGGCCTGACGGTGGACGTGGTGGACGACCTGACCGGCAAGAAGCTGGGCCGCGCCAGCTCCGGGACCTTCCGCACCGCCGACGTCGTGGGCCTGGACACCATGGCCCATGTCGTCAAGACCATGCAGGACAACCTGAAGGACGACCCGTTCTACTCGACCTATGCCACGCCCAAGGTGCTGGCCGACCTGATTGAGAAGGGCGCCCTGGGCCAGAAGACCGGCGCGGGCTTCTACAAGAAGGTGGGCAAGGACATCCTGCGGCTGGACTTCGCGACGGGCGAGTACGTGGCCGGCGGCAAGAAGGCCGACGAGATCGTCACCCGCATGCTGAAGAAGCAACCGGCGGATCGCCTGAAGCTGCTGCGTGAATCGACCAACCCGCAGGCCCAGTTCCTGTGGGCCATCCTGCGCGACAGCTTCCACTACTGCGCCGTGCACCTGGCCACCGTCGCCGACACGGCCCGCGAGATCGACTTCGCGATGCGCTGGGGCTTCGGCTCGCAACAGGGCCCGTTCGAGCTGTGGCAGGCCGCCGGATGGAAGCAGGTGGCCGAGTGGATCGCCGCGGACATCGCCGATGGCAAGACGCTGTGCAGCGCCCCGCTGCCCGCCTGGGTGACGGAAGGCCCGGTGGCCGAGGCCGGTGGCGTGCACACGCCGCAAGGCTCGTGGAGCGCTGCCGAGGGCAAGTTCAAGCCGCGCAGCGACCTGCCCGTCTACCGGCGCCAGGCCTTCCGCGAGAGCCTGTTCGGCACCGGCGCGGCCGACCCGCTGAAGAGCGGCACCGAGCTGTTCAAGAACGACGAAATCCGCGTCTGGACGCTGGACGGCCAGGTCGTCATCGCCTCCATCACCGCCAAGCTGCACCTCATCAGCCCGGCCGTCACCGAGGGCCTGCTCAAGGCCGTCGAGATCGCTGAAAGCGACTACAAGGGCCTGGTCATCTGGAGCCCGGACGACGTGTTCTCGGCCGGCGCCAACCTGGAGTCCCTGATGCCCGTCTTCATGAAGATGGGCAGCAAGGGCATCGCGCCGGAAGAGAAGAAGCTGCAGGACGCGATGCTGCGCCTGCGCTACGCCCAGGTGCCGGTGGTGGCCGCGATGCGCGGTCTGGCGCTGGGCGGCGGCTGCGAGCTGGCCATCCACTGCGCCCGCCGCGTGGCGCATGTGGAGAGCTATGTGGGCCTGGTGGAGGTGGGCGTGGGCCTGGTGCCCGGCGCCGGCGGCCTGACCTACATCGCCCGCCGCGCCGCCGAGATGGCCGCGGCCGGCAATGCCGGTGCGGACATCCTGAGCTTCCTGAAGGACGGCTTCCTGACCGCCGCGACGGCCAAGGTCGCGACCAGCGCGCACGAGGCCCGCAAGAACGGCTTCCTGCTGGACAGCGACATCATCGTGCCGCACAAGGACGAACTGCTGCACGTGGCCACGGCCACCGCGCTGGGCATGGCCGAGGCCGGCTACCGTCCGCCGCACAAGGCCGTGTTCCCGGTGGCGGGCCGCAGCGGCATCGCGACGATCAAGGGCCAGGTCGCCAACATGCGCGACGGCGGCTTCGTCAGCGCGCACGACTACCACCTGGCCGCGGCGATCGCCGACGTGGTCTGCGGTGGTGAGGTCGAGGCGGGTTCCCTCGTCACCGAGGAATACCTGATGGCCCTGGAGCGCAAGCACTTCTGCTCGCTGCTGGACAACCCGAAGACGCAGGAACGCATCATGGGCATGCTCCAAACGGGCAAGCCGGTGCGCAACTGAGTACGGAAATGAACCGGCTTCAGCGCACCCTTGCCAAGCTGGACGGCCTGCCCGCCCCGCTGCGTGGCGTGGCGCGCAACTTCGCGCTGCGGCGCGCCGTGCCGTTCACGGGCACGGCGTCGCTCGATTTCGTCGCGCTCACCCCCGAGCGAAGCGAGATCCGCGTCGCCAACAGGCGCCCGGTGCAGAACCACATCAAGGGCGTGCATGCGGCTGCCATGTCGCTGCTGGCCGAAACGGCCACCGGCATGGTGGTTGGCATGAACGTGCGCGACGACTGCCTGCCGCTGTGCAAGTCGCTGCAGGTGAGCTTCAAGAAGCGCGCCACCGGCGGTCTGGTCGCCCGCGCACAGCTGACCGAAGCCCAGCGCGCTGCCATGGCCAGCCAGACCAAGGGTGAAGTGCGGGTTGCCGTGACCGTGACCGATGAAGCCGGCATCGAGCCGATCGAGTGTGAGTTTGTCTGGGCCTGGGTGCCCAAGGAAAAGCCCCAGGCTTAAGAAAGGAAACATCATGAGCAAGCAAGTCCAGGACGCCTACATCGTTGCCGCCACCCGTCTGCCCATCGGCAAGAGCGGCCGGGGCTACTTCAAGAACACCCGCCCCGACGAGATGCTCGTCAAGGTCATGCAGGCGGCGCTGGCGCAAGCCCCCGGCCTGGAGGCCCAGGCGATCGAGGACGCCATCGTCGGCTGCTCCTTCCCCGAAGGCGAGCAGGGCATGAACATCGCCCGCGTGGCCTCGGTGCTGGCCGGCTTCGGCCCGACCGTCGGCGGCGTGACCATCAACCGCTACTGCGCGTCCGGCATCACCGCCGTGCAGATGGCCGCCGACCGCATCCGCGTCGGCGAGGCCGACGTGATGTTCGCCGGCGGCGTGGAGTCGATGTCCATGATCCCGATGGGCGGCAACAAGCCGTCCCTGAGCCCGCTGATCTTCGAGCGCGACGAGAACATCGGCATCGCCTACGGCATGGGCCTGACGGCCGAGAAGGTGGCCGCGCAGTGGAAGATCAGCCGCGAGGCGCAGGACGCGTTCTCGCTGCAGTCGCACCAGCGCGCCATCGCCGCGATGCAGGCGGGCCATTTCGATGCCGAGATCACGCCCTTCGACGTCGTCGAGCGCACGCCCAACCTCGCCGACGGGACGGTCAACGTCAAGACCCGCACCGTCAAGCTCGACGAAGGCGCCCGCCCCGACACCTCGCTCGAAGGCCTGGCCAAGCTCAAGCCCGTGTTCGCCGCCAAGGGCAGCGTGACCGCCGGCAACAGCTCGCAGACCTCCGACGGCTCGGGCGGCCTCATCATCGTCAGCGAGGCTGCGCTCAAGCGCTACAACCTGACGCCGCTGGCCCGCTTCGTGTCGTTCGCCGTGCGTGGCGTGCCGCCGGAGATCATGGGCATCGGCCCCATCGAGGCCATCCCGGCCGCGCTGAAGATGGCCGGCCTCACCGCCAAGGACCTGGACTGGGTGGAGCTCAACGAAGCCTTCGCCGCCCAGAGCTTGGCCGTGCTGAACGACCTGGACAGCAAGGGCTTCGAGCTGGACCGCGCCAAGGTCAACCCCAACGGCGGTGCCATCGCGCTGGGCCACCCGCTGGGCGCCACCGGCGCCATCCGCGCGGCCTCGGTCATCCACGGCCTGCGCCGCACCGGCGGCAAGTACGGCATGGTGACCATGTGCGTCGGCGCTGGCCAGGGCGCTGCCGGCATCTTCGAGCGGCTGTAAGTGCATGGACCGCCGCCGCGCACTCCAGACCACCACGGTGCTGCTCGCGGCGGCGCCCCTGGCCGGCTGCAGCGGCCGGCTCAAGACCTTCTCGAACTGGCGTGAGGCCCAGCAAGCCGTGCTGGAGCTGCTATTCCGCGAGCCGGTCGTGCAGGGCAGCCCATGGAACCTCAGCCAGGTGCTGCAGCACCTGGCGCAGAGCATCGAGTACTCGATGCAGGGCTACCCGCTGCTGAAGGGCGCCTGGTTCCGTTCGACGCTGGGGTCGCTGGCCTTCGGCGCGTTCAACGCGCAGGGCCAGATGCGCCATGACCTGGCCGAGCCCATCCCCGGTGCGCCCGCGCTGGATGCCGCCCAGGCCCTCAAGACCTCGGCCCAGCGCCTGCTGGACGCGATGGACGCGTTCGCGCAATTCAGCGGTACGCTGCGGCCTCATTTCGCCTACGGCGAGCTCACCAAGCCGCAGTACGAGCGTGCCCATCTGATGCACCTGGCCAACCACTGGACGCAGTTCCACGCCAAGAGGGCGGTGGCCTGAGCAGGAGACCTTCATGACCATCAAGAGCTACACCGTCAACGGCGTCGCGACTATCGAGATCGCCCGCCCCGAGAAGAAGAACGCCATCACGCAGGACATGTACCAGCAGATGGCCGACGCGCTGCGCGCCGCCGACGCGGACAAGGCCGTGCGCGCGGTGCTGATCACCGGCCAGCCCGGCATCTTCACGTCGGGCAACGACCTGGAAGACTTCATGGGCCGGCCGCCGCGTGACGAGGCCGCGCCGGTGTTCCAGTTCATGCATGCGCTGCTGGACTGCGGCAAGCCGGTGGTGGCGGCCGTGACCGGTGCGGCCATCGGCATCGGCACGACCATGCTGCTGCATTGCGACCTGGTGTTCGTTGCCGACGACGCCCGCCTGGCCATGCCTTTCGTCGGCCTGGGCCTGGTGCCCGAGTTCGCGTCCAGCCTGGTCGTGCCGCAGCTGATGGGCAACCGCCGCGCGGCCGAGAAGCTGCTGCTGGGCGATCCTTTCACCGGCGAGCAGGCCGTGGAATGCGGCATCGCCAACCGCGTGCTGCCGGGCAGCGAGGTGGTGAACCACGCGCGCCGCGTGGCCGAGCGCTTCAACAACCTGGCACCCGGCGCGGTGCGGCAGAGCAAGCAGCTCATTCGCGAGCCGCAGCGCGACGCCGTCAAGGCGGCCATCGCACGCGAGGCCGAGATCTTCAGCGCCCGCCTGCGCAGCCCCGAGGCCATGGAGGCCTTCCAGGCCTTCTTCCAGAAGCGGGCGCCGGACTTCTCCAAGTTCGACTAGCGCTTGATGAGGCCCACCAGCAGGCCGATGACCGCCAGGATCAGGAAGCCGTAGAACAGCAGCTGGGCGAAGCCCGCCGCGCTGGCGGCGATGCCGGTGAAGCCGAACACGGCCGCGACCAGCGCGATGACGAAGAAGATGATGGCGTAGCGCAGCATGGCGAACTCCTTGGGGTGGACGCCTGAAGCCTAGGCGCCGGCCCCCGGCCCGCCTGCCGGACGGCACGGGCCCCGGGCGTCGGACGCCGCCGACCCCTGACCGCGAAAGTGTTCAACCCATGCAACTGATGCTGGCCAAAGCCCTGCTGGGCCCCGTGCTGCTCTGGCAGGGCCGGCGCGTGCGGGCGACCGCCTTGCGCCTGCCGGAGGCCGCGGGCGAGCGCGCGTCGGACGGCGGCGTGCTGCGGCTGCTCATCGTGGGCGATTCGTCCGCAGCGGGCGTGGGCGCGGCGCATCAGCGCGAAGCCCTGGCCGGCTGCCTCGCGCAGGCCCTGGCCCGGCGCCTGGGCGGGCCGGTGGGCTGGCAGCTGGTGGCCGCCAGCGGCCACCGCAGCGCGCAAGCCCTTGCCCAGCTGCAGGCTTGCGAGCTGGCGGAGGCCGATGTGCTGGTCACCGCGCTGGGCGTCAACGACGTGGTGGACCAGGTGGCGCACCACGAGGCGCTGGCGGCGCTGGACGCCATCGACGCGCTGGCGCGCGAGCGGGCCGGCGTGCGGCTGAGCCTGCATTGCGCGGCGCCGCCCATGCAGCAGTTCCCGCTGCTGCCGCAACCGCTGCGCTGGTTCTTCGGCCGCCAGGCCGCGCATTTCAATGCCGCGCTGGCTCGGCATGTCCACGGGCAGGCGCGGCGCCGCGTGGTGCACCTGCCCACGGCCTTGCAGCGCGACGCCGCCGCGCTGATGGCCCCGGACGGCTTCCACCCCGGCCCGCGCGGCTATGCGCTGTGGGCCGAGGCGCTGGCCGATCAGGTCGTCGCGGGCCTGGGCTTGCCCTCGCGGTCGATGGCCACATAGGTCAGGTTGGCCTCGGTCACCTTGACCACGTGCAGGTTCTCCGGGTCGCGCTCGGCCATCACCTCCACGTGCACGGTGATGGAGGTGCGGCCCACGCGGGTGACGGTGGCGTAGAAGCTCAGCAGGTCGCCGATGGAGACCGGCTGCTTGAAGACGAACTCGTTGACCGCCACGGTCGTCACCCGCCCGCGCGACAGCTTGGCCGGGAGGATGGAGCCGGCGATGTCCACCTGGGCCATGATCCAGCCGCCAAAGATGTCGCCGTTGGCGTTGGCATCGGCGGGCATGGGCATCACGCGCAGCACCAGCTCGCGCTGGCCGATCTGAGGGGAATGGGGGCTGGAATCCTGGGACATGGCGTTCAGTGGGGACAATGCGGCTTTCATTGTCGGTCCTGCGCTTGCGTTCCATCCCTACCGCCTCCCAAGTCCCTACGACCGCCCAGGCGCCCGCCGTGCGAGGCGACTGGGGCACCGTGCGCCGCCTGCTGCCCTATCTGTGGCGCTACCGCTGGCGCGTCGCCGCGGCGCTGGCCTTCATGGTCGGCGCCAAGCTCAGCAACGTGGGTGTGCCGCTGCTGCTCAAGCAGCTGGTGGACAGCCTGGACCTCAAGCCGGGTGAGCCGCAGACGCTGCTGGTCGTGCCGCTGGGCCTGCTGGTGGCCTATGGCGCGCTGCGGCTGTCCACGTCGCTGTTCACCGAACTGCGCGAACTCGTCTTCGCCAAGGCGACCGAAGGCACGGCGCGTAGCATCTCGCTGCAGGTGTTCCGGCATCTGCACGACCTGTCCCTGCGCTTCCACCTGGAGCGCCAGACCGGCGGCATGACGCGTGACATCGAGCGCGGCACGCGCGCCGTGCATTCGCTGATCAGCTATTCGCTCTACAGCATCGTGCCCACGCTGATCGAGGTGGTGCTGGTGCTGACGCTGCTGGGCGTCAAGTTCGATGCCTGGTTCGCGGGCATCACGTTGGCGGCACTGGTCGTCTACATCGCCTTCACCGTCGTCGTCACCGAGTGGCGCACCCAATTCCGCAAGACGCTCAACGAGCTGGACTCGGTGGCCCACAGCAAGGCCATCGACTCGCTGCTGAACTACGAGACGGTCAAGTACTTCAACAACGAGGACTTCGAGGCCCGCCGCTACGACGAGAGCCTGGAGAAGCTGCGCCGCGCGCAGCTCAAGAGCCAGACCACGCTGTCGCTGCTGAACACCGGCCAGCAGCTCATCATCGCGACGGCCTTGGTGCTGATGCTGTGGCGGGCCACGCAGGGCGTGGTGGACGGCCGCATGAGCCTGGGCGACCTGGTCATGGTCAACGCCTTCATGATCCAGCTCTACATCCCGCTGAACTTCCTCGGCGTCATCTACCGGGAGATCAAGCAGGCGCTGACCGACATCGAGAAGATGTTCGGCCTGCTGGACCGCCGCCGCGAGGTGGCCGACGCGCCGGGCGCGGCCGAGCTGCAGGTGCGCGGCGGGGCCGTGGTGTTCGACGACGTGCGCTTTGCCTACGACCCGGCGCGACCCATCCTTCACGGCGTGAGCTTCGAGATCCCGGCGGGCAAGAAGGTGGCCGTCGTGGGCCCCAGCGGTTCCGGCAAGAGCACGCTGGCGCGGCTGCTGTACCGCTTCTACGACATCGATGCCGGCGCCATCCGCATCGACGGCCAGGACATCCGCCAGGTCACCCAGGCCAGCCTGCGCGCGGCCATCGGCATCGTGCCGCAGGACACGGTGCTGTTCAACGACACGGTGGCCTACAACATCGCCTACGGCCGCCCCGGCGCGACCCAGGCCGAGATCGAGGCCGCCGCGCGCGCGGCCCACATCCACGGCTTCATCGCCGCCACGCCGCTGGGCTACGCCACCATGGTGGGCGAGCGCGGCCTGAAGCTGTCCGGCGGCGAGAAGCAGCGCGTGGCCATCGCCCGCACCCTGCTGAAGAACCCGCCCGTCCTGATCTTCGACGAGGCCACCTCGGCGCTGGACTCCACCAACGAGCGCGCCATCCAGGCCGAGCTGGAGGCGGTGGGCCAGGACAAGACCGTGCTGGTCATCGCCCACCGGCTGTCGACGGTGGTGGACGCGCACGAGATCCTGGTGCTGGAGCACGGCCGCATCGTCGAGCGCGGCCGGCATGACCAGTTGCTGGCACAGCATGGCCGGTATGCCGAGATGTGGAAGCTGCAGCAGTCAAGCAATTGAGCGCGCCGCCGCAGGCCGGCGCGACATCCAGCGGCTGTCGCTGATCCGGCTCCGCCGGGCAGTCGACAGCGCCCCCTTGAGGGGGCCGGCGAAGCCGGTAGGGGGTGGGAGATTCAATGCGGCTTCTTGGGCTTGTCAAAGCGCTTGGGCCGGTAGACGTTGCCGTCCCATTCGCCGTCCAGCCGGCTGTTCTGTGCCGATTCGCGGGCGCGCCGGATGACGCGCTCGGCCTCCAGCGCGGCGGCGCGGGTCTGGCGCTGGCGCCGCCGCCAGCCCACCGCGCGCTCGAACTGCCGCAGCACCCAGCCCTGCAGGCCGGCCAGCACGGCGTCCACCCGCGCGCGCGCCCGATGGGGCAGGGCCATGTGGATCGCCAGCGCGATGCAGATGACCAGGCCGAAGGCGGCAAGCACGGTGTGAAACATGGGCCGAGTGTGAACCAAAGCGGCGGTGGCATCCACCTGCGTTGAGGGGATGCGTCAGGCTTTCTGGCGAATCGCCCACAACGCCAGCATGGCGTCAGGAATCTGGCGGCTGGCCGCATCGCGGGCCACGGCGTCGGCCTCGGCCAGCGCGCCGTCCTCGCCGCCCAGCGCCGCGATGGGCGCCAGCAGCGTGGCCGTGGGCTGGTTGTCGAACAGCGGCGCCCAGGCCTCGGGCGCCAGGTCCACCGCCATCAGAAAGCCGGCGGCCCAGTCCTCGGCATCGGCGTACTCGGTGTCCTCGTCCTCGCCGTCGGCAAAGCTGAAGATGGGCTCCCAGGCCTGCGGCCGCTCGGCCCAGGCGGTGGCGATGGAGTGCAGGTGGCGCAGCACCAGCATCTGCAGCTTCTTGCGCTGCTTGCCGCTGGCGAAGGGGGCGGGCTCGGGCGTCTGGTCACCGCCCCAGATGAGCGGCAGCCAGGCCTCGCCGGGCAGGCTGGACAGCGCGCGGCCCGGCGTCAGCAGCAGGCCGGCCAGGTAGCCGTCCAGCGCCTCGACGTTCATCGCCGCGTCGGTGGGCAGCGCGGCCAGCATCTCGTCGAGGTCGTTCAGTTCCTCGTCGGACAGCGGGCGGTTGTCGGAGGCGGGGTTGTAGCTGGGGTAGTGCATGGGGCGTCCTGGGTTCAGCCGTGGCGGCCGTGGCGGCTCTTGGGTTTCTTGCTGTCGAACTCGGCGAGCTGGGCCTTCAGCAGCACCATCAGCACGCGGGCGTTCTCCTCCGTCATCACCAGCAGGCTGCTGGGCTCGATGCCGTCCACGGGCGCCCGCGGGGACACCAGCGCATCCACCTTGAACACGACCTGGCCGTGCAGGTTGTTGGCCGCGGCCTTGAACTTCTGGACTTCGATCTGATGCGTCTTCATGCGGCTATCTTGCCATTCCCGCCTCGGCGCCTTAAGGTGCCGCATGGCCAGGCCCCCTCGTCTTGAGATCGCCGGTGCGGTCTACCTGATCGGCGCGCACTGCCCGCCCGAGAGCGGCAGGCCGGCGTTCGCCGACGACGCGGACCGCGCCGAGATGCGCGCGCTGCTGGCCCAGGCGCTGCACCGCTTCGACGCGCAGGCGCTGGCCTATGCGCTGCTGCCCGACCACTACCGGCTGCTGCTGTTCACGCGCCGCGCCAACCTGTCGGCGCTGATGCGCCATGTCAACGGCGTCTACACCCAGCACCAGCAGCGCCGTCATGGTTTCAGCGGGCCGCTGTTCCAGGGGCGCTTCCATGCCGTGCTGGTGGACCGCGAGCGCCATCTGCTGGATGCCTGCCGCTGGGTGGACCTGTCCCCCGTGCGCGAAGGCCTGACGCGCGGCGCGGCGGAGTGGGCAGGCTCCAGCTTCCGCGCGCTGGCCGCGCTGGAGGCCTCGCCCGACTGGCTGGATGTGGACGGCCTGCACGCTCACCTGCTGGGCAAGCCTGCCGTCACCGCAGCCCAGCACCGCTCGGCGGGTGACCGCTATGCGCGCCTGGTGGCGTCCGAGCCCGGGCTGCAGCTGTGGCCGGGCCGGCTGCGCGAGCAGATTTTCCTCGGCGATGCCGACTTCGCGCGGCGCATGCGTGCGGCGGCGGTGGCGCCCCGGCGGGCGCCGCGCAACCACTGGGCCGACTGGCTCAGGCGCGCCGACGGCATCCGCGAGCAGGCGTTGTGGCTGGCGCACACCGAGGGCGGCGTGGCGATGACCGAGCTGGCAGCGCAGCTGGGGCTGTCGGTGTCGCGCGTCAGCCGTCTCATCGCCGCAGCGGAGCGGGCCGTTTGAAGCGCCGCGCGCTGCTGCTGGCGGCCCTGCCGCTGTCCGTCCAGGCGGCCGGCTATGCCGGCCCTCTCTTCGACGCTCACCTGCACTACAACGACGACGCCCAGGCGCCGCATCCGCCGGCCGATGTGCTGGCCCGCATGGCCCGGGCCGGCGTGCGCGGCGCGCTGGTCAACAGCCGGCCCAACGACGGCACGCTGCGGCTGGTCGCAGAACCAGGCGCTCAATGGGTGCCCTTCATTCGTCTCTACCGCAACCGCGCCGACTACACCGGCTGGTTTGCCGACGACAGCATCCGCCGCATGGTGCTGGACCTGCTGGCCCAGGGAAGCCCGGCCGGCCCCTTCCGCGGTCTGGGCGAGTTCCACCTCTACGACAGTGCCAACGCCGACGGTCCCACGGCCGTCGCGCTGATGAAGCTGGCCCGCGAGCGCGACCTGGTGGTGCTGGCCCATGTGGACGGCGTCGCGGTGGACAAGCTGCTGGCCCATGCACCGGGCACGCGGCTGATCTGGGCCCACACCGGCATCGCCGGCGAGCCGGTGGCGCGCGTGCGCGAGCTGTTCGCCAAGCATGCGGGGTTGCGCGGCGAGCTGTCCTACCGCCCGGGCCTGACGCTGGACGGCCGCCTCGCGCCCGACTGGCGCGCGCTGTTCGAGGCCCAGGCAGGGCGCTTGCTGATCGGCTCCGACACCTGGGTCACGCCGCGCTGGCAGCACTACGAGGACTTGTTCGCCGACTATCGCAGCTGGCTGGGCCAGCTGCCGGCCGAGGTGGCGCAGCGCATCGCTTGGGGCAATGCGGCCGAGCTGTTCCAGCTCAAAGCTGCTTGAAGCGGTGCGCGTAGCTGGGGCTGACCTCCAGCGTCTCCGGCCTGTCCTTCAGCGTGATGCTGAGCTTGCCGCTCAGCGAGCGCCCCACCGACTTGATGGCCCGCGCGTTGACGATGGTGGAGCGGTGCACCTGCCAGAAATGCTCGCCGTCCAGGCGCTGCACCAGCTCCTTGAGCGGCACCGAGATCAGCGCCTCGGCGTCGGCCGTCACGACGGCCACGTACTTGTTGTCGGCGCGGAAATAGACCACGTCCTCCACCGTGATCAGCTGCAGCTCGCGGCCGCGCTGCACGGTGATCCAGCGCAGCGGCTCCACGGCCGGCGGCGGCGCGGTGCGCGCGGTCATGCGCCCCAGGTCGGCGGGCGTCTGGCTCAGCCGCTCCTTCAGCCGCAGCAGCGTCTTGGCCATGCGCACCGGGTCCAGCGGCTTGAGCAGATAGCCCACCGCGCCCTCGTCGAAGGCCTGCAGCGCATAGCGCTCGTGCGCGGTGATGAAGACCACGTGCGCGCGCCGGCCGATCAGCTGCGCCACCTCCAGCCCCGACAGCCCCGGCATCTGCACGTCCAGGAAACAGACCTGCGGCGCCAGCTGCTCCACCAGCCGCAGCGCCTCGTGGCCGTCGCGCGCCATGCCCACCACCTGGGCCTCGGGCCATTGCTGGGCCAGTTCCTCGCGGATCTCGGCGGCCAGCAGGGCTTCGTCTTCGGCAATCAGGATGCGGGTCATGGCATGGGCCAGCTGAGCTTGAACACCGGCATATCTTCGATCAGCAGCGCGACCGATGCCGAGGGCCCGTGCACCGCCTGCAGCCGCCGGCCCAGCTCGGCCAGCGGCACGCGCAGGGCGGCGTCACGGGTCTGGCCCAGGCTGGGGCCCAGCGCGCGCAGGCGCAGCTCGGCATGGCCCGTGCCGGCATGCAGCGACAGGCTCCACAGCGTGCTGCCCTCGTCCAGCAGCGGGCGCACCAGCGGCAGCAGCACCATGGGTGCCAGCGGCCAGTCGGGCAGGTCCTGCGGCTGGCCCAGGCCGGCCAGGTGCAGCCGCTCGGTGTGCTGCGCGTCGGCGCTGAC
Source organism: Roseateles sp. (assembly GCA_046289335.1). GTDB lineage: Bacteria > Pseudomonadota > Gammaproteobacteria > Burkholderiales > Burkholderiaceae_C > Pelomonas. Next base: position 6,695 of record JBKBVY010000035.1, on the reverse strand, counting down.
CAGCCGGGCATAGGCGCGCAGCGCCGTGATCTCGCGCGCCAGCGTGGACACCTGGGCCTGCACATGCGGCTGCAGCGCGCGCAGCAGCTCGATGAGGGCGGCCAGCCGGTCCTGCGCACGGGCCGGCGCCGTGACCAGCTCGGCGTCGATGACGGCCAGGCGCTCGGACAGCAGGGCCGGGTCCACGCGTGCCTGCAGCGCCAGCAGGGTCGTTGCGGCGAGCTGGCGCTCGTGCAGCGCGGCGGCGTCCTGCAACGCGGCCAGGCGGGCCTGGGCGCGGCGCGACAGGCGCAGCTGCGCATAGACCGCCACGCCCAGGCTGTGCCAGATCAGCGTGGCGCCGGCCAGCGCGAAGTCTTCCTCCCAGGTCCACCAGTCGGCCTTGCCCAGCAGCGGGTACAGGGCCGGCGCGATGACCCAGATGCCGCCCACCACGGTCAGCAGCACCACGCCCGCATAGGCCAGCCCGGCCGGCAGCCGGCCGCTGTCCACCAGGGCATCCGCCGCGCGCAGCAGCAGCACGGCGGGCACGCCGAACTGCAGGATGTTGTAGAGCAGCGCCTGCAGCGCCGCGCCGGGCGACATCCAGTTGCTCAGCGGCGTGCCGTTGGCCACCAGCGTGGCCGCGCCGACCAGCAGCATCCAGCCGAGGTCAGTGGGCTTGAGTGTCATTGCCATGGCTTCGGGCCGAGCGCCGGGCCGCTCCCAAGCCGGCCCGTCTGGCGATGTGCGCGCGGCTCGATGCCGCGTGCATCGCCGTCCCCGCGGGGGACCGGCCAAGGTACTCCTTGGACGAGGGGCAGATGGATTCGCGCGACCAGGCCGCGCGGCTGGTTGAGATGCAGGCTGAGCCGAGCGCCGGCGCCATGGGCAGCAAGCAGGCGGGCGCGCAGCGTGGCCAGGCCGGTGCCGCTGCCGCTGCTCTCGCCCATGCCGGCGCCCGTGTCGGCCACCTCCAGGCGCAGCAGGCGCGCCTCGTCGGGTGAGTCCGGATCAGGGCCGGCGCGCACGCAGATCTCGCCGCCGTTCACCTGCGGCGCGATGCCGTGCTTGATGGCGTTCTCGGCCAGCGTCAGCAGGCAGGTGGACGGCACGATCACCTCGTCCAGCCCCGGCGCGATGTCGTAGCGCAGCACCAGCCGCTGCGGGCCGATGCGGCGCTGGTGCAGTGCCAGGAAGGCGCGCACCAGGTCCAGCTCGCGGGCCAGCGGCGTCTCGGCCTGGCGCAGCTCGGGCAGGGCCGCGGCCAGGTAGACGCGCAGGTCGGACAGCATGGCCCGCGCTGCGGCCGCGTCGGTGCGCGCCAGCCGGCGCAGGTGGGCCAGCGTGTTGAACAGGAAGTGCGGCTCCACCTGGGCCTGCAGCAGCGCCGCGCGTGCGGCGTCGAGCTGGCGCTCGCGGGCGTGCTCGTCGCGGCGCAGGCGCTCGGCATCGGCCTCACCTTGGCGGGCGCGCTGGCGGTACTCCAGCCCCAGGCAGATGCAGACCGAGAAGGTCAGCAGGATCTGCAGCGTGTAGGCATCGCTGGGTCCGTCGCTGGGGCCGATGGCACGCAGGCTGCGGTTGAGCAGCTCGATGCCCAGCCACAGCAGCAGCACCTGCGCTGCCAGCGCCCAGCGGCGCTGCCGCGCCGGGGCGGGCAGCCAGGGCTGGGTCAGCGCGGCGCCCAGCCAGATCAGCCACAGCAACAGCGCCACGCCCAGGCCGCCGCCGAGCTTGCCATCCAGGCTGCAGCCGTCCGGCAGGCTGCCCAGGGCGCAATGCAGGCCCGACGTCAGCCCCATCGCCAGGCCCAGCGTCACGCAGGCGATGGCCGCCGCCGCGAGGCTGCGCCAGTGCAGCAGGGCAAAACGCGAGGACGGCGGGGCGGCGGGCATGGATCAGCGGAGCGCGGGGCCGGCCTGGGCCAGCGTGGCCGAGGCGGCTGCTGCGACGTTGCGGGGCACGGGCTCGACGAAGCGGATGTTCAGGACGTAGCGCTGCGGCGTGCCGGGCTGGCATTCCAGCGTGTCCATCGCGATGCGCACCGGCGTGCGGTAGCGGTGCTCGCCTTGCACGGACAGCGGCTGCACGCGCCCGTTCGCACCCACCTCGAACTCCACCCGCACCTCGCCTTCGGCGCCCACGCGCTGCTTGGCGCTGGCGAGGTATTCGCTGAGCTGTTCGGCGGCTGCCGGGCAGCGGGCGGACTGGGCGAAGGCGGGCGTGGCGGCGGCAAGCAGCAGGGCAAGCAGGGACTTCATGATCGGACTCCTCGGATGAACGCACGGTGGCGATGGCCCGAAAGTTAGTGAAGCCGCGGCCGCCGGTCAGCCGCGTCCCGACGAAGTGCGGAAATCGGCCGACGGAGCATTGGCCGCGGCCGACGGCGGCGCCCCGGCCCGCGGCCTGCCCTGACTTCCGGCACCGTGACGTCGGACAGGGCGCCGCGCCGGACCGCCGGCGCGCCGACAGGGCCGGGCCCGCCTTGCCCCTACGATGCGCGCCATGCTGAAGATCCTGCTGCGGCGCCCCTGGCTGGGCGCCCTCGTTGCGCTGCCCCTGGTGCTGTTGCTGGTGGGGGCCATCGTGGCGGCCTTCATCTGGGTGCAGCTGCCGGCGCTGGACACGTTGACCGACTACCAGCCCCGCCAGCCGCTGCGCATCCTCAGCGAGGAGGGCCAGCTGATCGGCGAGTTCGGCGCCGAGCGGCGCCGCTTCGTGCCGCTGAAGGACATCCCGAAGCCCATGCAGGACGCACTGCTGGCCGTGGAGGACAGTGACTTCTGGACGCATGGCGGCATCGACTACGGCGGCATCGTGCGCGCCATGCTGCGCAACCTCACGCACCGCGGCCCGCTGCATGGCGCGTCCACCATCACCCAGCAGCTGGCCCGCGACACCTACCTGACCAAGGAGCAGCGCTGGACGCGCAAGGTCGTGGAGGCGCTGCTGGCCATCAAGATCGAGCGCGTGCTCAGCAAGCAGCAGATCCTCGAGATCTACATGAACCAGATCCACCTGGGCAACCGCGCCTACGGCTTCGCGGCCGCGGCGGAGCGCTACTTCGGCAAGACGCTGGACCGGCTCGACACCGCCGAGATCGCGTTGCTGATCGGCCTGCCCAAGGACCCCAACCGGCTCAACCCGGTGCGCTTCCCCGAGCGCGCCAAGCGCCGCCAGGCCGTGGTGCTGGGGCGGCTGGAGGCGGTGGGCCTGATCACGGCCGAGCAGGCCCGGGCCGCCAAGGCGCAGCCGCTGGACATCCGCCGGCCCAAGCGTCTGTCGAGCATTGCCGACCATGCCGCCGAGCAGGTGCGCGCCGAGATCGTCAACCGCTTCGGCGAGGAGGCCTACACCCGCGGGCTCACGGTCACCACCACGCTGCGCTACGCCGAGCAGGCGGCGGCCCAGGCCGCGCTGCGCCAGGCGCTGTTCGAGCTGGAGCGGCGCCAGCCCTTCCGCGGCCCCGAGGCCACCGTCGCGCTGCCCAGCGGCGACGGCGAGGACGACGCGCTGGACGCCGCCTTCGACGCCCATCCGGACCTGGGCGAGCTGCGCACCGCCGTGCTGCTGGCGCAGGACAAGAACGGCGCCACGCTGGCGCTGGCCGACGGCGAGCGCATCACGCTCAAGGGCGGCGCGCAGCGCCCGCTGCAGAACGCCCGGCGCGGCGCCGTGGTGCGGGTGCTGGCCTCGGGCAAGCAGTGGCTGCTGAGCCAGACGCCGCAGGCCGAGGGCGCGGTCGTCACGCTGGACCCGGCCACCGGCGCCATCCGCGCGCTGGTGGGCGGCTTCGACTTCGCGCGCAACCAGTTCAACTCCGCCACCCAGGCCTGGCGCCAGCCGGGCTCGGCCTTCAAGCCCTTCGTCTACTCGGCCATCCTGGACCAGGGCGCCTGGGCCGGCACGCTGGTCAGCGACCAGCCCTTCGTGCAGGGCGACTGGGCGCCGCGCAACTACGACGGCAGCTACGAGGATGCGCTGACGCTGCGCCAGGCGCTGGCGCGCTCCAAGAACATGGTCACCATCCGCTTGGCCGAGGCGCTGGGTCCGCAGCGGGTGCGCGCCTGGGCCGGCCGCTTCGGGCTGGACGAGGACAAGCAGCCGCTGAACCTCACCGTCGCCCTGGGCAGCGGCGCGGTCACGCCTCTGCAGATGGCGCAGGCCTATGCGGTGTTCGCCAACGGCGGCCAGCTGCCCACCGGCTGGCTGATCCGCGACGTGAAGGACGCCCAGGGCGAGGTGCTGTGGCAGGTCGACCCGCCCAAGCTGCGCCCCGCCATCAGCCCGCGCAACGCCTTCATGACGGCGCAGCTGCTGGCCGCCGTCACCCGCGAGGGCACCGGTGCGCGCGCCAGCGCGCTGCTGGGCCGCTGGGACCTGTACGGCAAGACCGGCACCACCAACGACGCCGTGGACGCCTGGTTCTGCGGCTTCCAGGCCACCCGGGCCGGCGCGGTGTGGATTGGCTACCCGCAGCCCCGCTCGCTGGGCGAGCGCGAAAGCGGCGGCGGCCTGGCGCTGCCGGTCTGGGCCGCGACCATGGCGGTGGCGCTCAAGGGCCAGCCCATCATGCAGGTCGAGCCGCCGGCCGAAGGCCTGGTGAAGGTGGGCGACGACTGGTTCTACGAGGAGTTCGCCGGCGATCTGGCCATCGCCCGCATCGGCGTGGTCACGCCGCCGGCGGACGCGGCGTCCGAGGCGGCCTCGGCCGTCCCTCAGTCGCCCTGAACGCGGCGCGCCGGTTGCGGGGCGTCACGGCGCGGTCACGGCGACCGTCCTAGAGTGGCATGGCCGTGCTGTTGCGGTCGCCCGGAGCCGGGCGCCCTTGCCGGCGGGCCATGTCGGCCGTCATGGGTGAGGACCGGCATGCGCAGGCAGCCGGTCCTACAGTGATCAAACATGTCTTATGCGAGATGTCATGGGTGATCGATGGGGTGCGGCCGCTGCCGCAGCGTGTTTTTTGTTGGCGGGCTGCGGCGTGGTGCGCGAGGCGCGCATGGCGCAGCCCGCCGCTTTGGCCGGCGTGGCCGAGGGGAGTCCTTCGGCAAGCCCGGCTGGGGCCGCCAGGGCGAGTTCATGTTGAGCGGCCAGCGTGTGCGCTACGACCGTGGCGCCGACCGGCTGTCGCTGTTCGACGTGTTGAACACCGGCAAGGCACCGCTGCGCTACACCTGGACCACGCCGGCCGGCGACAGCGAGGCCGAGTGCACCGCCCGCCAGACCGAGGTGACGGTGCGCGTGCTGGCCGTGGCCACCAAGCCCTGGACGCTGAACTGCCGCTGGCGCGGCGCGTCCGATGCGGTGCTGGACATCGGCGAGGGCCGGGTGCAGTGGGGCCAGCAGACCCGCGAGGGCAGCTACCGGCGCGGCGATCTGACGCTGGCGCTGCGCTCGGTGCACCAGCTCGAAGGCAGCGCCTTCACCAGCCCCACCGCGGTGGGCTACGAGATGCTGCAGGGCGGCCAGGTGGTGGGCAGCGTGGACCTCAGCCGTGGCGTGCCGCATCTGCGCCGGCCCGACCCCGCCACCCCGCTGGGCCGTGCCGTCACCGAGGCGGCGCTGGCCTTGGCGCTGGTCTGGGAACCCAGCTGAAGCGGGCCGTGGGGGGCCCACACTGGCCCGTCAACCACCGCATCGCCATGCACATCGCCACCGATCTCTACGCCGAACAGGGCTTTCTCGTCATCCCGGGCTTCAAGCGCGCCGCAGACATCGCAGCGCTGCGCGAGCGCGCGCTGCAGATCGTCGACGCCTTCGACCCCGGCGAGCAGCGCCCGGTGTTCACCACCGAGGAGCAGCAGCGCCATGTGGACGACTACTTCCTCGACAGCGGCGACCAGGTGCGCTGCTTCTTCGAGGAGGAGGCCTTCGACGCCGAAGGCCGGCTGCGCGTGCCCAAGGAGCTGGCCATCAACAAGATCGGCCATGCGATGCACGACCTGGATCCGGTCTTCAGCGCCTTCTCCAAGGGCGAGGCGCTGCGCCGCGTGGCGGCCGCACTGGGCCTCGCGCGGCCGCAGGTCTGGCAGAGCATGTTCATCTTCAAGCAGCCCGGCATCGGCGGCGAGGTGCGCTGGCACCAGGACGCCAGCTTCTTCGAGACCGACCCCATCACCGTCACCACCTTCTGGTTCGCGCTGGAGGACGCCACGCTGCACAACGGCTGCCTGTGGACCGAGCCCGGCGGCCACCGTGGCGCCCGCGGCGTGCTGCGCGAGCGCTTCGTGCGCGAGGGCCGCAAGGCCTGGATGGAGGCGGTGGACGCCACGCCCTGGCCCGCCGCCGACTCGCGCGAGGCCATCCCGCTGGAGGTGGAGGCGGGCTCGCTGGTGGTCTTCCACGGCCTGCTGCCGCACTACTCGGCGGCCAACCGCTCCGAGCGCTCGCGCCACGCCTACACGCTGCACGTGACCGACGCCAGCAGCCGCTACTCGCCACGCAACTGGCTGCAGCGTGACGAGACGTTGCCGGTGCGCGGTTTCTGACGCCGCTGCACACGGCACACACGTCTGCTCACGCCGGCGGCCCGTCGTCCTACAGGGCGAGCTCGCCTGGACCTTCAAGCCGCCTGCGATGGCCTCTCAAGAATGGGCCGCATCGCAAACGTCGATTCGCGACGCAGGAGGCCACGATGAAGTTCCCCAAGTCCGTGCACCCCGAAGGCTGGCTGGCCCACATCGACCGTGACCCGGTGGCCACCGCGGCGCCGC
>JBKBVY010000354.1:0-1109 GCA_046289335.1 Roseateles sp. | reverse complement strand
ACCTGCAGGATGGTCTCCCAGTTCTTGGACAGCAGCCCGCTCTTGAAGGCGCTGACGAAGGTGTGGGGCAGCATGGTGGGGATGTCGGCGCCGGCCGCGAAAGCGCGCTCGGAACCGGTCAGCACGATGCAGCCGATGCCGTCGTCGGCATCGAAGGCCAGCAGCGCCTCGCCCAGCTCGTCCATCAGCGGATCGTTCAGCGCGTTCAGCGCCTTGGGCCGGTTCAGCGTGATGAGGCCGGTCTTGCGCGGGCCGTCGCCGTGCACGGCGGTGAGGATGCATTCGTAGGTCATGGCTGGGGTCTCCTGGAAATCTCGTCCGGCGATTCTGGCGCGGCCTGCAGCGGCGCGCCCTTGAGCGTGAGGTCGATGTAGGTGCTGGCGTCCTGGCGGATGAGGAGCCGCACCGGCAGGTATTGCAACGACGGCGCCAGCCAGACCTCGGCCAGCAGGTCGCCGCCGGCCACCGTGCGCGTGGGCTGCAGATGCCAGCTGGGCACCGGGCCCATGGGCGTGTCCAGCAGCTCCTCGCCGACCACGCGGTACTGCCAGGCGTACTGCCGCCAGGGCAGCACCAGCGGGAAGTCCACCACCTGCCCGACCTGCAGCGGCACGCGGCCGGTCAGGAACAGCCAGGTCAGCTGCACGAACTGGCTGGCCGCGTCCTGCGCGCCGGCCGGCTGCGGCTGGCGCTGACCGCCGGCCAGCTGCACCTCGGCGCCCAGCAGCAGCACGCTGACGCGCCGCGGCTCGCGCAGCAGCGCGCGGGTCTCCTCGTCGTAGCGCTGCGGCGCGATGCCCTCGGGCGTCAGCCGGCCCTGGCTGCTCATGCGGCGCGTGGCCAGCGGCGCAAAGGCCGGGCCGATGCCCACGTCCAGATGCACCTGGTAGTCGCGCCCGCGGCGCAGCCACTCCACCTGCGCCTGGCCGTGCACCGGTCCGCGGTAGTGGCCGGTCAGCACATAGCTCAGCCGCGTGGACAGCGGCCACTCGGGACCGGGCTCGTCGCCGTGGTCAGGCGCCGACGCGGCGGCGACCGCGGCCGCCGGGGCGGAGGCCGGCGGCGCCGGCTCGGCGGCCGGGAGGTCCTCCACGGCGGGCAGCGGTGCC
>JBKBVY010000353.1:0-1141 GCA_046289335.1 Roseateles sp. | reverse complement strand
CTGCGGTGTCGCGGTCGCTGTGCCAAACCTGTTGTCCCCTGGAGCTTCGAGTTCGTCCCCGAGCGAGCGGTCAACGCAGCGGCCCGTCTTGTCCAGTCGTGTAGCCCGAACAGTTGCCAATCATGAGCATGCATCCGCAAGGTGGGGTAGCGAGCCCGGCTCGTCGTCTCAATGTCGGCATCGACGTGGCCAAGCAGCATCTTGATGTCTGCCTGGGCACGCAGATGCGGCGCGTGAGCAACGATGCTGCCGGACACGACGAGCTGATCGCGATGTGCCGCCAGGCCGAGGTCGATCTGGTGCTGCTGGAAGCCAGCGGCGGCTACGAGCGCGCCGTCGTGCTGGCGTTGCAGCAGGCCGGCTTGTGCGTCGCACGCGTGAATCCGCGGCAGGCGCGCGACTTCGCCAAGTCCATGGGGGTGCTGGCCAAGACCGACCAGCTCGACGCCCGAGTGCTGCGCGACTTTGCCGACGTGCTGGCAGCGCATCAGGAGCGGGCGACCTACATCACGCCGCTCCTGGATGCGCACCGGATGGAACTGGCCGATCTGATGACACGCCGGCGCCAGTTGGTGGAGATGCGGGTGGCTGAAACACAGCGCCTGCACCAAGCCCACTCCCCGACGGCCGTGCGCAGCATCAAGAAGGTGCTGCGATTGCTGGACCAGCAGATTGCGCGGCTCGACTCCGACGCGGACGACCATCTGGACCGCCACTTCAAGTCGCAACGCAAGTTGCTGGACACCGTCAAGGGCGTGGGGCCGGTGACGATCATGACGCTGACGGCGGCATTGCCGGAGTTGGGCCAGTTGCAGCGACGCCAGATCGCCAAGCTGGTCGGGGTTGCGCCGCTGGCCAATGATTCCGGCACGCGGCAAGGCAAGCGCCGCACGTGGGGCGGTCGGGCCGATGTGCGGGCGGTGCTGTACATGGCCACCGTCAGCGCCATCGTTCACAACCCCGTGATCAAGGCCTTCTACGCCCGGCTCGTAGCTGCCGGCAAGCCCAAGAAGGTGGCGCTGGTGGCCTGCATGCGCAAGCTGTTGACCGTCCTCAACGCCATGCTCCGTGACCAAGCCGCCTGGTCCGCCGTCAAACATGTTCAAGACCCTTCCAATGCTTGACTTTGAACACAGTTGCT
>JBKBVY010000034.1:0-19109 GCA_046289335.1 Roseateles sp. | reverse complement strand
GAGCTGGTCGCCAAGTTCGACCACGTCATCGTCGACACCCCCGCCGCCGTGCACGGGGCCGACTACGCGGTCATCGCCGCCCGCTGCGGCGCTGCGCTCGCGCTGGCCCGCAAGGGCGAGACCCGCGTGGCGGCGCTGCAGGAACTGATCGGTGCGCTGGGCAACACCCCCACCGAGCTGGCCGGCGTGGTCATGAACGAGCATTGAAGTGCCGGCATTGGAGGCTCAGATGATTCCGGCGCGAGACAGCCGAGCGGCGCTGCTGCCATGGGGCCTGGCCGCCGTGGGCCTGCTGGCCATGTACGTGCCGACGCTGGTCAGCCTGTTCAGCACCATCTGGGCTTCCGACGCACAGGGGCACGGCCCCATCGTGCTGGGCATCAGCATCTGGCTGATCTACCGCCGCTGGTCTGCGGTCATGGACACCAGCGCGTCCCAGCCCATGCCGGCAGTCGCCTGGCCCCTGCTGGTGCTGGCGGCGTTGGCCTATGCGGTGGGGCGCTCGCAAGGCATCTGGATTTTTGAAGTCGGCTCCGCCATCGGCGTCGTCGCCGGTCTGGTGCTGCTGCTGCGCGGCCCGGCCCAGCTCAAGGCCATCGCCTTCGCGCTGTTCTTCATGCTCTTCATGATTCCGCTGCCCGGCGCCATCGTCGACGCGCTGACCCAGCCCATGAAGATGGCCGTCTCGTACGTGGCCGAGAACCTGCTCTACGCGCTGGGCTACCCCATCAGCCGCACCGGCGTCATCCTGCAGATCGGCCCCTACCAGCTGCTGGTGGCCGACGCCTGCGCCGGCCTGCACACCTTGTTCACGCTCGAAGCCCTGGGCCTGCTGTACCTGAACCTGGTGCGCTACGCCTCGCTGTTCCGCAACATCGCGCTGGCCATCCTGATCGTGCCCATCAGCTTCGCGGCCAACGTCATCCGCGTCTGCGCGCTGACCCTCATCACCTACTACTTCGGCGACGAAGCCGGGCAGGGCTTCCTGCACGGCTTTGCCGGCATGGTGCTGTTCATCAGCGCCCTCTTGCTCATCATCGCCACCGACGGCTTGCTGCGCTTCGGCAGCCGTCACGTTGCCCCCGGAGGGCGCGCATGAGCGACGCCACCCTGAACCCCACGAACCGCCAGACCCGCCGCGCCGCGCTGGCGGCGTTGCTGATGGGCGGCGCGTCGCTGGCCGCCTGGAAGCTGACGCCCACCCAGCGCATGGCCAGCCTGCACGGCGACCTGAACCTGGAGAACCAGATCCCCAAGCGCTTCGGCGACTGGGTGCTGGACACCACCGCCGTGGCCGGCGTCGTGAACCCGCAGCAGGAAGAGCTGCTCAAGCAGCTCTACAGCCAGATCCTCACCCGCACCTACGTCAACCGGCAGGGCCAGCGCGTGATGCTGTCCATTGCCTATGGCAACGACCAGCGCGACGGCATGCAGCTGCACTACCCCGAGGTCTGCTACCCCGCGCAGGGCTTCCAGCTGGTCAGCAACCGCAAGGTGGACCTGCAACTGGCCGGCCTGGCGATTCCGGCGCGGCGCCTGGAGACCGTGTTCGGCAACCAGCGCTATGAGCCCGTCACCTACTGGACCGTCATCGGCGAGACCGCCGTGCGCGGCGGCACCGACAAGAAGCTGGCCGAGATGCGCTACGGCTTCAAGGGGCTGATTCCGGACGGGCTGCTGTTCCGGGTTTCGTCCATTGACCGCGACACACCTGCCGCTTTCGGATTGCAAGATCAGTTCTCGGGCGCCTTGCTTGCCAATTTGCCGGTAGGCGTGCGCGCCCGCGTGGCCGGCATCGACCGCATCGGCTGAATCGCTCGCTTCGCTCTCCTGGCTCACCCGGCCGAGGCCGGCTACGCACCCTGCATGTCTATCGTCCGCAACCTTGCCCTGATGGGGACCAGCACGGCCATGCGCCTGGCCTTTGGCATGCTGACCTTCGTCGTCATGGCCCGGGTGCTGGGGCCGGCCCAGTTCGGCGTCGTCATGTTGTGGTTGTCAGTCGCCACGCTCCTGGCGCTCATCGCCAACTACGGGCTCACGCCTTACGTGCTGCGTGAGATCGGAGCGGCGCCGGAAACGGCGCCTCAGGTCATGGCCGAGGTGTTGTCGGCCAAGCTGCTGCTGACCCTGGTCGTCCTGGCGGCATCACTTGCTGCGATGCCCCTGCTGGACGGCGCAGCTCGCCTCGTGTTCCTTCTGCTGCTCGGCGCCCAACTCGCCGATGCGCTGACGGACTTCCTCAATGTCGGCTTCCGCGCGACCAACCGGTTTGCAGACGAGACGCGCATCGCTTCGTTGGCCGTGCTGCTGCAGTTCGCCATCGTCACGCTGTTGCTCTGGTGGCTGCCCACACCCCTGATGGCCGCCGCGTCATTCCTGCTGTCGCGTCTGGCGGTGCTGCTGTTCACCTGGCATGCGCAGCGCCGGTACTTCGCAACGCTGCGGCCGGCACCTGTCAGACGCGCCTGGGCACGCATCATGGCCACGCGCTCGTACGCGGTGGACTTCGGGCTCCAAAGCCTTCTGGGCCAGGTCGACAGCGTCGTGCTCAACCACTTCGTTGGGCCAGCGGCGGTGGGCCTGTATCAGGCTGGCATGCGTCTGTTCAACGGCGGCGCACAGGCCGCCAGCGTGCTGGCCAATGTGTTTCTGCCGCGGGCCGCGGCGGCCGCCCAGGCGCAGGACAGTGGCGCCAGCATGCGCCGCGAATCTGCCCGTGTGCAGTGGGCCTTCGTCGGGGTGGGCCTCATGTTCGGCCTGGTGTTGTGCACGCTGGCCGAGCCGATCGTCATGTTGCTGTTCGGCGCGCAGTACAAGGGTCTCATCGCCGTGCTGCCCTGGTTCGGGCTGCTCTTCTTCGTGCGTTTCTTTGCTTCGTCCTGGGGCGTGCTGCTGACTTCCGCAGGTGCCCAGCGTTTCCGTGCCGTCATGAACATGCTGAATTGGTCGCTCGTCGGCCTGCTCAGCATCGTCCTGGTGCCACGGCTTGGCCTCATCGGCTGGCTTCTGTGCCTCACGGCCGGCAACGCGCTGCTGGCGAGTGCCTATGTCTGGCGTGGTCAGCAACTGGCCGGAGCCGGCTGGCGTCAGCCGGCGCTGGCTACCCTGGCCCTGGCCGGTTTCTTGCCTTTTCTTCACGTGCCGCAGTGATGCGACTGACCGCCGTTTGAACTTGATCCATGTCCGCTGACGATTCGCTGATTACCAATGTCGTGCAAAACGGCCTGTGCACGGGATGCGGGCTGTGCGAATCCGTCGCTGATCCCGGCGTCGTTCGCATGACGTTCAGCCGAGGCGGCTACCTGCGCCCCCAGCAGCAAGTGCCCCTGAGCGCCGGCCAGACGCGCATCCTTGCTGACGCATGCCCCGGTTCGATCGTGGCACATGACCAGCCGGAGGGCGGTTCGTCGGCCCCCGCCTACCACCCGCTGTGGGGGCCCCTGGTCGGTGTCCGTGCGGGCCATTCACTGGACCCCGAGATTCGTCGCCAAGGCTCCTCGGGTGGCGGCATCTCGGCCATCGCCGCCTGGCTGCTCGACACCGGGCAGGTCGACTTCGTTGCCCAGGTCGCCGTCAGCACCGACGATCCGTTGCGCAACGACCTGCAGGTCAGCACCACTCGTGCTGACGTGCTCGCTGCCGCCGGTTCGCGCTACGCGCCGTCTGCACCGCTGGCTGGCCTGCGCGAGCTGCTCGACCGGGGCCAGCGCTTCGCCTTCGTCGGCAAGCCCTGCGATGTCGCTGCGCTTCGGCGCTACGGCCGTCACGACCCCCGTGTCGGCGAGCTTGTCGTGGCCATGCTGTCCTTCATGTGCGCAGGCATCCCCAGCCTGCTGGGCACCCATGAACTGCTGGCCAAGCTCGGTGCCGATCGCCAGCAACTCAAGACCTTCCGCTATCGCGGTGACGGCTGGCCCGGCATGGCGCGCGCCGTCCAGCATGACGGCCAGGTCTTCGAGACCGACTACAACAGCTCTTGGGGCACCGTGCTGAACAAGCACCTGCAGTTCCGCTGCAAGATTTGCCCCGACGGCACCGGCGAGTTCGCCGACATCGTTTGCGCCGATGCCTGGTACGGCAAGGACGGCTACCCCGACTTCACCGAGCGCGACGGCCGCAGCCTCATCCTCAGCCGCACCGCACTGGGTGAACGCTTGGTGAACCAGGCCATGGCCGCCGGGGTGCTCGCGGCAGATGCGCTGCCTGTCGAGGACATCGCGCGCATGCAGCCCTACCAGGTCAATCGCAAGCAGATGGTGCTGGGGCGCGTCATCGCCACGTGGCTGGCCCGCAGGCAGGCACCGCGCTACAGGCGGCTCGCGCTGCTGCGCAACGCGCTGAACGCTCGCAAGGTGGAATGGTTGAGAAATGCGTGGGGCACGTTCCGCCGCGCCAAAGGTGAGTCTCTGTGAGCAACGAAAACTCTCTGCCGCCGGCTGTTGCGGCTAACAAGCGCCTGGTCACCGTCGGTCTGATGTGGCACTCGCTCGGATCCGGCAATCTCGGCGTCGGCGCGCTGACCGAGTCCAACATCGCCATCGTGCGCGGTGTGGCCGAGCAACTGGGCCTGCGTGTGCGCTTCATCGTGCTGGGTACCAGCGACGCCACCATTCCTGCGCTCACCGCTGAGCTTGCGGCCGCAGGCCATGAACTTCAGGTACGGCGCATCCGTGTGTTCCGCGGCGAGTTTCGTGACGCCGTGCGGGGCTGTGACTTGGTGCTTGACATTGGCGAGGGTGACAGCTGGGCCGACATCTACGGCATGCAGCGCTTTAGATTCCACTGGCTCAGCAAGAACATCGTTCGCTCCCTGGGCAAGCCGCTCATCCTGTCGCCGCAGACCATCGGGCCCTTCGACGGCGCGCTGGCACGCTGGCTCGCCTGCCAGGTCATGCGACGCTGTACCCGCATCTTCGCCCGCGACAACCTCTCCAGCGCCTGCCTGCGCGAGTTGGGTATCACCTCCAACGTCGACGAAGCCATCGACGTGGCCTTTCGTCTGCCATTTGCCCGGCCGGAGCGCGCTGAGGATGCCGGTAAGGTTCGTGTTGGCATCAACGTTTCGGGGCTGCTTTTCAACGGCGGCTACACCGGTAACAACCAGTTCGGCCTGAGCATCGACTACGCCGCAGCCATGCGCGAGCTGCTGCGCCAGCTCGCGGCGCGTCCAGAGGTGGAAGTGCATCTGGTCAGCCACGTCATCGAGCCGCACATGCCCGTCGAAGACGACGTCACGGCTGCTCGTCAACTGGCTACCGAGTTCCCTGGGGTCATCGTCGCGCCCGTGTTCACGCGCCCGTCCGAAGCTAAGACGTATATCGCCGGCATGGACTTCTTCACGGGTGCGCGCATGCACGCCTGCATCGCGGCGTTCTCCAGCGGTGTGCCCGTCGTTCCCATCGCCTACAGCCGCAAGTTCAATGGCCTGTTTGGCACCCTGGGGTACGAGGTGCTGGCGGATGGCAAGAAGATGAAGGATGCGGAACTGGTGGCTCTGATCATTGCCAGCCTGGATCGCCGCGCCGAGATTCGGCCGCAGGTCGCCGCAGGCGTGGCTCAAGCGCTGCAGCGGCTGAGCCGTTACGAAGACGCGTTGCGGCAGCAGTTGAGCCAGGTCCGATGAACATTCCCAGCAGGAGCGCCAGCATGTTCAAACCGACTCGATCACCTGTGAGCTATCTGCTGCTGATCCTCGGAGTTGGGTTGGCGGGGTTCATGCTGCTGATCCTGGGGGCGCTTACCGCACTTGCGCCTGATCTGGTCGTGCGGTTGATGCCAGTCATTCTGGTTGGCGTGGTGATGCTGTCGGCAGGCTTCGTCAGAACCGGCACCGTGAATCGGCGATTTGTCGGGTTTTGGCTCGTCGCGATCATCGTGACGGCCACCCTGTGGCCGTCGTACGTGTCCGTGCGCTTGGGTGGGCTGCCCTCGATTGACTTGCGCAAGGTTGTTTTTGGCTTGTCTGTGCTGGTACTGCTGTACTTGGCTGTCGCACAGCCTTTGATCAGCAGTGCATGGCGGGAGCTGACGCCAGGCGCGAAATGGCTGGCTTGGTGCGTACTCATCTATGGCTTGCTGCGCATGGTCAGTGCGCTTGGATCGCCTGTGCCCATCGCTGCATTTTTGGCGGTAACTTGGGAGTGGGTTTACTACTACGTTCCATTTTTTATTGCGCTGCTATTGATGCGCGATGCCCAGTCGCGCCATATATTCGTAAGGTCTATTTACCTGCTCATTCTTGTCGTGGTAGCGTTTGCTATCTACGAGCGCTTCGTGGGCGCTAATCCGCTGGTGCGGTGGGCATCAGTTTCAGGTGGGGCGCAAGAACTAGTTGCTGCGCTTAATCTTTCCAGAGTCAGGGACGGCGTTTTTCGCGCGCAGGCGACTTTTGAACACCCATTGCTGCTTGCAGAGTTCGCCGCAGTGGCTGCCGCATTCACTTTCGGACAGTTTTTGAACGGGGCTGCTAGTTCTGCCCGCGTGCTTGGTTTGGCCGGCTTCTTGGTGGCAGTTGTGGCTGCAGTCCTAAGCGGCTCGCGGATTGCACTTGTATCGCTCGTTATTGTTGTCGTTACCGTCTTGCTATCGACGGGCGTGCGCGCCCGTGGTGCCCGAAAGGTCTCCGCGGCGATTGCTACGCGTTTGTTTGTGTTGTTGTCGATACTCGTCATCGCGGCGGCTTCACTCCCACTGCTCCAAGGATTGTTCGAAGGACGTACCACGACAGAGGCATCCAGTTCTTCGGCGCGACTGCAGATGCTGAAATCAGGTATTCCGGCCATGCTCGAAGAGCCATTCTTTGGCAAAGGCTACGGAGAGGCTGTTTTTGAGGCTGGGGTGCAGGGCACGGGTGGCCTCTTGACGCTGGATAACTATCTGCTGACAGTCGGTATCGATAGCGGTGTGCCGGCACTGCTTATATTCGTGGCAATATTCATCGTTCCGGCGTGGATGGCGTTCAAGAGGGTGACCGATGCGGCGGGAGAGGAGCAGGGTTTCTTGATATCGGCGCTGGCAGCGCTGGTTGGTCTGCTAGCGGTGCGATTGATCTTGAGTATTCCTTACAATCTAGTTTTCGCTTTCGTGATTGCCGCTTTGGTGGCTGGGGCAATCCCGAAAAAGCAGGTGCTGAATGGAAAATCAAGCGAGCAGTAGGCATCAGCCACCTGCCACGGCCGTCGTACTGCTTAACTGGAATGGCTGGCGCGACACCCTGGCTTGCCTGGAGAGCCTGGCCGCGCTGGAGGGCGATGACTTCTACGTCATCGTCGTTGACAACGCATCGACCGACGGCTCCTGGGAGGCACTAAAGGCAGGAGCTGACAAACTGGGCGGCGCGGGGCTGGACCCACGCTGGCAGGTGCTTTCTCGCGCGGCGTCCGAGGGCGGCGACATCCCGGCCGCAGGACGCCGCTCTGTCTGGCTGATCCAGGCGGGCGAGAACGGCGGCTTTGCCAAGGGCAACAACGTCGGCCTGCGGGTGGCGCTGCGCCACGGCGTGCAGTTCGCCTGGGTGCTGAATAACGACACGCTGGTGCGGCCCGATTCCCTGCGTGAACTGGTGGCCCGCGCGGAGCAGGACCCCAAGCTTGGCATGGTCGGCTCCATCCTGCTGTATGCCTCGCACCCGAACGTCATCCAGGCTTTTGGCGGAGCTACCTATTTCTACGGCAAGGCACGCGGCACGCAGATCGGCAGCGGGCAGGACATCACCATGGCCGACTTCAAGGCGCTGGGCCGCGAAAGGCTGGATTACGTGGCCGGCGCCTCCATGTTGGTGCGCGCCGAATTGATGCGCAGCGTCGGCCTGTTCGCAGAGCACTACTTCCTGTACTTCGAGGAAATCGATTGGGCCCAGCGCGCACGGCACGACTGGCGCCTGGGCACGGCCGACAAGAGCATCGTCTGGCACAAGGAAGGCGCGTCCATCGGCACCGCTACGCTGACGAAGCGATCGCTGCTGTCCGAGTACTACCTGGCACGGAATCTGATTTTGTTCTACGGCGGGCATCTGCCGTGGCTACTGGGCGTGGCGGTGCTGCGCAACCTCCGCGAAGCCCTGGGCATGTGCCTACGGCGCGAAGACTCCAAACGCATCGCCACAGTCTTGCGTGCAACTTGGCACGGCGTCATCAGGAAAACGGGGGCCACACATTGACCAGCCGGTCAGAACATCCAGCAGCGCCAGCAAGAGGGGCCGGCGCATGAAGATCGACATCGTCAGCTTCACCGGAGATTCCGGTCTGGCCGACTACGCAGTCTCGCTCGCCCGCGCGCTGGCGGCCCAGCATCAGGCGGCCGTGATCACGGCGCAGTCGCTGCCGAGCCGCTTTGACAGCATGGGCTTCGAGGTCTTCCGCCTGTTCCGGCGCTCACGGCACTACCTGTTCGACATCCCCAAGTTCCTCGGCAACGTGCTGCGGCGCCGGCCCGACTGGATCGTGCTGCAGGGGCCGCTGAAGTTTGCCTTCCTGGACGGCGTCTGGATCCGCCTGCTGCGCCTGTTCGGGCAGAAGGCCGCCATCACCGTCCACGATGTGCTGCCGCACTACCCGAAGCCCTGGAGCCGCTTCAGCTACGGCTTCTACTACCGCTCGTTCAGCCGCGTCATTGCGCACTCCGATCGAGCGCGCGCCGAGCTGGGTGAACTTGGCATCTGCGCACCGGTGCTGGTGGTGCCGCACGGCATCTACGACGTCTTCAGGCTGACGGGCGTTAGCCGCGCGCAGGCGCGCCAGCGGATCGGCGGCCTGACCGACGAAGACTTCGTCGTGCTGTTCTTCGGCAACCTGGAGCCGCGCAAGGGGTTGATGGAGTTGCTGGAGGCCGCCCAGAGGCTTGCCCACGACCGCCAGGTCAAGTTCCTGATTGCGGGGGCCGACTACATGACGCCCCACGGCAAGGCCTGCGCAGAGGCGCTCGTCCAAGCTGGGCACATGCCGAACGTGGTCTTGCGGGCCGGCCGGATTCCATTCGAGGAGGTGGAGAACTTCTTCGTGGCCTGTGACCTGGTCGCTTTGCCTTATCTGGAAGGCACCACCAGCGGTGTCCTCAAGCTGGCGCTGGCCTTTGAACGCCCCATAGTGGCGACATCGGTGGGCGACTTCCCGGAACAGGTGCCTGCAGAGGCTGGCCGGATCATCCAACCCGGTGAAGGCCTGGTGGGCGAGCTCATCGACTCGATCACGCAGGTGCGCGCTAGCCATGCGGCGTTTGCCCAAGGCGTGCGCCGGGCTGGAGCCCATGCGCAGTGGCCCGACATCGCCCTCAAGGTCGCGGCCCATTTGTCCAAGGAATGAGATGACGAGACTGCTGAGCGTCAACAGCTATCACTACCGCCGCGGTGGCTCCGACGCGGTTTACCTGGACCATGCAGGGCTGATGGAGGAGTTGGGCTGGGAGAACGCGTTCTTCTCGATGCATCACCCGAAGAACTACGCGACTCCCTGGTCCAAGTACTTCATTGACGAACTGGAGTTCGGTCACCGGTACTCGACGGTGCAGAAGATCGTGATGGCCTCGAAGGTCATCTACTCCTTTGAGGCGCAGCGCAAGCTGAAGAGGCTGCTTGATGACTTCAAGCCGGACATTGCGCACCTCCATTGCATCTACCACCACCAATCGCCCTCCATTCTTTCCACGCTAAGTAAGGCGGGTGTGCCGGCGGTGATGACCGCCCATGATCTCAAGATCGCATGTCCGGCCTACAAGATGCTCAACGAGACTGGCATTTGCGAGCGCTGCAAGGATGGGTCGGTCCTCAACGTGATTCGCCATCGTTGCGTGCGCGGGTCGCTGGGCGCGAGCGCCATCGTCGCGGCCGAAAGTGGCCTGCACCGCATGCTGAGCTCCTACCAACGCCACCTAACCAGGGTCATCGTGCCCAGCCGCTTCTTCATGGAGAAATTCATGGAATGGGGGTGGCCGAAGGATAAGTTCGCCTACATCCCGAACTACGTGGACGCGGCGCGTTTCGAGCCGCAGTTCAACCCGGGGCCTTACTTCCTTTACTTCGGCCGTCTGGCCCCCGAGAAAGGCGTAGGCACCCTGCTGCGTGCGGCTGCCAAGGCCGGTGCGGTGCTCAAGCTTGCAGGTACGGGCTCGGAGGACGAGGCACTGCGCGTCTTGAATGCTGAACTCGGCCACCCCGGCGAGTTCCTGGGCTACCAGGGGGGCGCGGCGCTCTGGAACCTGATCCGTGGCGCCCGCGCTGTGGTGCTGCCCTCGGAGTGGTACGAGAACGCACCGATGAGCCTGCTGGAGAGCTTTGCCCTCGGCAAGACGGCGATCGGCGCGCGTATCGGTGGCATCCCGGAAATGATCGAAGAAGGCGTCAACGGCTGGGTGTTCGAAAGCGGCAACGTGGCCGAACTCGCCGACCAGCTCCGTCAGGTTGCAGCACTACCCGACAGCCAGCTCGAAAACATGGGAAGGGCAGCGCGAGACCTCGTCACCACCCGCTTCAGCCGCGCCCGCTATGTCGAAGCGACGCTTTCCCTCTATGCCGAACTGGGCGTGAGATCCGCATGACATCCAAGACCCTCAGAATCCTCGGCACGCGCGGCGTGCCCGCCGCTCACGGCGGTTTCGAAACCTTTGCCGAGCAACTGGCGCTGTACCTCGTCGCGCGCGGCTGGCGCGTGGTGGTGTACTGCCAGGAGGCCGGCGAAGGCCCCGTGTTCGAGGACTGCTGGGAGGGCGTGGAGCGCGTGCATATCCCCGTGAAGGGTGACGGCCCCAAGAGCACCATAGTCTTCGACTGGCAGGCGACGCTGCACGCCAGCCGCCATCGCGATCTGTGTCTCACGCTGGGCTACAACACGGCCGTCTTCTGCGCGCTGCTGCGGCTCAAGGGCGTGCCCAACGTCATCAACATGGACGGCATCGAGTGGTCCCGCGCCAAGTGGGGTCCGGTGGCCAAGACCTGGTTCTGGCTGAACGACTGGGTGGGCTGCTGGCTGGGCAACCACCTGGTGGCCGATCACCCGGAGATCAAGGTCCACCTCAGCTCGCGCGTGCGGGCGGACAAGATCACGACCATTGCCTACGGCGCAGATCGCGTCGCGGCCATGCCGGAGGACGCCGTGCGTGTGCTGGGCCTGGTGCCCGGCCGCTACCTGACGCTGGTGGCACGGCCCGAGCCCGAGAACTCCATCCTGGAGGTGGTGAGCGGCTTCTCCAAGCGCGAGCGGGGCATGCAGCTGGCCGTGCTGGGCAACTACAACGACGGGAACGCCTATCACCGTGCCGTCAAGGCGGCGGCCGGACCCGAGGTGCGCTTCCTGGGCGCCATTTACGACAAGCC
Organism: Roseateles sp.; assembly: GCA_046289335.1. Lineage (GTDB taxonomy): Bacteria > Pseudomonadota > Gammaproteobacteria > Burkholderiales > Burkholderiaceae_C > Pelomonas. Next base: position 7,801 of record JBKBVY010000034.1, on the reverse strand, counting down.
GGTCGTGCAGGCCCTGCGCTTCCACAGTGCGGCCTACGTGCATGGTCACCAGGTGGGCGGCACCAACCCGTCGCTGGTCGAGGCGCTGGGCGCGGGCAACGCGGTCATCGCGCACGACAACCGCTTCAACCGCTGGGTGGCAGGCGAGGGCGCGCGCTACTTTGCCGACGCCGAGCAGTTCTCCGGCGTGCTGGACGAACTCTTGTCAGTGCCGGAGCAACTCGCGCAGATGCGGCAGGCCAGCATCGAGCGATTTGAGAACGGCCTAACTTGGCAAAGCATTCTGGGTCAGTACGAACAACTGTTGCACAACTGGCTTGCCTGACCTCAGGCAAGGGGGCATAGGCCCCTTACTTCAGGCCGCTTGAGCGTCGTTGACTTAGTAGACGAAGGTCGGTGGTGCAACGCTCAGGACTTGAGCTTCGGTGATGCTGCTCGACTTCAGGAACAAGGACGAATAGCGCCACTGGGGCGAAACCTTGATGAACTGGCCCAAACCGGCGCCCGGTACGTAAGGCGCCTTTAGGTCGCTAACCCGCGACCCCATATAGGGGTAGTAGTCCACGCCAGCTTGGAGGACGAAGTTGGCAGCCGCGCGATCATCTGTCCCAGTAGGTTCCTTTAGAACGAGTCGATGCTTGATGGACAGATACAGCGCGTCAATGTCGGCCTTGTTGGTCGAGACATTCCAAGGCGTAGGTGTCTGCGGCAGTCCGCCGTGCACCACGTTGCTGGTGGTCGGCATGTAGGCAATTGACGTCGGAGTCGCCACGCGATATGCCTGGGTGGCGCGAAGAGTTACGGCGTCGATAGACACGGTGCTGTCCCACTTCGGGAGCGGACCAGACTGGATCAATTGCCATGTCTTCTTGGATTTAGACAGATACCAGAGTTCAATGCTGCCGACCTCCACTGCACTGTTCTTCGCTGTGCTGCCGCCCACGCCCTCGTAAATGACGAACCAGCTCAGCACAGCTTTCCACTCGGGAAACTTAATGCCAGGCCAATTAGCCGGAAGCGCTGCAGCGTAGGGTTCAGTACCCATGACGACCAATGGCTTGACGCCCCACCCCAAGCATGGGCGGCAAGCCGGCTTCACCTCGTGTTGCTGAACCTTCATGCTGCTCACGGCGAGCTTGAGGCGGTCCAGTCGCGCTTGAACCGTCGTAGCGTTGGTCGATATATCCCCCACCTTGGCAGCCAAAGCCATGGCGTTGGGGTCCTCAGCCGTAACCAGCTGGGAGGACGGCTGGGTCACAACCGGGTCGGTACCGCTGGAGGTCGGAGCGCCCGGACCGGTGGGGTTATTGGATTGAGTCGATGCGCTCGCAAACTGCATTGCCTCCGGCAACGCAGGTGCTGCGGCTGCAGTTTCAGCTCCTTTCGCGGGCGTGGCAGTGCCTTTGTGATCTGACGCGTCCAGTGCCTGCGCGTTCTTCGGTGCGGCCGACGAGTCGGACGCGGCTGAGGCAGGTACAGCTGCAATGACGGCACTGGCGGCGTCGCTGGCTGCTACCGATGGTGCCGTGACCGTCTCCGATGTCGGCGTAACCGACTGCGAGCCCGATGCGGATTCGCCGCCCCCGCCGCCACCGCAGGCCACAGTCAACACGCAAGAGGTCATCAGGGCGGCCAAGGTCGTCATCGGTGGCTTAGCGGAAGTCGGGTCGGTGTTCATGCGTAATGCCCTCGCTAGGCAGGCGCCGCGTGACCGCGGCTGGCGTGTCGGGCATTGTGGTGCGAAGCAGCTAGGCGAAGCTGTGCAGATGTCGCAACAGCCATGAACCTTTGGCCCCCGCAGGCCGTGGCACTCGGCCTGCCGCAGTCGTCAGCGTGGCTTGGCCCGGCGCCACGCTCCCAAGGCCGCGAGGCCGCACAGCATGCTGATCCAGCCTACCGGCTCGGGCACGGGGGTCATGTTGCCCCAGTTGATGAAGCCGGAGCCGGTGTCCATCAGTTCGCCATTGCTGTCGCGGATGTTGGTCAGCTCGATGCTGACCACGAAAGGCTGGTTGAGCGTCGGTGCGGTGTCAAAGCCGAAGACCGCCCATTTCAGGTGGTCGTAGCTGGTGGAGATGAAGCTCGCCGCGCCGCCTTGCGGATCGGCCACCCAGGAGCCCTGGATGCTTTGCGGCCCGGTCCATGCGTAGCTGGTGCTGCCCTTGCTGCTTAGCGAGTTCATCCAGCTGTCCACGGAACCCGGACCGCTGGCCACGGGGGTTACCAGCGCGTTGTCCCATGTCAGCGTGAAGTCGAAGCGGCTGAGGTCGACGGCGGGCTTGGAACCGAAGTAGAAGGTGGTGTCCACCCTGGCGCCGGGCTGGTAGCTGGCGTGCGTGAGGTAGAGGGTGACTTCGTCCCAGAAGACGATGGCGTGCGCCGGCAGTGCGCTGCCCAGCGTGAGGGCGGCCGCGGCGGCAAGCCGGCGAAGCGGGCGGCGGGCGATGAGCATGGCGAGTCCTTAGCCACCGGGAAATCCGGGTGCATGCAGTGGACGTTGCTACCTTGGCAGCCGTCCATCCCTAGCGCCATGTCGCAGCGCATAGGGCTGCGGCATGGCGCCGTCGGGTGGGCTGGCCTGCCTCACCCGAACAGCGCCGGCCCCGGCCCGAAGTTCCCCAGGTTGGGCAGCACGATCTGCTGCTCGGCAGTGCTCAGCCCCATCCAGCCGGTCAGGCTGCTGGCCAGCTGGGTCACGCCCAGGCTGGGCAGCAGGCGGCCGGAGCCGATGTCGGTGGTGGTGCCCAGGGCGGTGACGGGGAAGTCACCGACGATCTGGCGCCCCTTGACGGCGCCACCCGCCACCACGTGGTGGCTGCCCCAGCCGTGGTCGCTGCCGTCGCCGTTGCTCAGCAGCGTGCGGCCGAAGTCCGAGGCGGTGAACAGCGTGACGTTGTTCTGCAGGCCCAGGGCCTGTAGCGCTGTCATGAAGTAGCTGATGGACTGGGCGACCTGTGCCATCTGGGCCGGCTGGTCGCGCATCTGGTTGGCATGGGTGTCGAACCCGCCCATCTGCACCATGAAGACCTGCCGCCTCATGCCCAGTGCCGGGTTGGCGGCAATCATCTGCAGCACCATGCGCAGCTGCCGGGCCAGGCCCAGCTTGTCGAGGGTGGTACTGCCGCCGTTGACCTGAGGGACGGCGGTGCCGGGAATGGCGGGCACCGTGACGCCTGCCAGGGCAGCCGAGAGGGCGGCGTTGGCGCCGAGGCCGCGCTGCATGACGCGGGCGTACTCCATCTGCAGCCGGTCGCTGGGCGTGGCGGCGTAGGCGCGACGCAGCGCGTTGCCGGCCGTGGTGGAGCCGAACACGCTGCTGCCCGTGAGGCTGCTGGCCAGCACCGGGCCTTCCTGGCCCACCTGGTACTGGCTGACCTGGCTGCCGGCGAGGAACACCGCATTGCCGGCGGCCGACACGGCGGTGAACACCGGCTGGGCGTTGGCGGACATCAGGATGTCGCCCATGCGGCCACCCCAGCCCGACGGTGCGCCTTCGGGGGCCAGGCTCTGCCAGGTGGAGGTCTGGTCGTTGTGCGAGAAGAGTTTGGCCGGCACGCCGATGCCGGCCGCGTACTCGGCCTTGGTGATGGGGCGCACCAGCGGGCCGACGTTGGCGACGACGGCGGCCTGGCCGGCTTCGTAGAGGTCGCGCAGCGGCGCCAGTTCCACCGGCATGCCGAAGCTGCGGCCGTTGGCCTGCCCGCTGGCCGTGATGGCTTGCAGGCGGTTGGCGGCCCAGGCCAGCTCGCCACGGGCGCTGGCGTACTCGGCATAGCCGGTGGGGTCCATGGGCACGACCCAGTTGTGCGTGTCACAGCCGCCGTTCATGTACAGGCACACCAGCGCCTTGTAGCCGCTGGTGGTGGCGGCATGGCTTTGGTTGGCCAGCGCCGCCAGGCCGGCCAGGCTGGTGGCCAGGGGCAGGGCGCGATGCGGCAGGGCGGCGCTGGCCGCCAGGCCCCCCACGGCGCGGAGAAAGCTTCGGCGCGAGGCGGTGTTGGGGCTGGAGTGGCTCATCGTTGCACCAGGTATTCGGGGGAGGCCAGCGCGACGAACAGGGCGACGCGGGCGCGGTTGAGGTGGCTGGTCGCGTCGACCCCGCTGACGCTGATCATGGCGTCCATCAGGTCTTGCTTGAGGTCGGCGCTCATGCGGCCGGCATACAGCAGCAGGTTCAGCCGGTCGACCACGGCGGCCAGCTGGCCTGCGGCCACCATGTCGGCCAGCGGCTGCAGCTGGGCCGAGACGTCGCGTTGCGAGCCGGTCCAGCCCAGTCCGCCACCGGCCATGCGCTGCGCCAGGTTGACCCATTGCGTCGTGGTGGCCTCGTTGACGATCTGCATGGGCGGGACGGTGATGCCCTCGGCCGAGAAGACGGTGTTGGGCGGCACGTAGCCGGGGCGGAAGTAGCCAAACACCGAGGCGGCGTACAGCTGTCGCTGGCCCAGGGCCTCCAGGTCGGAGTCGATGGCGTACTGGCCGCTGGCGGAGCTGGCCTGCAGGGCGCGCATCCAGTGCGACACGCGCAGGACGGGTTCACGCAGCATGCCCACGCTGCCGGCGGGCGGCTGGGTGGCTTCGCTGTCCAGCAGGATGGCGCGCGCCACGGCGGCGAGGTCGCCCCGCACGCCCTTGCCGTTGTTGTTGAACACGCTGGCCACGCGCGCCACGTAGGCCGGGCTGGGATGGGCGCTGACGAGGTGCTGGATGAGCTGGCGGCTGATGAAGGGGCCCACGTTGGGGTGGTTGAACAAGGCATCCAGCGCCGCCTTCAGGTCGGCCTGCGCGCTGCCGCCGGCCGGGATGACGATGGCATGCGGCTTGCCGCTGAACAGGCGCTTCTCGCGGGTGGAGTGCAGGCCGGGGTAGGCCTTCATGGGCAGCGTGTCGATGCGCTGGTCGGCCGCGGCGCTGAGGTCGGGGCGGCCATAGCGGAAGTTCTGCTCGGTGAGCTGGCCGTCGGGGAAGGCCCAGCTCCAGCCGGTGAACACCATGGACAAGGCCATCACGTCGCTGTTGGTGTAGGTCTCCACCGGCTGCCCGCTGCTGTTGAGCTTGGGGCTGCCGTCGGCATTGAGCTCGTGCAGACCGATGGTGAACAGCTGCATCAGCTCGCGGGCGAAGTTCTCGTCGGGCATGCGGCCGCTGACGGCGTCCTCGGGCCGGTTGCGCATGTGCGAGAGGTAGATGCCCATGGCCGGGCTGAGGGCCACCTGCTCCAGCAGGTCGCGGTAGTTGCCCAGCGCATGACGGTTGAGCGTGTCCAGGTATTGCGCGTAGGCGCGCGCATGGTTGAAGAGGTTGGAGTCGGCCTGCGAAACCATCAGGATCTTGTGCAGTGCGAAGCCCATGCGACGGCGCAGCTGGTCCGGGCTGTTGGCCGCGGCGGCCCAGAAGCGCTGGCCCACCCAGTTGGGCGTGTAGTTGACGCCGCCCGGGCGGTAGGCATCGCCCAGGTCGTAGCGGGCCTGCACGGCGGCCACCATGTCGGGCACGAAGGGCAGGGCGATCTGCTGGTCGATCCAGGCGGCGTGGCCCAGCTGCACGACGCGGTCCACTTCGGCCAGCGTGGGACCGAAGCTGGCCTGCTGCAGCAGCCGGGACGCGGCATGCTGGGCCGGCGTGGCGGGCGCGGTGGCGGCCGGCACGCTGAAGCGCAGCGCGCCGTTGCCGTACAGCCCGCCGCTGCTGGCGCTGGTGCCCACACCATCGAAGGCGGCCTCACCGCCGCCGGCGTCGAACTGGACGTTGTTCGCGAATGGCACCAGCGTCATGTCGCCAATGCGCAGGGACTGGATGAACAGGTTGCGGTCCACGCCGCCGGCGGAGCCGTCGTTGGTGTAGACGAGGTCGATGCGGCTGCCGGGCAGTAGGCGCGGCACGGCAATGCGGTAGTCGCTGGGCTGGTTGGCCTGCACCTCCACCGTGGCGACGATGACCCCATCCACCCGCACTTGCATGATGGCGCCCACGCCGCCGGCCACCTGGGCATGGGCTCGCACGATGAGGGTGTCGGTGAGGTTGGGGCTGGGCCAGCTGGCGGAGAGGTTGCCGGCGGCATAGGTGGTGCCGGCGGAGGTGGGGGTGAGGAAGCTGGAGCCGGCGATGAGGTAGAGGACGTTGAGCTGGCGCTCGACGCCGTCAACGCTGCCAGGGTTGGCAAAGGTGACGGCGACCTTGCTGCCGGGCTTGAGCGCCGGGGTGGGCATGAGGAAGTCGGCCGGCGCGGTGTTGTTGACCTGGGCAGCGCTGACGGCCACGCCGTCGACCCACAGCGTCATCAGCGCGCCCACACCGCCGGCCGGCACGGCGCTGGCACGCACGGTGACGGTGCTGGTGATGTTGGGCTGGGGCCAGGTGGTGCGCAGCGCGCCGGACCAGAACATGTTGCCGCTGCCAGCCACGAGGTCGGCGCCGTCGAAGGCCGCCGCGCCGTTGCCGCGGTCGTAGACGGTGCCGGCGCTGCCCGGCAGCCAGACGGTGTTGGCGGTGGTGGCGTAGGCGATGAACAGGTCGCGGTCGGCGCCGTCTGCGGCATTGCTGTAGGCGATGTCGAGCTTGCGGCCTGCGGTCATGGGCGGCACGGCGAAGCGGTAGTCGGCATGCGCGGTGGACTTGACCTCGGCACTGCCGACCAGGATGCCGTCCACCAGCACCTGCATGAGCGGGCCGGTGCCACCGGCCAGCGTGCCGCGGGCACGCACCAGCAAGGTGTCGGTGAGGTTGGGCTCGGGCCAGGGGGCATTGAGCGTATTGCCATTGGCCGAGAGCACGGTCTTGCCGGAGATGGCATAGGCCAGCAGTAGCTCGCGGCCCTCGGCCGGGTTGGTGTGGACGACCTCGATGCGCTGGCCCGGCTTGAGGGGCAGCGCGGGCAGGGTGATGTCGGCCGGCGTGGTGGAGCGCAGCTCCACGGTGCCGATGACGACGCCATCGACCAGCACCTGCACGATGGGGCCGACATTGCCGAGCAGGCGGGCGCTGGCGCGCAGCGTCAGCGAGTCCGTCATGTTGGCCGCGGGCCAGCGGCCACGCAGGGCGCCGTTGGCGGTGAGCAGGTTCTGAGAGGTGGCCTGGAAGCCGACGCTGTCATAGGCGGCCAGGCCTGAGCCGGCATCCCAGAACATGCTGCCGGCGGCGGGCTGCAACACGGTGGTGCCTGCCATCAGGTAGTGCACGCGCAGGCTGCGGGCCTGGCCGTCGACGCTGCCGGCGTTGGCGAAGGCGACATCGACGCGGCTGTCGACCGCCAGCGGCGGCGTGGCGAAGACGTGGTCGGTGGGCGAGGTGGCGACGACGGTGGGCGAGCCGACCACGACGCCGTCCACGCGCACGACCATCAGCGCACCCTCGCCGCCGGCGGGGGTGGCACTGGCGCGCACGGTGAGGCGGTCGGTGAGGTTGGGGGCGGGCCAGGTCAGGCGCAGCGCGCCGTTGGCGTAGACCGAGGAGAGTCCGGCGATGACGTTCTGGCCGTCGAAGGCCGCGTCGCCGGTGCCCTTGTCGTAGCTGACGATGGGCGAGGTCGGTAGCACGGCGGTGTCAGAGGTGCTGAGCTGCTGGACGTAGAGGTTGCGGTCCACGCCGTTGACGACGGCGTCGTTGGTGTAGACCACGTCGACCTGGCTGCCGGGCTTGAGCGCGGGCACGGCCAGGCGGTAGTCGGTGGGCTGCGTTGCACGCACTTCCACGGTGTCGGTCACCACGCCGTCCACCCGCACCGACATCATCGCGCCCACGCCGCCGGCCACCTGGGCATGGGCTCGCACGATGAGGGTGTCGGTGAGGTTGGGGCTGGGCC
>JBKBVY010000352.1:0-1410 GCA_046289335.1 Roseateles sp. | reverse complement strand
GCGCGTTCCGAGTCGCAGGACCACACCACACCGTAGGAGGCACCCGCGGCGGGCCGTTCGAACGGCAGCAGCGCCAGCACCTCGCCGCCGGCGCGGAACCACTGGCGGGCCACACCCTGGTGCGGCCGGTCGGCCGTCAGCCGCGCGGCCAGCGCACGGTGGCCGTAGGCCTGGGCCTTGAACTCGACGCCCAGGCCCGCGCGCGCGGCCGACTCGCGGCCCTCGCACAGCGCCGTCAGCGCCGCGGGGCAGTCGTCCGCCACGTCCTTCACATGCGGCGAGAAGCGCAGCGCCAGCGCCAGCTGCTCGTCCAGCGCGGCGGCATCGACGATGAAGGCCAGCTCGCTCAGCCCCTGCTGCCAGGCCGAGAAGCTCAGCCGGCCGGCCGGCTGGTCGACCAGGCCGTCGCCGCAGACGACCATGTCGTAGACGGGACTGACCGCGTCGGGCGGCAGCGCATGCCAGATCTTCAGCTCGGTCAGCAGCCGCACGGATGCGGCATTCAGCGCGTAGGTGCGGATGTCGCCCGCCCGCGCGGGCGCCGGCCGGCCGGTCATGCCCACGGACAGGCCCTGGGCCGCCAGCGCCAGCGCCAGGCTGCTGCCCACCGCGCCCCGACCCCTGACACAGACATCCACGTTTTGCATGGCGGCATTGTAGGCAGGGGGTCGCCGGCAGCCCCGGCGCGGGGCGGCGCCAAGCCCCTGCGCCACGGCCGACTAAAATCCTGCCCCCAGGCGCGCCGGTCCGCGGCGACCGCCCTCCCCCAACGGAAAGCCCCAGCCATGAGCCTCAAATGCGGCATCGTGGGCCTGCCCAACGTCGGCAAGTCCACGCTTTTCAACGCCCTGACCAAAGCCGGCATCGCCGCCGAGAACTATCCGTTCTGCACCATCGAGCCCAACGTGGGCATCGTGGAGCTGCCCGACCCCCGCCTGGCTGCGCTGGCCGAGATCGTCAAGCCCGAGCGCGTGGTGCCGGCGGTGGTGGAGTTCGTCGACATCGCAGGCCTGGTGGCCGGCGCCAGCAAGGGCGAGGGCCTGGGCAACCAGTTCCTCTCGCACATCCGCGAGACGGACGCCATCGTCAACGTGGTGCGCTGCTTCGAGGACCCCAACGTCATCCACGTCAACGGCCGCGTGGACCCGATTGCAGACATCGAGGTCATCCAGACCGAACTGTGCCTGGCGGACCTGGGCACGGTCGAGAAGAGCCTGGTGCGCTACAGCAAGGTCGCCAAGGCCGGCGGCGACAAGGACGCCGCGCGCCTGGTGGACGTGCTGAAGAAGTGCCAGGCCGCGCTGGACGAGGCCAAGCCGGTGCGCTCCATCGACTTCAGCAAGGAAGAGCTGGCCGTGCTGAAGCCGCTGTGCCTGATCACCGCCAAGCCGGCCATGTTCGTCGGCAACG
>JBKBVY010000351.1:0-1615 GCA_046289335.1 Roseateles sp. | reverse complement strand
CAGCTCCTGCCTGGAGGTGGCGCGCAGCTCGGCACCGAACAGCGCCTGGCTGCGCTTGGCATCCAGCTCCGCCCGCGCCAGCACCGCCTCGGCCTGCGCCACCTGCGAGCCGGTGACGGCGGCCTGCGCACGGGCCTGGGCCACCTGGGCCGCGGCGGTGGCGATGGCCGCGTCGGCCTGGGCGATCTGCGCCTTCAGCCGCTCCACCTGCACGGCAGCATCGGCCGGGTCCAGGCGCAGCAGCACATCACCGGCCTTGACGACCGCGTTGTCCTGCATGCGCATCTCGGTGACGACGCCGGCCACGCGGGTGGACACGGGGTGGATGCGGCCGGCGATGAAGGCGTTGTCCGTCTCCACCAGGTGCTGGCTGCGCCACCACATGCGGCCCCCCAGGCCGATGCCGCCGATCAGCAGCAGCGCGCCCACGATGAGCAGCGGCACGGGCGGGCCGCTCTTCTTGCTGGCGTTGTCTTGCGGTGCGTTCATGACAGGGTTTCCTTGTGCTTGGTGTTGTTCGTGCGGGGCTGGAGGCGGCCCATGCCGCCGGAATGGAAGCGCTGCAGCGCGGCGACGACCTGGCCCTCGTCGCTCATCGCGAACGGGCCGTGCCGCACGACTGGCTCGAACAGCGGCCGGCCGCTGAGGCAGGCCAGGCGCAGCGCCTGGGCGGCGTGGAAGCGGCTGCGGCTGCCGGCCGGCAGCGCCAGCGCCTGGGCGGCCGAGAGCGCCAACGCGTCGGCCTGGCCGCTGCCGTCGACGACGATAGCCAGGCCTTGCTCGCCGTCGGCCAGCGCCAGCTCGAAGTCGGCGCCGGGTGCCATGTCCACCAGCACCAGCGCGGCCGGCCATGGCAGTGCCAGCCCCATGCCGGGGCCGAACACCTGCTGCGCACGCCAGCCCGGGCCTTCACGGTGCGGCATCTGCGCCGGCGCGACCCGCATGACGGCCGGCGCGCACAGCTTCTGGTCGGCCGGCAAGTTCAGGAAGATCTGCAGCCCATGCGCCTCCCGGCCCGGCTCGGCCGGAAACTCGTCGTGCATGACGCCGCGGCCCGCCAGCGTCCAGTGCAGGCCGCCGGGCGGGATGAGGTGCTCGCCGCCCAGCGAGTCGCGGCTGACCATGCCGGTGTCCGAGTCGTCGAACAGATAGGTCAGCGCCGAGAAGCCGGCATGCGGATGCGGCGCGAACACCGCCTCCCGCATGCGGAAGTGGTCGACCATCAGGAAGGGATCCAGCAACACCAGCGGTTCGCGCCAGCCTTCGGCCTGGAAGCCGCTACCGATGCGGTGCCGCTGCGAGGGCAGAAGTCGTGCGGTTGACATGGTGCGGCTGACTGTAGAGAGTTCCAATAACGGCGAACAGCCAGAAAATTCAAACGCACCGTTCCACAAACGAAACATGATTCAGCGGAGCCCCCATGAAGATCGATGACCTGCTGCTGCTGGCCCAGGTGCACAAGGCCGGGTCGCTGTCGGCCGCCGCACGGCTGCTGGACGCCCCCAAGGCCACGCTGAGCCGGCGCCTGACGGCACTGGAGACGGCGGTGGGCGCCCGGCTGTTCGTGCCCGGCGCCAGCCGGTTGACGCTGACCGAACTGGGCGAGCAGCTGGCC
>JBKBVY010000350.1:0-1722 GCA_046289335.1 Roseateles sp. | reverse complement strand
CGGGGACCGCGGGCCGGCTTGGGAGCGGCCCGGCGCTCGACCCGCACCATGCCTTCCGCAAGAGGCGTGCCCGCTGCCCCAGAATGCCGCCCCATGCGCCGCGCCGACCGCCTCTTCCAGATCGTCCAGCTCATCCGCGGCCGCCGCCTCACGACGGCCGACTACCTGGCCCAGCGGCTGGAGGTGTCCATGCGCACCGTCTACCGCGACATCGCGGCGCTGGCCCAGCAGGGCGTGCCCATCGAGGGCGAGGCCGGCGTGGGCTACCGCATGCGGGCCGGCTTCGACCTGCCGCCGCTGATGTTCAGCAAGCAGGAGGCCCAGGCGTTGGTGGCCAGCGTGCGGCTGTCGGAGGCGCGGCTGGACGCGGCGCTGGCCCGGCAGGCCGAGAACGCGCTGGGCAAGATCCTGGCCGTGCTGCCGCTGGACGCGCGCGCCGCGGCCGAGAGCCTGGCGCTGTATGCGCCGCTGCCGGCGCTGGACCCGGCCACCAGTGCCCACCTGACCGCGCTGCGCGAGGCCACCGAGGCGCGGCGCAAGCTGCGCCTGGGCTATCTGGACCTGGGCGGCGTCCGCAGCGAGCGCACCGTGCGGCCGCTGGCCTGCCTGTTCTGGGGGCCGGTGTGGACGCTGGCCGCCTGGTGCGAGCTGCGCGAGGACTTCCGCAGCTTCCGCGTGGACCGCATCGAGACGCTGACCTTGCTGGACGAACGCTTCCGCGACGAGCCCGGCAAGACGCTGGCCGACATGCAGCGCCTGCACGAGCAGCAGGCGCAGGCCGACGCCCGGCGCGCCGGCTGAACGGCGCGCCGGCTCTCAGCCGCGGCCCAGCACGCGGATCACCTCGGCCTCGGCCACCGGCTTGGTGATGAAGCCGTTCATGCCGGCGGCCAGCGCGGCCTGGCGTTCCTGGTCCAGCACGGCGGCGGTGAAGGCATGAATGGGCAGCGCCGCCGTGGCCGGGTCGGCGCGCAGCAGCGCGGTGGCCTCCAGGCCGTCGACCTTGGGCATGTGCAGGTCCATCAGCACGGCGTCCAGCCGGCTGCCCTGCTCGCGGGCCAGGCGCACGGCCTGCTCGCCGTCCTCGGCCTCCAGCACCTCGGCGCCCAGGCGCTGCAGCAGCGCGCCGATGATGAGGCGGTTGACCGGGTTGTCCTCGGCCACCAGCAGGCGCTGGCCGGCCAGCGGGTGGCGCGGCGGCAGCGGCATGCGCCGCCGCGTGGCCGTGTCGTCGACGGTCAGCGAGCGTGGCAGCCTCAGGTTGGCCCAGAAGGTAGAGCCGCTGTGGCCGTCGCTGTCCACGCCCACGCTGCCGTCCATGCGCGTGGCCAGCTCGCGGCAGATGGACAGGCCCAGCCCCGTGCCGCCGAAGCGCCGCGTGGTGGAGTCGTCGGCCTGCGCGAAGGGGCGGAACAGCCGCGGCTGCAGCGCCGGCGGCACGCCGATGCCGCTGTCCTGCACGGCAAAGCGCACGCGGTCCGGCGCCGGCGCGGTGACGCTGAGCCCGATGTGGCCACGCTCGGTGAACTTCAGCGCGTTGACGAGGAAGTTGGCCAGGATCTGCCGCACGCGCACCGAGTCGCCCAGCACCAGCCGCGGCACGTCGGGCGCGATGTCGATGCGCATGTCCAGCCCGCGCTCGCGGCCCAGCGCCGCGCAGCCCTCGAAGCTGGCCTGGGCCAGCGCGTGCAGGTCGAACTCGATCTGTTCCAGCTCCAGGTG
>JBKBVY010000349.1:0-1935 GCA_046289335.1 Roseateles sp. | reverse complement strand
AGCTGTTCTTCGACTGGCGGCCCGTGCCCAATGCCGCCACCAGCTGGCTGCTGGCCGCCCAGCCCATGAAGGGCACGGCGCCGCGCGGCCGCGACCGCGTCGACGACGAGGCGGCGCAAGCCCACCTGCGCACCAGCGAGAAGGAGCGCGCCGAGAACCTGATGATCGTGGACCTGCTGCGCAACGACCTCAGCCGCGTCGCGCAGCTGGGCACGGTGCGCGTGCCGCGGCTGTTCGAGCTGCATGCGCTGCCCACGGTCTGGCAGATGACGTCCACCGTGACGGCCGTCAGCCGCGCTGGCCTGACGCTGGCGGAGGCCTTCGCGGCGCTGTTCCCCTGCGGCTCGGTGACCGGTGCGCCCAAGATCCGCGCGATGCAGATCATCCGCGAGCTGGAGCCCACGCCGCGCGGCTGGTACTGCGGCGCACTCGGCCTGATCCAGCCTGGCGGCATCGCGACGTTCAACGTGCCCATCCGCACCGTCGAGTTCGACGCCGGGCAGCTGACCTGCGGCATCGGCAGCGCCATCACGTTGGACAGCCAGCCCGTCGCCGAGATCGCCGAATGGCGGGCCAAGTCGCGCTTCCTGGCGCGGGCGGAGGCGCCGCTGGAGGCGCTGGAGACGCTGCGGCTGGAAGACGGCATGGCGCTGCGCGGCGAGGCCCATCTGGCGCGCATGCAGCGCACCGCGCGCCACTTTGGCCTGCGCTTCTCGATGGCCGAGGCGCGGGCCTACCTGAAGGCGGTGCAGACGGCCCAGCGCGCGGGCAGCTGGCGGCTGCGCCTGACCTGCGATGCCGGCGGCCGCCTGGCGCACACGCTGTTTGCCTTCACGCCCACGGCCCAGCCGGTGCGCCTCGCGCTGGCCGACCGCCCCATGCCCACCCGGGGACCGCGCGCCGAGTTCCTCACCCACAAGACCACGCGCCGCGAGCTCTATGCGCTGCACAAGCCGGCCGACGCCTTCGACCTCATCCTGTGGAACGAGGCCGGCGAGCTGACCGAATGCAGCTTCGGCAACCTGGCGCTGCAGCTGGACGGCCAGTGGCTGACGCCGGCGCTGGACTGCGGCCTGCTGCCCGGCGTGCTGCGCGCCGAGCTGCTGGCGCAGGGCCGCATCCGCGAGGCGCGGCTGACGCGCGACGACCTGGCTCGCGCCGAAGGCCTGGCCTTCTTCAACAGCCTGCGCGGCTGGCTGACGGCGATTTGGTGGAAACCCTGAGTCGTGCTACAGTCGCGGCTTCGCCTGGGGCCACCCCAGGTGTTCCACGTCTCCTCTGACCTCGTTCGATCAATCGCATTCACGCGGGCATCGGACTCCGAACACGGATCGGTCGGCGGCGATGAAGCCGTCGCTTTGACTGATTGTTCCCCCGCGCCGCACCCGGGCTGAAGTAGCTGCCCGAGCCGCACGACGCGAGCTGATCTCTCTCCCAGCGACTTTTGTGATTCCGATGGGCTCATCAACGCCCCTCGGCGCTGTGCGTTTGTTTTCGCGCGGCGTGACGAATGATTGAAAGAACGAACGAATGAGTTTCGAGACCCTGGGCCTGAGCCCCGCCGTGCTGCAAGCCGTCAAGGATGCCGGCTACGAGAACGCCACCGACGTGCAGGCGCAAGCCATTCCCGCCGCCATCGCGAACAAGGACCTGATGGTCTCGTCGCGCACCGGCTCGGGCAAGACCGCCGCCTTCATCCTGCCTGCGCTGGAGAAGATCCTCGCCGCCCGCGGCGACAACACCAAGCGTCGCGAGAAGGGCGTCATCTACGGCCCCAAGATCCTGGTGCTGGCGCCCACGCGTGAGCTGGCCATGCAGGTGGCCAAGGCCGCGCAGACCTACGGCCGCTTCATCCCCGGCTTGAAGGTCGCGACCGTGCTGGGCGGCATGCCCTACCCGCTGCAGATCCGCCAGCTGACCGGTCCGCTGGACATC
>JBKBVY010000348.1:0-2043 GCA_046289335.1 Roseateles sp. | reverse complement strand
CAAGCTGGACCTCGACCGCATGTGCCAGGACAGCTGGCGCTGGCAACAACTCAACCCCCACGGATTCAGCTCATGACGCAAGTCCTGCCCGTCATCATGGCCGGTGGCTCCGGCACCCGGCTCTGGCCGCTGTCGCGCGCCGGCTACCCCAAGCAGTTCCTCGTGCTGTCCGGCAACGAGAGCCTGTTCCAGCTGGCCGCGCGCCGGCTGGCTGCGCTGGCCGCGCCCGGCATCGAGCTGGCCGCACCCTGCATCGTCGGCAACGACGAGCACCGCTTCCTGGTGCTGGACCAGCTGCGCGAGATCAAGCAGGACCCCAGCAGCGTGCTGCTGGAACCCATGGGCCGCAACACCGCCCCCGCGCTGACGCTGGCCGCACTGGCCGCGCTGGAGGATGGCCAGGATCCGGTGCTGGTCGTCACGCCGGCCGACCAGACCGTGACCCGGCCCGAGGCCTTCACCACCGCGCTGCAGGACGCCATCCGCATCGCTGCCGAAGGCGCCATCACCATCCTGGGCATCACGCCCGATCGGCCCGAGACCGGCTACGGCTACATCCGCACGGTCGGTGACGGCGGGGAGCTCTCCGTCGCGCAGTTCGTCGAGAAGCCCAACCTCGCCACGGCCGAGAAGTACCTGGCCGAGGGCGGCTACTACTGGAACAGCGGCATGTTCGTGCTGAAGGCCAGCGTCTGGATGAAGGCGCTGGAGCGCTTCCGCCCCGACATCGCCGAAGCCACCCGCGCCGCCTGGGCCGCGCGCAAGACCGACGGCAAGTTCGTGCGTCCCGGCAAGGCCGAGTTCGCCGCCGTGCCCAGCGAATCGGTGGACTACGCCGTCATGGAGCGCTGCCCGGGCACCGACATCCCGCTGCGCATGGTCGCGCTGGACGCCGGCTGGAACGACCTGGGCGCCTGGGAGGCCGTCTGGCAGGTGGCCGACAAGGACGAGGCCGGCAATGCCTTCGTCGGCGACGCGCTGATCGCCGACAGCCAGAACACACTGGTGCATGCCACCAGCCGCCTGGTGGGCGTGGTGGGGCTGAGGGACGTGGTGGTGGTGGAGACCGCCGACGCCGTGCTGGTCAGCGACCGCTCGCGCAGCCAGGAAGTCAAGCAGATCGTCAACCGCCTGGGCGCCGAGCAGCGCGGCGAGCATGCGCTGCACCGCAAGGTGCACCGGCCCTGGGGCTGGTACGACAGCATCGACAACGGCCCGCGCCACCAGGTCAAGCGCATCATGGTCAAGCCCGGTGCGAGCTTGAGCCTGCAGATGCACCACCACCGCGCCGAGCACTGGATCGTCGTCAGCGGCACCGCCGAGATCGTCAACGGCGACAAGACCATCCTGCTCACCGAGAACCAGTCCACCTACATCCCGCTGGGCCAGACCCACCGCCTGGCCAACCCGGGCAAAGTGCCCCTCGAAATCATCGAGGTGCAGTCCGGCTCCTACCTGGGCGAGGACGACATCGTCCGTTTCGAAGACACTTACGGCAGAACCTGAACCATGACCATCCTCGTCACCGGCGGCGCCGGCTTCATCGGCAGCAACTTCGTGCTCGACTGGCTGCGCCAGAGCGATGAGCCCGTCGTCAACCTCGACGCCCTCACCTACGCGGGCAATCTGGAGAACCTGGCCTCGCTGCAGGGCGATGCCCGCCACGTCTTCGTGAAGGGCGACATCTGCGACCGTGCACTCGTCGACAGCCTGCTGGCCACGCACAAGCCGCGCGCCATCGTGCACTTCGCGGCCGAGAGCCATGTGGACCGCTCCATCCACGGCCCGGGCGCGTTCATGAAGACCAACGTCGAAGGCACCTTCACGCTGCTGGAGGCCGCACGCGCCTACTGGACCGCGCTGGACGGCGAGGCCAAGGCGGCCTTCCGCTTCCATCATGTCTCCACCGACGAGGTCTACGGCTCGCTCAAGCCCGAAGACCCGCCGTTTGCCGAGACCAACCCCTACGAGCCCAACAGCCCCTACTCGGCCAGCAAGGCCGCCAGCGACCACCTCGTGCGCGCCTGGCACCACACCTACGGG
>JBKBVY010000347.1:0-2052 GCA_046289335.1 Roseateles sp. | reverse complement strand
ACCAAGCCGCCTGGTCCGCCGTCAAACATGTTCAAGACCCTTCCAATGCTTGACTTTGAACACAGTTGCTCGGGGGATCGGCCGACGTACCCGTCGGACGAGGGGCTCCAATGACTCAAACCCACTTCGGCTTCCAGCAGGTCGACGAGAACGAGAAGGCCCGCAAGGTGCGCGGCGTGTTCGACTCCGTCGCGTCCAAGTACGACCTGATGAACGACCTGATGTCGGCCGGGCTGCACCGCGCCTGGAAGGCCTACACCGTGCAGGTCGCCAACCTCAAGCCGGGCGAGCGGGCGCTGGACATCGCCGGCGGCACCGGCGACCTGGCCCGCGCCTTCGCCCGCAAGGTCGGCGACACCGGCATGGTGGTGCATACCGACATCAACGAGGCCATGCTGCGCCAGGGCCGCGACCGCCTGCTGGACGAGGGTCTCATCCTGCCCACCAGCCTGGCCGACGCCGAGAAGCTACCCTTCAAGAGCGAAAGCTTCGACCTCGTCAGCGTCGCCTTCGGCCTGCGCAACATGACCCACAAGGACCTGGCGCTGGCCGAGATGTGCCGCGTGCTCAAGCCCGGCGGCCGGCTGCTGGTGCTGGAGTTCTCGCGCATCGCCGAGCCGCTGCGCAAGCCCTACGACTGGTACTCCTTCAACATCCTGCCCAAGCTGGGCTCGCTGTTCGCGGGCGATGCCGACAGCTACCGCTACCTCGCGGAATCCATCCGCATGCACCCCGACCAGGCCACGCTCAAGGCCATGATGAAGACGGCCGGCTTCGGCCACGTCGACGTGCACAACCTCAGCGCGGGCATCGTCGCCCTGCACGCCGGCATCAAGTGCTGAATCGGTGCGCGCGCGGCGATGCCGCGGCGCACCTCATCCCCTCGCCTGAAAAGCCATCCCCCACGTTCGTGGGGGCTGGGGAACTTCAGCCTTGAAATAGCTCTAAACCAAGGTCCATCGCGCCCCCTTTAACGGGGGCGCGGGGCCCATAGAAGCGACATATCCCACCGCTACACTCGTTCGCTCACTGGGCTTGGGCGCCGTTCCGCACACAACAAGGACCTCGAAAAGATGGCTAAGCGATTGATCAAACCCCGTGCCTCGCTCATCGCAGCGGTGGCTGTCGCGGCCCTGCTGACCGCCTGCGGCGGCGACAAGGGCGAGAAGGCCTCGCAGACCGCCGCCAAGGTCAACAAGGAAGAGATCACCGTCCACCAGATCAACTTCGTGCTGCAGCGCCAGCCCGGCCTCAAGCCCGAGCAGGCCGAGGCGGCCAGCCGCCAGGTGCTGGAGCGCCTGATCGACCAGGAACTGGCCGTGCAGAAGGCCGAGGAGCAAAAGCTCGACCGCGACCCGCGCGTGGTGCAGCAGATCGAAGCCGCCAAGCGCGAGATCATCGCCCGCGCCTACGTCGAGCGCGTCGGCGAGGGCGCGGCCAAGCCCACCAACGAAGAGATCGCCAAGTACTACGCCGACAAGCCCGCGCTCTTCAAGGACCGCCGCATCTACAGCCTGCAGGAACTGCAGATCGAGGCCAAGCCCGAGCAGCTGCCCGTGCTGCGCGAGAAGCTGGCCGCCGCCAAGACGCTGCCCGAGTTCGTCGAGTACCTGAAGGCCAACGACATCCGCTTCGCCGGCAACCAGGCCGTGCGCGCCGCCGAGCAACTGCCGCTGGCCAGCCTGGACGGCATCGCCCGCATGAAGGACGGCGAATCCGCCGTCACCCAGACGCCCAACGGCATGACCGTGCTGACCCTGGTCGGCTCGCGCTCCCAGCCGGTGGACGAGGCCCGCGCCCGCCCGGCCATCGAAGCCTTCCTGCTCAACCAGCGCAAGGCCGAGCTGGTGCAGAAGGACCTCAAGGCGCTGCGCGAAAGCTCCAAGATCGAGTACGTGGGCAAGTTCGCCCAGGCCGCCGCGGGCGCGGCCAGCGCGCCGGCCGCCCCGGTGGTGGCGCCCGAAGCCGTCGCGCCGGCCGCCAGTGGCCTGGATCCTGCTTCCATCAGCAAGGGCATGGGCCTGAAGTGATGACGATGAAGAAGCCAATCCC
>JBKBVY010000033.1:11573-20054 GCA_046289335.1 Roseateles sp. | reverse complement strand
CAGGCCTTGGTCAAACTGGGATGCACGCGCGCCGAGTTCGAAGAAATGCTGGGCATGTGCGTGTACATGGGCGGCGGCCCGGCGCTGATGTACGCGGCCAATGCGGTCAACGCGTTCGAGCAGCTGTCCCGCGCCTGAACCTCAGACCTTGCGGGGCTTGACCCGCGCGCCGTCCACCACCGCGGCGCTCGGGTAGACGATGACCTGGGCGCCGGCCGCCGGCTCGCCGCGCACCCAGGCATGGCTGCTGCTGCGGGCCACCACGTCCACCGGCTGCAGCCGGGCGCGCTGGCCGTCCAGCACGAACACGGCCATGCCCGGCGCATCGCTGCGCGGGAACACCGCCGCCAGCGGCACCTGCCGCGCGCGCGGCTGGGCCAGCACGACGACGCGCACGCCCACGCGGTAGGCGTCGCCCAGCGAGCGCCATTGCTCGGGCGGGCTGGTCAGGTCCATCAGCACGCGCACGCGCTGCTCCTCCACGCCCAGCGCCGAGACCTTGGTGAAGGCGCCCGGCTCCACCAGCCGCACGCGGCCCTGCAACTCGCCCGGGCCGCCCCAGCGCTCGATGTGCACCGGCTGGCCGGGCTGGAGCTTGACGGCCTCGGTGGTCAGCAGCTCGGCCACCACCTCCATGCGCGCGGTGTCGCCCAGCTCCAGCAGCGGCGTGCCCGGCGCCACGCTGGACTCGCTGGCCTGCACCACCCGCAGCACGCGGCCCGCCACCGGCGCGCGCACGGGGAAGGCCGGGCCGCCGCCGCGCTGCACCGCGGCCAGCGCCGCCTGGGCCTGCTGCACCTCGTGCGTGGCGACAAGGCGCTCGGCCTGCGTGGCCTCGTGCTCCGTCTGCGCGGCCAGCAGAGCCAGCCGGTCGGCCTCGCGCATGGTCGGCGCGACGAAGCCCTGGCAGGCAGGTTTAGCCCTCGGCATCCCGCGCTCGACAGCGTGCGTTGGCCCGACTTGGCGCGACAGCGAGCGTCGCGGGGCGTCGGGCTGAGACATCGGCTGCGGGGCGTTTTACTGACAGCGTTACTGACAAGCTGCCTTTTGACCCCGGAAAAGAACAAGGCCTCAGCAGCTTGCGCTGCTAAGGCCTTGATTTGTCACGCTATTACTTTGGCTCCCCGATCCCTCCAGGCTGCGAACCGCGTTGATGGTGATCCCTTGGGGGCTGCCGCAGCGGCGCGCCGCGTAGCGGGCTGCAAATGTCAGGGCTGCTGGGCCCCAATCCTTGCCGACGTGAGCCGCGTTGGCGAGGAGAGTGGCGATGCCCAAGCAGTTGTTCGAGAACACCACCAAGACCCCCCGGACCTTTTACGGCGTGACTCTGCAGCCGGGCGAGCAGAAGCTGATCGACGTGCCGCCTGAGACGGTCCTGCCGCCTGCGCCCGCTGTTGTGCAGCGCGACCCCGTGACGAAGAAGTTCACCGCCGGCGGGGTGGCACTACCGGAACTCGACTACTTGGTGTCAGGGGATGTGATTGTCAACGCCCGCGACGGCATGGGGCGCGTGACCTCCTACACCCAGGGCGGCGTCACCTACACGGTGACCTACGGCAACTTCGGCCCGGCCACGGTCAGCGGCGGCGGACAGGTCACCACCTACAACTACTCGGCGGCGGGCCTGCTGCTGAGCACCACGACCGTCTGAGGAGCAAGCATGCCCAGTCTTCCCAACCTCAATCCCAGCAGCCGCAAGCGCATCGCGCGCTTCGAGTACGTCGACTTGGGTGCCGGCAAGGTTCGCGCCATCTCCATCGACGGTGGCCCGTTCGTGGCCGGCACCACCTTTACTGTCCCCGCGGGCGTGTCTCGCATGAAGCTGTCCGGTTGCGGCGGCGGCGGTGGCGGTGGCGGCGGTTTTGCCGGATCGGGCGGCGGTGGCGGTGGCGGCGGTGCTGGCATGTCCGTCTATGACGTGGACATCGACGTGATCCCGGGCAGCATCTTGACCGTCGTCATCGGCGGTGGCGGCGCTGGCGGCCTCGCCGGCAACAACGGCTCTGCTGGCGCGGCGACGACCATCGACGGCATCATCAACAGCTCGACTCCGCTCCTGCTGGACGTGACTGGCGTCATCACGCCTGGCGTGATGCCCTCGGCCAAGCGTTCGATCTATCCCGGCAACGGCGGCAGCGCAGGCGCCGCCACCAATGGTGGCAACGGCGGCGGCGCGAGCTTCGGCCAGGTCGCGGGCGGCGCAGGTGGAGCTGGCGCTGGCGCTGCTGGCACGTTCGGCGGCTTCAACTACAACTTCTTCCAGGGCACTGGCGGCGGTGCCGGTGGCGCGGTCAACAACAGCGGCGGCATCACCACGACGACTGCGAGCGGCCAGTTGGTGCCGGGCTCTGTGTCTGGTGCGCAAGCCGGCAACGCCTCCAACGGTGGCGGTGGCAATGGCGGCATGAACCACTTCAGCGGCATCAACGGCCACAGCCGCGGCGGCAACGCCAGCACTGCGACGCTCGCCAGCGTGGGCATCTACGGTGGTGGCGGCGGCGGCGGCTACGGTGGCAGCAGCGGCCAGCAGGGCGGCGACGGCTTCCTTGAGCTGAGCTGGGACTCGCCCTTCTGATGGCTGCGCTCGGTCTTCAGGCGGTCGGCCGCCAGATCTACCGGGACGGTCGGCCGTTCCGGCACATCGGCTGCAACCACTTCTCCCTCTTCATGAGGGAGTTCATCAACTTCGGCATCCCGAACACGGGTCTTGCCAACGACTGTGCGGCGATGGCGGCGGCCGGCATGAAGGTCATCCGCGTGGCCTTCGGCTTCTACGACTACGCCGGCTGGCGGGACTACTACTACAACGCCCAGGCCGCGTACTGGGCCAAGGTCGATCAGGTCATGGATGCCATCAGCGGGGCGGGCCTGATGGTCATCGCCAACATGGGCTGGAGTCCTCGCGCGTTCAGCCAGCTCACCTATCTGAGCAACGGCGGCGTGACGCTGCCCCCCAGGCAGATGGCCGACAAGAGCAGCCCGCTCTACGCGCTCATGGAGGGGTACCTGACTGCCTTCGTGCAGCGGTACAAAAACCATCCCGCAGTGGCCGCCTGGGAGTTCGGCAACGAGAACAGCGTGGCGCTCGGCAACGAGTTCCGCGCCGAGTGGCCCCTCGATGGCACCGGCACGGATGGCGGCGCCACGCCTCTACCGGCCTCGACCAACTGGGGCACGAAGCCTGAAGGCGGCACCTATGCGGCGGCCGACAAGATGTCCAACGCCGACTATCAGCGGTTCTGCGGCCACCTCCGGGACATCTGCTATCGCAACGACCCCTGGGGGCGCATGGTGCTGAGCGGTGACGCGATGGGAAACGCCTTTGCTGTGAGCACGCGCCGCGCCAACACGCTGGCCAACGACAGCCGTGCCGACTGGAACGGCCGTGCTGACACAGGCGGCATGTCCTGGCTGGCCTACCGCGAAACCGAGTTCTCGGCCGTCTGCAACCACATCTACCCGCTGGCCACGGACACGAGCAAGACGGCGTTCTATTCCGATGGCGTGCGCACCTACGGCCAGCACATTGCCGACTCCAAGGGCTGGGCTGACGCAGCGGAGCGGGCCTTCGTCCTGGAGGAGTTCGGCGCCACGCGCTACGGCTCGCCGGTTGATCCGATCTCGACCGACCTGACGACCGAGACAGCCAACTTCACGGCCGCCCTGAACGGCATCGTCGCCAGCGACGTGCCACTGGCCCTGGTGTGGAACTGGGGCGGCGCATTGGGTGCCGTCGAGTGGCAGAAGTGGGACATCACCCACTCCAGCCGCATCTACCAGCTCCAGGCCATCCAGGCGGTCAACGCCTGGCGGACCTGATTCCCATCCCCTCCGCGAGCACCCAGACCATGACGCTGACCCTCTCCCTGCCCGTGCTGATCCTGCTCGGCATCAGCCTCGCCCTGTTCATTGCCACGACCTACCTGTGCCACAGCCAGGGCATGTTCGACGGCGGTGGCGGCTATGCCGGCGGCCTGGATGGGCTGTTCACGGTCATCCTCTACGCGATCTTCTGGGCCATCCCGTCGCTGATCGCGTGGGCGGTCTGGGCGACCTGGTTCCGAGCCTGATTCCCCGCCCCTGCCGGTGCACCAGGCCCGCCTACTTGGCGGGCTTTTTCTTGGGCGCCGCTGGCAGCTCAGCCTTGTCCACTAGCTCACGCACCCAGGCCATGCCGCCGCCGGCAGCAATCTTTTCCCATTGAGCGGGAGTGAACCGCGCTGATCCTTGGACGAGGCGTTCAGCTTCGGGCTTGAAAGGGCGGCCGCCCTTGTTCTTGGGTTCGGTGGTCATGCCTGGATTCTCAATCACGCAAACCGGGGGTGCCCCTCCCTAGGTTGTCGTGATTGAATAACCGCATGACGAAGCGGTTAGCATCATGACGGCCGAAGCCCTGGCCGGAGTCCTGGAGTCGATAGCATTCGCGATCCGCGCGCTGCCGGGCGCGCAGGCGGTGAACGTGGCGGCGGCAATCCCCGCGCCAGCGCCGATGCCGGCGCCTCCGGCGGTCATCACGCCGCCGCCGGCTCCGATCCATGCGCCGGCCGCTGAGCCCGAGCCTGCGCCGGCCGAAGCAGCACCAGCAGAGGCGCCAGTGCCGGCTGCAGCAGCTGCTGCTGACGTGGACAGCATGGCGGAGTGGCTGAAGACCTTCCGGTCGATCATCAAGGACCGCGGCTACTCGGCCCAGACGCTTAAGAACCGCGGCACCTGCATCAACTACATCGAGTACCAGCTGGGCTCGCGGCCGTTGCGCGCGATCAAGCCGCACGAGATCGCCACGGTGTTGAAGAAGTGCTCTCCGCACAAGGCCGGCCGCGTGCTGATGGAGCTGCGAGACATCTACGTCGAGGCCATCGCCAACGGCACTGCGGAGGTGAACCCGGCCGCCCACGTCAAGAAGCCGCCCGCGCCAGGGCTGCGCAAGCGCCTGACGCTGGAGACCTGGCAAGCTATGCACGAGCTGGCCAAGGCAGGACCGCAGCGATGGGTGCCGGCCATGCTGCTGCTGGGCCTGCATACAGGCCAGCGTAGGGCTGACCTCGCCAAGATGCGCTTCGGTGACGTTGTCGATGGGCACCTGCGCATCGAACAGCAGAAGAAGGCGCGCAAGAAGGTGGGCGCGCGCCTGGCCATCCCGCTGTCGCTGCGCCTGCGGGCTACGGGGATGACGCTTGGTGATGTCATCGAGCTGTGCAGGACCATCGGCAAGCCCGGCGACACGATGCTTCGCCAGGCGAACGGCCGCCCCATCGAGATGTCCAGTCTCAGCGCCCGGTTTCGGGAGCACATCGTCACCGTGTGCGGGCCCGAGGCCTACAAGCAGTTCGAGTGGCCCAGCTTGCACGAGGTGCGCAGCTTGGCTGCTCGCACGTACATCTCTGAGGGCATGGCGGCGTCCACTGTTCAGACGCTGCTGGGGCACAAGCACGCGGAGATGACGGCGCTCTACCTGGATGACCGGGGCTTGAGCGCCACCGATTGGAAGACCGTTCAGGGCGTCGCTGGCGCTGCTGCCTGACCCCTGCATTTGTCCGCCCAGCCGGCCGACCATGCCGGCACGATGAACGCACCGCTTGTCTCCTGCCATTCGTTGTTGCATGGCATTCCGGCGCCCCGGGCTGTTGGCTCGGGGCGCCACTTTTTGTTGGCCGAGGACGGCGCGCCGGGACGGGTGCGCTTCCTGGGCCTGCAGGTGGAACTGGCCGAGGGGGCGACGCAGAGCTGGGTGACGGTGACGCGCACCGGCTCTTTCACCGACCCGCGCTACGGGCGCTTCGAGATCACCGACGCCATGCTGCGCCAGATGGTCGCGAACTTCGAGGCGCGGGTGTTCGGGCAGGACGTGTTCATCGACGTCAACCACAAGCCGGGTGACGGCGCGGCCGGCAAGGTCGTGCGCCTGGCGGTGGAGGGCGGCAAGCTGCGGGCCCTTGTGGAGTGGACGCCGTTCGGCGTTGAGGCGATCAGGACGCGTGGATTCGCGTACCTGAGCGCCGAGTTCCACGAGGACTGGCACGACAACCAGCAGGGCGATGCGCATGGATGTGTGCTCCTGGGCGCTGGCTTGACCGTGCGGCCCGTGATCAAGCACCTGGACCCCGTGCAGCTCAGCGCTGCCGACGACGACAGCGGCCACCGCGTGGCCGTGCATCCCCAACTCATCAAGTCCCTGGAGTCACACACCATGAACTATCTCGACAAGCTCAAGGCCAAGCTGCTGGCCCAAGGCCTCACCCTCGAACAGATCGCCCCGCTGCTTGCCCAGGCCGAGAAGCAGCTTTCCGACGCCGGCACCGATGACGCCAAGTGCCTGGCGGTCGTCGCCGTGTGGGAATCCGCCGGCCAGACGCTGGCGGATCAGGTCAAGAAGCTGGGCGGCGCGGCCTCTGGCCCCATTCAGCTGGCCGTCACTCAGGGCCTGACTGCCGAGCAGGTGGCTGCCGAGGTGGCCAAGGCCCTGGCCGCGCGTGAGACGGCTGAAACCGAGGCGCGCAGCAAGCGCGCGGCCAAGGTCAAGTTGCTGAGCGACACGATCGACGCCGACACGGCGCTGTCGGAAGACTCGCGCAAGAAGCTGGCCACCGAGGCCGGCGCGATGCTCACCGACGGCATGAGCGATGAGCAGGTGAAGCGCCTGGCGGAGTTCATGCTGACCCAGGCCCGCAGCGCCAGTGCCGCGGTGCAGCTGGCGACGCTGGGCTTCCGCCCGGCCTCGGGCAATGTGCACATCGAGGTGGGCCAGCCTGGCGAGATCAAGGCGCTGCAGGAGCAGATCGACCGCCGCCTGGGCTTCAACCGCATGGCCGACGCCGACCGCTACCAGCGCACCGGCGGCGTGCTGCTGGCCCGCAACCGCCAGTTCGCCGAGGAGGCGCTGGCCGCGTTCGACGCGCAACACGGCGCCCGGCTGCTGGCGGAGCACAAGCTGCTGTCCGGCGGCACCACCCAGATCGCGGACGCGGTGATCCCCATCGCCTATGAGCGCACGGTGCTGCGCGAGATGCTCTACCAGCTGCTGGGCACCAGCTTCTGCGATGTGGGCACCTATCCGTTCGCGAGCGTGGTGAACATCCCGTACAGCTACCGCGACACCACGGGCGCGGGCATCGGTGACACGCGCGCCTATGAACTGCAGCCCATCAAGCGCGGCAGCATCAAGCAGGCCATGGACGAGGCCCGCCCCATCCCGCAGAAGCTGGCCTACACGATCTCGAACGAGATCCGCTACCTGCTGGCCGCGGCGCCCATGGACTTCGACCCGCTGGCGGAGAACACCCGCAACATCATCCGCATCGTGGCCGAGGACACGGACCGCATCATCCACAACGAACTGCTGAACGCCGCCGACGAGTACCTGGCCAGCACTTTCACCGACACGCTGACCGCCCAGGTGAACGGCACCAACGGGGTGTTCGTGCTGACGAACTGGCCGGTGGTGCGCCCGCGCCGGGTGTTCAACCTGGAGGGTGTTCAGCAAGGCAGCACGCTCAACCCGGTGACGGTGACCCTGGGCGGTACGCAGCGCAGCGAGTACGTCGCCGGCACCGCGCTGTCGGCCGGCACCTACTACGTGCTGGACTACAACCTGGGTGAACTGCGCTTCGTCAACGAGTCGGGCGCGCCGGTGATCCCGAGCAACGGCACGGCGTTGACCATCCAGGCCTCGCGCGCCACCAACGTGGCCAAGGTGGATCTCTACCCCGGCACGGCCTCGCCGACTCTGCAGCAGACGCAGCAGGTCTACGACGCGATGCTGCTGCTGCTGGGCGCCCGCAAGGTGGCCATCGAGAACGACCGCTTCTACAGCGCCAACATGATGCTGATGAGCGGCGCGGTGGACAACGCGCTGAGCCAGGCCACCACCTTCCAGGCCAACAGCACGCGGCCGGGCACCGGCCTGAACGCGGACGGCTCGGTCAGCACGGTGAAGGGCATGCCGAACTTCAACACCAAGGCACCGGGCCTCAACATGGGCGACGTGCGGGTGCTGGTGGGCGAGCGTGGCAACACGCGCTTCCGCATGCTGAAGCCCTTCACCATGCAGCCGCAGATGGACCAGCGCAAGGACAGCAACGGCTTCTTCGTCGGTGCGGTGGAGAACTACGGTGACCAGTTCATCGCGTGCCACACGCCCACGATGCGCAAGGGCGCCATCACCTCGGCGGTCCTGTTCAACAGCAACGCCCGCGTCGCGCGCGTCAGCTGACCACCCCATAACCCTCCCCAAGTGGTCTCCCCCGGGGCGCCATGAGCGCGCCCCGGGTTGGGCCCGGTGGAGCAACTGGAGAACCGCATGAAGCGCGTGATCGAGAACAACATCCTGGTGCCGATGGTGGTGCTGGGCCATCTGCTGCAGCCCGGCCAGAGCCGCGACGTGGACGTGCCCGACGAACTGTCCAGCGCGGTGCCTGAGGGTAGTCCGCTGCCGGCCGGCGCCGAGCAGCATCCTGCGGCCGATCTGGAGCCGCTGAAGGCGGA
>JBKBVY010000033.1:0-11563 GCA_046289335.1 Roseateles sp. | reverse complement strand
GGAGTGGCCCGAGAAGCTGGTGGCGCTGCAGGCGCTGTCGGTGGCCAAGCTGAAGGCCGGTGCCCTGCTGGGCCTGAGCGCCGAGGAGCTGCAGACGCTCGCACAGATCGAGGAGGCGGCCGAGCAGCCGCGCACCTCGGTGCTGGAGCTGCTGGCTGCTGAGCAGCTGAAGCTGGCGCGCCAGGCCTCGGGCGGCGACCCGACCTGAGCGAGCGGAGGCGGGCGTGGCGGGCACCATGAGCATGGCGGACCTGGTGGCCGACCTGAAGGCGTCGGTGCACGATGCTGCGTCCAGCTTCAAGAGCGCGGACGACTGGCCCAGGCTGCTGCGCACCGCGGCGCTGGCCATGGTGTGCAAGCGGCCCCGCACGCTGCTGGGCAGCCTGACGCTCACCGCCGGGGTGGACGCCTACCTGCTGCCCACCGAGCTGCAGGCGAGCTTTGCCCGCTACAAGACGCATGCCTGGGCCAGCGGCAGCATCAAGCCGTGGTGCCCTGGCTACCCGGGCGCCGTGCCGCGCGTGAGCGTGGAGGGCCAGGCGGGCAGCTGGCAGCTGGTGTTCGACCCCGCGCCCACGGCCGCGCAGATCGCGGCCTGGGGCAGCAGCTTCCGGTTCTGGTACTTCGGCGCGCATGTGCTCGCCGACGACGCCGCGCAGACCACGCTGGCCGCCACCGACCGCGGGCTGCTGCTGCTGCGCGCGCAGGCCGAGGCCATGCGCGAGCTGGCCATGAACGGCGTGAACAAGGCCGTGCAGATGCGCGACGGCTTCAGCGGCGCCACGCGCAACAGCACCCCGGCGGCGCTGTTCGAGGTGCTGCTGCGCGAGTGGGAGGCGGCATCTTGAGCGGCCTGCAGCACAACGCGCAGGCCGTGGCGCGGCGCTACCGCAGCGCCGCCTCGGCCGTGGCGCAGCACCTGCGGGCCGAGCTGTACAGCCTGGCGGCCGAGATCACGACCCGCATGAAGCTGGAGGCGCCCAAGGACTTGACGACGCTCACCAACAGCATCACCGCCGAGCCCGAGGGGCCTCTGCAGCTCTTCATCGGCCCCCGCACCGCCTACGCGCTGTGGGTGGCCCGGGGCCGCAAGCCGGGCAAGGGCCTGCCGCGCTTCGCGCAAGGTCTGCCGGCCGTGGAGTGGCTGCGGCGGCGCCTGGTGGACGCCGCGCGCGCCGCCAACCCCAAGTTCCGCAAGGCGCGCAGCGGCTCTGCCCGGGCCCAGGCCTTCGAGGCTGAGCTGGAGACGCGCTACCTGGCCTGGAGCCGCGCCGTGCGAGCCCGCGGCATCAAACCCAACCCGTACGTCAAGCGCACGGCCGACGCGTTCCGCCAGGCCGTGCCTGACCGCCTGGCCGCCGCGGTACAGCGCGGCGTGCGGGCCTACAACGCGCAGAGGGCTGCATGAGCTTGGACGCCCGCGCCACCCTTGATGCGCTGGCTGCCAGCCTGGCCGCCGCGATGCCCGGCCGCATCGTCGTGCGCGGCGTGCGCATGCCCGGCAGCCCCATGCCCGGCGGCGGTGTGATGGACGACGACGCGCTGCGCCAGGGCGTGGTGTGCCTGGCCGCCACCGACATGGGCGACTGGCAGACCCACTACCAGCGCGAGGGCGAGAACGGCACGCTGCAGTTCGTGGTGGTGTTCTACGGACGGCTGCCCATCGCAGCCAACGAGAACGACACCGAGGCCGTGGAGAACCTGGAGCTGCAGGCGCTGAACGAGCTGCTGGCCTGGGCGCAGACCGTCAAGCCCGAGCCCATCGACGCCGTGTATCCCAAGAAGGCCAGCTTCAGCCAGGGGCTGGACGCGCCGGTCGCGTGGCTGGTGCTGACCCTGGAGGCCCTGTATGTCTGACCCCCAACCCACCCGAAAGCCCACTGCCATGGCCAAGACCACCCCCGCCGCGCCTGCCGCAGCCCCCACGCCTGCCGAGCCCCTGACGCTGCCCACCACGGGCGGCTGCTGGGTGCGCAACCCGGACGGCACGCTCAGCCGCGACCTGAGCGAACACCCCGAAGCGGCCACCGCCGCCGACCAACCGAAGGAGTGAGCAGCCATGAAGTTCAAGCTGCAGATGCTGCTGGCCAAGATCGAAACGACCTACGGCACAGACCCCACCCCCACCGCCGCCGCCAACTGGCTGGCGGCTCAGAACATCGAGATCAACCCGGTCGAGATGGAGACCGACGACCAGGCCACCGTGAGCAACAGCTTCGGCATGGACGAGAAGATCGTGGGCGCCATCTGGAGCACGATCAGCTTCGACGTGCCGCTGCGCGGCTCGGGCACGGCCGGCAACGCACCGAACTTCGACGTCATCCTGCGCAGCTGTGGCATGGCCAAGGTGACGACGGCGGGCGTCAGCGTGGTGTACAGCCCCATCGACACGGGCGACGAGAGCTGCACGCTGTACTGGTACATGGACCAGGTGCTGCAGAAGCTCACCGGCGTGCGTGGCAGCTGGGAGCTGAAGGTCAACGCCAAGAAGCAGATCCTGCTCGGCTTCAAGGGCATCGGCCTGCGCTCGGCCATGACGGACAGCGGCGGCATTCCGGCGCCCACCATCCCCACGCTGCCGCGCCCGCTGGCCATGAACAAGGCCAACACCACGGTGACCATCGGCGCGTTCTCGCCGCAGATGAGCACCTTCACGGTGACGCAGGGCAACGACGTGCAGTACCGCAACCTCACCGGCCGCGAGGACGTGACCATCGTCGACCGCGCCAGCAAGCTCACCGCCAGCATCGAGCTGCCGCCCGTGGCGACCAAGGACTTCCTGGGCGCCAGCGGCCTGATCAGCACGGCGGCCACCGACAGCTTCACGGTCGTGCACGGCGCCACGCCCGGCAACATCGTCACGCTGACGGTGCCCAAGGCCCAGCTGTTCACGCCCAAGATGGGCAACGAGCAGGGCCAGGCCATGCTGAGCTGCGAAGGGCTCATCGTGCGCAACAACATGACGCTGGCTTTCACCTGAGGACGTGGCCATGAGCAACGACAAGCCCAAGGCCCCGGCCTTCGTCCTCGGCGCGGCGCTGCCGCAGTTCACCTGGACCGTGCGCGTGCCGGTGCCGGGCAACGACGACTATGCCCACGCCGAACTGCCGCTGACCTTCCAGGCCGTCGACCAGCCCGAGCTGGACGAGCTGCAGAACGGCGGCAAGCTGCAAGCCGACATCGTGCGCCGCGTTGTGGTGGGCTGGCCCGGGCTGAAGGATGCTCACGGAAGCGACGTTCCCTTCAGCCCCGAGGCGCTGGAGAAGCTGATGGCCGCGCCCATGGTGCGCGTGGCCATCGTGGCCACCTACTTCGCCGCCATGACGGGGACGGCCGCAAGAAAAAACGCCTAGACGCCGCCCGGCGCTGGGCGGCCGAGTGGCGGCGCGGCCGTGTGCAGGACCAGCGTGCCGATGACCTGCGGCGGTTCGGGGTAGACCCGGCCGCCGCAGCGGCGTTCCTGGCGGCCGAGGACGGTGAGGACGACACCGCCGCGGACGATGCGACCCAGGCCGGTGGCGCGCCCCTGGTGGTCTGGCCCGAGAACTGGCGCGTGCTGCGCCTGTGGCTGGACCTGGAGAACCGCTGGCTGCTGACGCCAGATGGGCACATGCGGGCACTGGACCTGTGCCAGGTGGACGCGCTGCTGCGGCTGGAGCGGCCGAAGCACCCGCGGCGCCTGGCTCGCCAGCTGCGTGAAATGGAACGGGCCGCGCTGGAGGCCCTGGAGGAGGCTGCACCATGAGCGACAACGTCGAGACCCTGGGCATCCGGCTCAACGCCGAGGGCGTGCCGGAGTTCACCAACGGCATGAAGCTGGCCGGTGACACCACCGAAGGCATGGGCAAGAAAGCCGAGGGCGCCAGCAAGGGGCTGAGCAGCAACACGGAGCAGATGGCGCGCAGCGGCAAGACCGCGCGCGAGACCGCAGCCGCCTGGCGGCTGCTGCCTGCGCAGATGACCGACATCGTCACCTCGCTGGCCAGCGGTCAGCCGGCGTGGCTGGTGGCCATCCAGCAAGGCGGGCAGATCAAGGATTCGTTCGGCGGCGTGGGGCCGATGTTCGAGGAACTGTCCGGCAAGCTCACCATGGGCCGGCTGGCGCTGGGCGGCGTGGCGCTGGGCGGTGCCGCGGTGGTGGGGGCCTTCGTGCAGGCCACGCGCGAGACGCATGCGTTCAACCAGGCGCTGACCCTCACCAACAACGCCGCCGGCACCAACGCGCGCGAGATGGCCGACATGGCGGCACGGGTGGCCGAGGTGGTGGGCACGCAGGGCAAGGCGGCGGACGCGCTGGCCTCGCTGGCCGCCACGGGGGAGGTGGGGCGGGCCAACCTGCAGGCCTTCAGCAGCACGGCCATCAACATGGAGCGCGAGCTGGATGCCCCGCTGGCCAGTGCCGCCGCGAAGTTCGAGGCCCTGGGCCGCGCGCCGCTGGAGGCCAGCCTGCGCCTGAACCAGGGGCTGAACTACCTGACTGCGGCCACGTATGACCACATCCGGTCCCTGCAGGCACAGGGCCGCTGGACCGAGGCCGCCACCGTGGCCCAGCAGGCCTACGCCACGGCCATGGACCAGCGCACGAGGAAGCTGCGCGAAGACCTCACCATCGTGGAGATCCTGTGGCGCAAGGCCGGCGACTCGGCGAAGGGCGCCTGGGATGCCTTCGTCGACAACCTGCGGCCCAGCACCTGGGACCGGAAGATGGAGGAGGTGAAGGGCAGCCTGACCCTGATGCAGCAGTTCTGGAACCTGGTGCAGGGCGGCGGCGCTGGCGCGCAGAACGCATGGGCCGGCCTGTCCAACGCAGCGCCCAAGGACACCAGCGCCGAAGACGCTGCCGAGGTGGCCCGCCGCAAGCAGGAACTGCGCGACCGCGAGCGCGCCAACGTCGAAGCCAGCATTGCCGTGGAGATGGCGCAGGCCACCTCGGCCGCGGCCCAGCGCCAGGCTGTGGCCGAGCTGGACCTGGCGCGGGCCCGGGCCATTGCCACGGCGCGGGAAAGCCAGCTGCGTGCCCACCTCGCGGCCTTGGAAGACCTGCGCCAGCGTGATGGCGTGAGCCTGGCCGACTACCACGGGCGCCGCGCCGAGCTGGACCGGCAGGCCCTGGCGGGCGAGATTGCCACCGTGGACGCCGAGATCCGCGCCGAGCAGCGGCGCACGGCCGCGCGCGGCCGGCTCATCGATGAGCAGATTGCCGCGGAGCGCAAGCGCCAGGCCGAGAACCCTGCCGAGGCCGCCCAGCAGCAGGCGCGGCTGATCGAGCTTGCCGGCCAGCGCCAGGCGCTGGCGTTGGATGGCGAGACCCGCCTGGCCGAACTGCAGGCCCGCCGCGCGCGGCTCACGGCAGACCAGGCGGCCGCCGGCGTGGCGGCCGAGAGGGCGGTGATGCTGGCCAGCGCCGACGCCACCGAGCGCTGGCTGGACGACGTGGAGCGCCGCCGCCAGGCCCTGGCCCAACTCAACGACCAGCAGCGTCAGGCCAACGCCGCCGCCGCGGCCGACCTGATTGCCGACCCCTACGCCCGCGCCGCAGCGCGCGCGCGGCTGGACATCGAGCAGCTGAACGACTTCTACGCGGAGCAGTTGAGCGGCCTGCGGGCGCGGCTGCCCGGGCTGGAAACCAGCGACCCCGACCAGGCCGCCGCGGTGCGCGAGCAGATCCTGCAGGCCGAGCGGCAGAAGAACGACGCCATCGTGCTGCGAACGCGCCAGCTCACCGAGGAGCTCAAGCCCGAGTGGCAGAAGCAGCTCGAAGCGTGGCAGGACCACACCCGGATGATGCGGGAGAGCTTCGACGAGTTTCAGTCCGGCTGGCTGAGCAGCGGGCGGGCAGCCTGGGCCGAGTACATGCGCAGCGGCAAGCTGAGCCTGGACAGCCTGGGCCAGTTCGCGCGGCAGCAGCTCGGTGACATGGTGTTCAAGCAGGTGATCGCTCAGCCTCTGGCGCGGGCGGGCGATGCCGTGGCACGTCTGCTGGGCATGGGCGGGCTGGATGGGGCTGCGGCAGCCACCGGCGTGGCCACCGAGACGGCGGCCCGCAGCCTGAACACCACGGCCGTGACAGCCAACTCCACGGCGATGGGCAACCTGGCGCTGGCCGCCACATCAGCCGCGGCGGCTCTGGCGCAGGTTGCGGCCGCAGGTGGCGGCAACAGCGCCGTGGGGCTGTTGGGACAGATCCTGGGTGCCGTGGCCGGCGGTGACAGCGCCTTCAGCGCGGTGGATGGCAGTGGCTACGGCATGACCAGCGGTGGTGTGTCGCTGCCCACCCGTGGCGGCCTGGCCAGCGGCGGGCCAGCGCGTGCCGGCAGCCTGTACGAGGTCAACGAGCGCGGCCCTGAGCTGCTGACGGTGAACAACCGCACTTACCTCATGATGGGCGGCAAGGATGGGTTCGTGACACCCAACACGCCTGGCGCAGTCGGCGGCGGTGGGCGCGGCGGCAACTCGGTGGTGCTTGCGCCCAACATCTACATCGACAGCCGCAGCGACCGCGCGCAGATTGCCACGCTGGTGCAGAACGCGATGCGCTCGGCCCAGGTGGAGCTGCTGGACATGATGGCGCGCCGGCAGGCCTGACGGGCCGCCACCCTGCATTTGTCTTGCCCCGGCCGGCAGCATGGCCGGCATGCTCACGTTCGACTGGCCCGATGCCCTGCGCCCCGCCTCGGTGGAGTGGCAGCTGATCGTTCCGCAGCTGCAGGGGCGCAGCGTGTTCGACGGCAGCAGCTATGCCGAGACGATGGGTGCGCCGCGCTGGGCGTTCAGTGTGACCACGGGGCCGCGCAAGCTCAGCGAGGTGCCGGCGTGGGAGGCGTTCTTCGACCGGCTGCGCGGCGGCGTGAACCGCGTGCGCGCCTGGGACTGGCGCCGCGAGGCGCCGCTGGGCGTGGCCACCGGCGCGCCGGTGGTGCGCGTGGCGGGCAGCGGGGCGTCGCTGCAACTGGAGGGCTGGACGGCGGGCGTGACGGGAATCCTGCTGGCGGGGAGCTGGTTCCGCGTCAATGGCGAGCTCAAGCGCTTGAGCGTGAGCATGAACAGCGACGGCTTTGGCCGCAGCACGGCGCAGTTCGAGCCGCCGCTGCGCGCAGTGGCGCCGGCGGGCGCGCCGCTGCTGCTGGTGAAGCCCACGGCCACCTTCGTGATGACCAGCGAGCCTCCCAAGTGGCGGCAGGACGGTGCGCGGGTGGGCGGCGTGCAGATGAGCTTCGAAGAGGACCTGCGGCCATGACCACGAGAGACGAGGCCCTGGTCGCGCCGCATGCCGGCGTGCTGCTGCTGCTGCAGCTGGACTTCACGACGGGTACGCAGCGGTACACGAACTGGACGCACTCGCTGGACTACTTCGGCCACACCTGGCAGGGCCTGGGCCCGGTGGTGGGGGTGAGCGTGGTGGCGCAGAGCGAGGATCTGCAGTTCCCGGCGGTGGATGTGCAGCTGAACTTGGCCAACCCGGGCGCGCTGTCCCTGGCGCTGGGCAACCCGGAGCCGTACCGGCGCCGGCCGATCACGATCTGGCAGGGACTGCTGGACGACGAGCTGCGGCCGGCCGGCGACCCGGAGGTGATCTGGGCCGGGCTGATGGATCAGCTGCGGTTCGACACTGGTGACGGGAAAGAAGGCGCGGCGGCCGTCATGCGCTGCGAGATGCCGGGGCGCGACAAGCGGGCGGCGACCTCGCTGAGGCTGACGCATGCGCAGCAGCAGCGGCGCTACCCGGGCGACACGGGCCTGAGCCGCATCGAGCGCATGGTGGGCCAGCCGCAGACGTGGCTGAGCAAGCGCTTCCAGGAGAAGGACTGAGCCATGCGTGTACCTGACTGGCCCCGCCGGCTCAGCGCGTTGATGCTGGCGCGCCAGGATGTGCCCTTTGCGTGGGGGCTGAACGACTGCGCCAGCTTCGCCGCCGACGCGGCCCAAGCGCTACGCGGCGTCGACGTGCTGGCCGAGCTGCGCGGTGAGCGGCGCACGGCGCTGGCGGCGCGGCGGCAGATCGAGGCTGGTGGTGGCATCCCGGCGGCGCTGGCGCGGGCGGGCCTGGCCGAAGTGCCGCCGGCGCTGGCCCAGCGCGGGGACCTGCTGTGGCTGGCACAGGGAGAGGATCATGTGCTGGCGGTGTGCTGGGGCGAGCTGGCTGCGGCCCCGGGTCCGCAGGGGCTGGGGTTCGCGTCGATGGACGGCGCGGTGAGGGCGTGGCGGGTATGACGGCGCGTGCACGTTGGCTGCTGGCGGTGCTGGTGGTGCTCGGCTGGGTGGCGTGGCCAGGGCCTGCAAGTGATTTGCTGCTGGCAATGCCGCCGCTGGTCGCTTTCGCTGCTGCAGAAGTGTTCGCTTTTGTGGGGTGGATCACGACCACGCAGGCTGTGCTTTGGCAGGTGGTGACGATCTATGGCGCTGTGAATGCTCGCGAGCAGGCGCGCAGGGCCCGCAACCAGGCGCGCGACGCCTACAACGCCAGCCTGCAGGACCGCACCGTCAGCGTGATGAGCACGCAGGCCCCATGGCAGATCGTCTACGGCGAGGCGGTGGTGGGCGGCACCATCGTTGCCGTGCTGACGAGCGGCGACAAGGACCAGTACAAGCACGTGGTGATCGTGTGGGCCGCGCACGAGTGCGATGCGATCACCCAGTTCTACATCAACGGCGTGAGCGTCGGCCCGCGTGACGGCGACGGCAATGTGCTGTTCGGCAACTACAGCCTGGCGGAGACCGACACCGTGACGGTGGACCGCGTTGTGGGCGCGGGGGGCGCGTTCAGCCTCGGAGTGCCTGGCGCCGTGCGGGTGCTGACCATCTCCGACGTTGTAACGGTGGGCCCGGCCTATCCGCTGGGCGGCGAGAACTGCACGCTGGTGGGAGACACGGTGCAGCTGCTGCCGCCGTTCGCGACGACGTGGGTGGGCAAGTCGGTGCGCGTCACGGTGGACAAATCGCAGACGTCGTCACGCCTGCGCGTGCGCCACTTCCTGGGCGCCGCAGACCAAGCCGCAGATGCCATGACCATGGCTGAGTGCCCGGACTGGACGGCGACCGACCGGCTGCGGGGGCTGTGCTACTCCATCGTGCGGCTGGACCTGAACGAGCAGGAGTTCCAGGGCGGGCCGCCGCAGATGACCGCGCGCGTGAGGGGGCGCAAGGTGCATGACCCCCGCACGGGCACCACGGCGTGGAGCGCCAACCCGGCCCTGTGCACCGCGGACTTCCTGCGGGCCGAGTGGGGCAAGCAGGCGTTGAGCACTCAGCTGGTGGAGAGCAGTGTGAGCGCCGCTGCTAACGTGTGCGACGAGGACCTGGTGTTGCACTACGGCAAGCGCTACACGTGCAACGGCGCCTTCCGCGCCGACAGCGACCCCGACGAGACGCTGAATGCGCTGTGCCAGAGCATGGCGGGCTTCGTCACGTACACCGGCGCCTGGCACCTGCAGGCGGGCGCCTGGACGGCGCCGGTGATGGACTTGGGCGACGCGCAGAACGCGGGCCCGGTGCAGGGCGTGGCGGGCGACTCGGCGCTGCAGATGTTCAACGGCCTGCGAGGGCAGTTCTTCGATCCGGCGCGGGCCGACCAGCTGACCGACTATCCCCCCTACAGCAATGCCGGCTTCGTTGCTGAGGATGGCGGAGAACTGTGGGCAGACCTGAACTTGCCTTTCACCGACTCCGACTGGCGGGCACACAACTTGGCACGCATCCAGGTGGAGCGCTCGCGCGGCATGACCTTGGTGGTGCCTTGCAAGCGCGCGGCGCTAAAGCTGCGCGTGGGACAGCGGGTGCGCTACAGCAACTCACTGCTGCAGATCGAGGCGCAGACCTTCCGGGTGGTGAAGCGCGACTACCGGCTGGGCCAGCCGGTGACGCTGACGCTGGCGCAGGACGACGAGGGCTTCTACGACGAGGTGGACGCCCCAGCGCCGCTGGAGAGCCCGGCGGTGCATGTGGCCAACCCATTCCGCGTGGCGGCCGTGGCAGCCCTGGCGGCCGAGAGTGGCACGGCCACGCTGCTGCTGCAGTCAGATGGCACGGTGCTGAGCCGGGTGCGGGTGACATTTGCCGGCAGCACCGACGCAC
This sequence comes from Roseateles sp., assembly GCA_046289335.1. GTDB lineage: Bacteria > Pseudomonadota > Gammaproteobacteria > Burkholderiales > Burkholderiaceae_C > Pelomonas. The sequence continues at coordinate 1,492 of JBKBVY010000033.1, read as the reverse complement.
TCGTGCAGCGCGGCGGGGCGCTGCAGATCGAGTTCCGGCGCGAGCAGGACAGCGCCTGGCAGCGCGCCCCCGAGGCCAGCGGCACGGAGACGGAGGCCTGGATGCTGGGTCTGGAGGAAGGGCAGGTCTACGTGATTCGGGCGCGCTGGCGCAACTCGCTGGGCGTGGTGGGCGACTGGCGCAGCACGAGCGTTCTGCACCTCGGCAAGACCCAAGCCCCGGCGGTGCCTGCCGGGCTTGTGGTGACAGCCGCGCCGGGCGGTGCACTCGTGACGTGGACCCCTTGCCCGGATGCCGACTACCTGGAGAGCGTTCTGCTGCTGGGCGCCGATGTCGGGTCCGCAGTGCCGATCTGGCAGGGCGCCGCCAGCAGCTACCTGTGGCTGCAGCCGCTGGCCGGCACCTACACGCTCTGGCTGCGGCATCGAGACACCAGTGGCAACACCAGCGCGCCGGCCACGGCCATCATCACGTTGGCGGCGAGCACGGCTGCTGGCAATCTGGTTGACGTGAGCTGGTGGCGGCAGGATGCACCGATCCCGTGGGTGCCAAACGGCGAGTACAACCGCCTCGTCAACACCGCGCCCGCCGGCGGCGCAGACCTCGGCATCCCGGGCCCTCGCGGTGGCAACGACACGGTCTGGTACTGCAAAGAGCAGACCGGTGACGGCGAGCAGGGCGGCGGCTGGGACGCCCAGAACTCGCTGACGCTGGACCCGACACGCGCGTACCGATTCGTGGTGCCGATCAGGCGGCTGGGTGGCGCCAGCGGCTCTGCCTACTGGGGCGTCCAGGGCAGCACGGTGTGCGACCTCAACACCACGACGCCCAACACCAATCCCTATTTCGCGTCGATCAACCGGTCATCGCTGGCCACAGACCGTTGGTACCTGTTCGTGGGTTACGTCTACCCCTTCGGCTCCACCGGGCACAGCCACGAGAGCGCGGGCATCTGGGATTGCAAGACCGGCGCCAAGGTGCCCAGCGGAGCCAACAACTGGTGCCATGCAGCGGGCGGCGCACGCGGCCACCGCGCATACCAGTACTACGCCACCACCGCCGACGAACAGGCGTTCGGCCGCCCGATGGTCAACGTGGTGGACGGCACGGAGCCCTCGCTGCGCGAGTACTTCGAGGCTGGCGCGGTGCTCAACTCTGCTCTGGAGCCCAGCATCGCCGCGGCGCAAGCTGCAGCCGATGCTGCCCAGGGCACGGCCACCACGGCGGCTGGCAATGCGAGCAGTGCGCTGTCGACGTTGGCCACGATGCGCAGCAACGGCTACCTGGACGCGGGGGAGAAGCCTGGGTTGATCCGTGCCTGGCAGGCGATCTATGACGAGCAGCCGGGCATCTATGCCAGCGCCTCGGCAATGGGCGGCCTCAACAGCCAGCGGGATGCCTACTACACCGCCTACGCGGCACTCAACGCCTATCTGTCCAGTCTATCGCCGGCGTGGAATGACACGTCCACCGACACGCCCATCACGCCGGC
>JBKBVY010000346.1:0-2208 GCA_046289335.1 Roseateles sp. | reverse complement strand
CTTGCTGCGTTCGCCTATCGCTTCAACCGCCGCTTCGATCTGCGCGGTTTGCTCGCTCGGCTGATCGTCGACGTCGCGCGCTGCCCAGCGCACCCAATCCCGGCGATCAGAGGCGGGACTGAGGCACATTACTAATCAGGTCCCGCGAAGCGCCGCGCTACCCGCGCACTTGCTCAATCTGGCCGTCGGCGCGTAACGTTATCAACAGACAACGCGCAAAGCGCCATAAAATTCTGCATAACGCAGGGCTGCATCTACTGCTTCGCCCGGCTTACACACAGCTACCTGAACCTGTCGCCGGGGCTGGACTTCGAGACGCGCATCGTCGCCAAGGTCAACGCGGCCGAGCGCCTGCGCGAGACGCTGGCCTCGCCGCGCTACGAGCCGCGCTCGCTGGTGCTGGGCACGGCCACCGACGCCTACCAGCCCGTCGAGCGCCGGCTGGGCCTGACGCGGCGGGTCGTGGAGGTGCTGGCCGAATGCGGCCATCCGTTCTCGGTCGTCACCAAGAGCAGCGGCATCGAGCGCGACCTGGACCTGATCGCCCCCATGGCCGCCCAGGGGCTGGCGTCGGTCTACCTGTCCGTGACGACGCTGGACAACGAGCTCGCGCGCATCCTGGAGCCGCGCGCCGCCGCACCGGCGCGGCGGCTGCGCACGATCCAGGCGCTGGCCGAGGCCGGCGTGCCGGTGGGCGTCAGCGTGTCGCCCATCATCCCGTTCATCAACGAGCCGGAGCTGGAGCGCATCCTGGAGGCCGCCGCGGCGGCAGGTGCGAGCAGCGCCTTCAGCATCCCGCTGCGCCTGCCCTGGGAGGTGAACCCGCTGTTTCAGGACTGGCTGGCCCGGCACTTTCCCGACCGCGCCGAGCGCGTGATGGCGCGCATCCGTGACATGCGCGGCGGCAAGGACAACGACGCCCGCTTCGGCAGCCGTATGACCGGGGAGGGCGTCTGGGCCGACCTGCTGTGCGCGCGGCTGCGGCGGGCGGCCGCCAAGCTGGGCCTGCGCACCGAGCGGCGGCCGGTGCAGTTGGCCCTGTTCAACCGGCCGCGCAGGCCGTCGGCGCAGGGCTGCCTGTTCTAGCGCCGAATCACTGCCTGCAGCCGGCCAGCAGATCCCACTCGGCCTTGTAGACATCGGCGCGCGCGCCGACCCAGCCCATGGCGGTGTGGAAGAGGTGGTCGTGACTGACCGGTTGGTCCCGCAGTCCGGCCAGGCAGCCCGGCTTCAGCGTTGCGGCCAGCCCGCCGTCCTCGGGCATCCACAGGATCATCGGCACATGGGTCTGCTCGCGCGGCGCCATCGCGTAGGGCATGCCGTGCAGGTACAGGCCCTTCTCGCCCAGCGACTCGCCATGGTCGGACACGTACAGCATGCCCACGTCGAAGGCTTTTTGCGTCTGCAGCCAGGCGATGCTGCGGGCCAGCAGGCGGTCGGTGGTCACCAGGGTGTTGTCGTAGGCGTTGACGACGTGCTCGCGCGGGCATCGCTGCAGCGCGTTGCTGCGGCATTCCGGCTGGAAGGGCTTGAGGTCGGGCGGGGAGCGCTTGAAATAAGCCGGCCCGTGGCTGCCCATCTGGTGCATCACCAGCACCAGCCCGCGCTTCAGGCGCTCGGGGTCCAGCGCGGCGATGCGCTTGTCCAGCTCGTGCAGCAAGGCCTCGTCGAAGCATTCCTCGCCGTCGCACAGGCCCGGCGGCAGTGGCGCGGCGCCCGCAGGCAGCTGGGCGGTGAAGCTGTTGGGCACGCGGTCGCACAAGCCCTTGCAGCCACTCTGGTTGTCCAGCCACAGCACCGCCAGGCCGGCGCGCTGCAGCACGTCCAGCAGGTTTTCCTGCGGGCCCTTCAGGTCCAGGAAGGCCTCGCGGCCCAGCGGCGAGAACATGCAGGGCAGCGAGGCGGCCGTGGCCGTGCCGCAGGACGTGACGTCGCGCAGGCTGAGCACCGGCAGCTTGGCCAGCTCCGGGTTGGTGGGGCGCGGGTAGCCGTTCAGGCTGAAGTTCATGGCCCGGGCCGTTTCGCCCACCACCAGCAGCAGCAGCGGCGGCTTGGTGCCCTCGGCGCGCGGCAGCAGCCGGGCATCGGCGCCGATGACCGCAGGCGGGCCGGACGGCGCAGCCTGGCTGCGCGCGGCCACGGCGGCCAGCGAATAGACCGCATTCAGCGGCGTCACCATGTAGCGCACCGACTTGTGCACGCGCATGG
>JBKBVY010000345.1:0-2211 GCA_046289335.1 Roseateles sp. | reverse complement strand
GCGGCTGGCCGGGGCGGCGGGCGGCAGGGCCGCGCTGGCCGCCGGCTCGGGCGCCGACGCCGGGTCCGCCGGCTGCGCAAAAGCAGAAAACCCCGCTGCGCACAGCAGCAGGGCGGTCAGCAACGAGAAGCAGGGGGCCGAGGGGCGTGCGACTCGGGTCGTCATGCGCATCCGGTCAGTCTTCCGCGTCGCGGAGGTACTCCGCGAAGCCCGGATCGGTGAAGGCGGCCGGCGGCAGGTCGTCGCTCAGCAAGGCCGTGTCGACCTCCGCTGCGGCGGCAATCTGTTCGTTGACCTGGCCATGCTCGATCAGCAGCAGACCGGCGGCCAGCAGCAGCAGCGGCAGGGCCGATGCCAGCATGGCCCACAGGTCGGACCCGCCGCGGCGCGATCCGCGCGGCGCACCGCCCAGGGCCAGCGTCGACCCGACGCCCATCACCTGCGGGCTGGCCGCGGCCGCCGCCGCGGCACTGGCGGCGGCGCGCGCCTGGGCCGCGCGTGCGAGCGCCTGCTCGCGCGCGAAGCGCAGCCGCTCCGAGACCTCGTGGGGCAGCGTCGCGCTGCGTTCGGTCAGCCCGGCGGCCACCCGCAGGCCGAAGCGCCTGGCGCTGGCCTCCAGGCGTGCATCCAGTTCGGTAGGGGCAAGAATTTGTGACGACTTCATAAGGTGATCCCCTTGGCTTTGAGCGCCTTGGCCAATGCATGAACGGCCCGGGAGCAGTGCGTCTTGACACTGCCTTCCGAGCAACCCATGACCGAGGCGGTCTCCGCGACATCCAGCTCTTCCCAGTAACGCAGCAGGAAGGCTTCCCGTTGACGCGTGGGCAGTTGCTCCACCTCCGCTTCAATTCGTTGCAAGATTTGCGCCCGGCTGACTTCGTCCGCCGCGCTCAGCGCGCCCAGCGCGCCGTCCTGGGTTTCCAGGATCTCCAGCAGGTCGAAGTCGCCGTCGCCATCCGCACCGTCGAAGTCGGACAGGCTGGTCATGACCGCATTGCGCACCTTCTGGCGGCGGAACCAGTCCATCGTCGCGTTCGACAGGATGCGCTGGAACAGCAGCGGCAACTCCGCGGCCGGCCGGTCAAAGTAGTTCTCGGCCAGCTTGATCATGGCATCCTGCACGATGTCCAGGGCGGCATCGTCATCGCGGACCAGGTAGGCCGTGCGCTTGAAGGCACGGCGGTCCGCACTGCGCAGGAATTCGTTGAGTTCTTTGTCTGTGGCCAAGGCGTGGGCGGGTCCGGACGGCGGCGCGGATTATGGCATTCGCGGCATACGAAGGCTGAATGCTTTTTGCCCGGCATAATGCTGCTTCGCACAAAGAGTCAATGCTCTCACGATGGCCGCCCGACTGGGGTCCCAACGTTGATCGCGCAGGTTCCGAATCCGCCTCATGAGGGCGTGAAGAGGGGCACCAACGGTTTTTCGTTAGAGAAATTCACTGAGGTTCAAACATGGATACGTCTGCCGCGGAACTCAAGCGCGCCGCCCCGGCGCAGCCGAACTCCCAATCCCCCCTTTCCCCCACCGCGGAGCTCAACGGCTCCGAGATCCTCGTTCGCTGCCTGCAGGCCGAAGGGGTGCGTCACCTCTGGGGCTATCCCGGTGGCGCGGTGCTCTTCATCTACGACGCGCTCTACAAGCAGCAGAGCATCCAGCACGTGCTGGTGCGTCACGAGCAGGCCGCCGTGCATGCCGCTGACGGCTTTGCCCGCGCGACCGGTGAGGTCGGCGTGGCGCTGGTCACGTCGGGCCCCGGCGTGACGAATGCGGTGACCGGCATCGCGACGGCCTACATGGACTCGATCCCGATGGTCATCATCACGGGTCAGGTGCCGACGCCGGCCATCGGCCTGGATGCCTTCCAGGAGTGCGACACGGTGGGCATCACGCGCCCCATCGTCAAGCACAACTTCCTCGTCAAGGACGTGCGCGACCTGGCGCTGACGCTGAAGAAGGCCTTCCACATCGCCCGCACCGGCCGCCCCGGCCCGGTGGTCGTGGACATCCCCAAGGACGTGTCGCTGGCCAAGACCACGTTCAGCTATCCGGACCGCATCGAGATGCGCTCCTACACCCCGGCCAAGAAGGGCCACAGCGGCCAGATCCGCAAGGCCGTGCAGCTGCTGCTGCAGGCCAAGCGCCCCTACATCTACACGGGCGGCGGCGTCATCCTGGGCGAGGCCACGGCCGAGCTGCGCCAGCTGGTGG
>JBKBVY010000344.1:0-2212 GCA_046289335.1 Roseateles sp. | reverse complement strand
GTCGAACTGATAGCAGGCCCAGCCCAGGGCCTTAAGCCTCTGGTGCGCCTCGGCCGGCATGCGGACGAAGACCGTATTGGATTCGACCGGGTGGGCCAGGACGAAGGGCGAGCGCGTCGCGATCCCCGCCGCCAGACGCTGGGCCAGCTCGGCCAGCGCGGCCGGCGTGGGCGCGGCCTCGGCCGGGCGGGCCGGCGCGACGATGGGCGCGGTGATGGGCTGGGTCAGCATGTCCTCCGGCAGCACCAGCACCACCGGGCCGGGCCGGCCCTGCTGGGCGGTGTGGAAGGCGCGCGCCACGTACTCCGGCAGGCGCTCGGCGTCGTGCACCTCGCCCACCCACTTGGCCATGCCCAGCGTGCCGGGGCCGAACATCTGGCGGTAGTCCACCTCCTGGAAGGCCTCGCGGTCGCGCTGGTCGCTGGCCACCTGGCCGATGAACAGGATCATCGGCGTGCTGTCCTGGAAGGCCGTGTGCAGGCCGATGCTGGCATTCGTCGCGCCCGGGCCGCGGGTCACGAAGCAGATGCCGGGCTTGCCGGTCAGCTTGCCCTGCGCCTCGGCCATGAAGGCCGCGCCGCCCTCCTGGCGGCAGGCGATGAAGCGGAAGCGCTCCGCATGCTCGTGGAAGCCGTCCAGCACCGCAAGGAAGGACTCACCGGGCACGCCGAAGGCCGTGTCGACACCATGGGCGATCAGCGCCTCGACCAGCGCGTGGCCGGCCAGGCGGGGGGATGCAGCTTGTCTAGTCATGTCGGCACTTTAGCCGGCGTGCGCCGGGGCGGGCATGGGCACATGGTGGCCCGCCATAACCCGCGGTGGGGTCTTGCGCCGGCAGGCGGCGGCGCGGCCGGGCTGCCCGCAGAATCGCCGGCCATGAAGACCGCCCTCGCCTGCTGGCTCTGCCTGCTGACCCTGTGCCTGGCGACACCCGCCGCAGCGCTGACGCTGCGCGACGGCGACGTGCTGCTGTTCCGCCATGCGCTGGCCCCCGGCGGCGGCGACCCCGACGGCCTGCGCCTGGGCGACTGCAGCACCCAGCGCAACCTCAGCAACGCCGGCCGCGACCAGGCGCGCCGCATCGGCGAGCAGCTGCGCCAGCGCCTGGGCCCGCTGCGCGTGACGGCCATGTGGGCCTCGCCCTGGTGCCGCACGCTGGACACCGCGCGGCTGGCCTTCCCCGATCTGCCGGTGCAGGCGCAGCCGGCCTTCGGCTCGTTCTTCCGCCAGCCGGAGCGCGAGGGCCCGATGCTGCGCGACGCCCGCCAGCTGCTGGCCGGCTGGCGCGGCCCCGGCCTGCTGGTGGTGGTGACGCACCAGGTCAACATCACCGGGCTGACCGACATCTTCCCCGCCTCCGGCGAGGGGGTGGCCCTGCGCTGGACGGGCCAGGCCCTGCGCGTGCTGGGCCGGCTGGAGCCGCCCGCGCCCTGAGGCCGCCGCGGTGCTGCGGCGGCATGGTTATCCTGCCGCCCCATGTACGCGACCTTCTTCGGCTTGAGACAAGCGCCGTTCTCGATCGCGCCGGACCCGCATTACCTCTTCATGAGCGAGCGCCACCGGGAGGCGCTGGCCCACCTGCTGTACGGGCTGGACGGCGGCGGCTTCGTGCTGCTGACCGGCGAGATCGGCGCCGGCAAGACCACCGTCTGCCGCTGCTTCCTGGAGCAGATCCCGGCGAACTGCAATGTCGCCTACATCTTCAACCCCAAGCTCACCGTGGTGGAGCTGCTGCAGGCCGTGTGCGACGAGTTCCATGTGCCGATGCCGCCGGTGCCGGCTGCCGCGCGCACGGTGAAGGATTTCGTCGACCCGCTGAACGCCTTCCTGCTGGGCCAGCATGCGGCCGGGCGCAACAACGTGCTCATCATCGACGAGGCCCAGAACCTCTCGGCCGATGTGCTGGAGCAGCTGCGCCTGCTGACCAACCTCTAGACCGCGGAGCGCAAGCTGCTGCAGGTGGTGCTGATCGGCCAGCCCGAGCTGCGCGCGATGCTGGCGCGGCCCGAGCTGGAGCAGCTCGCCCAGCGCGTGATCGCGCGCTTTCACCTCGGCGCGCTGTCCGAGGCGGAGACGGCGCAGTACATCCGCCACCGCCTTGCCGCCGCCGGCCTCAGCGGCGCCCTGCCCTTCGCCCGCCGCGCGCTGCGGCGCGACGCCCGCGCGTGTCACGCTGGCCGTGCTGCTGGCCGCAGCGGCCGGCGGCGGGCTG
>JBKBVY010000343.1:0-2411 GCA_046289335.1 Roseateles sp. | reverse complement strand
GGCGCGCCTCGCTGGCCAGCCGCACGGGCATCTCGGGCACGTCGGACAGGATGACGGTGTGGAACTGGCTGACCAGCTCCAGGTAGTCGTTCTGCGAGCGCGGGCCGCCGCACAGCGTCTGGAAGTCGAACCACACGACGCCGCCGGCACGGCGGCGCGCCCAGATCGCGCGGTGCTCGATCGTCAGCTTGCGGTCCTCGTCCTGGGCCTCGGCCAGCGAGTCGAAGGCCTGGGTCAGCGCCGCCTCGGTGTCTTCGTTGAGCGGCGTGAGGTAGAGGTTCATGTCCTCCAGCGTACGGCGCCGGTAGTCCATGCCGGCGTCGACGTTGATGACCTCCAGCTGGGCCTTCAGCAGCTCGATGGCGGGCAGGATGCGGTCGCGGTGCAGGCCGTTGGGGTAGAGCTCGTCGGGGTGGAAGTTGGACGTGGTGACGATGGACACGCGGTTGCGGAACAGCGCGTCCAGCAGCCGGTGCAGGATCATCGCGTCGGTCACGTCGGCGACGTGGAACTCGTCGAAGCAGATCAGCCGGAAGCGCCGCGCGATGCGCTTGCCCAGTTCGTCCAGCGGGTCGGCGATGCCCTTCAACTCCTGCAGCTCGCGGTGCACTTCGCGCATGAACTCGTGAAAGTGCAGCCGCGTCTTGCGCTGCAGCGGCACGGCCTGGAAGAAGCAGTCCATCAGGAAGCTCTTGCCCCGCCCCACGCCGCCGTACATATAGACGCCGCGCGGGATGGGCGGGCGCACCAGCAGCTTGGCCACCGCATTGCTGCGCCGCGCCTTGTAGGCGGCCCATTCGTCCTGGCAGCGCTGCAGCGCTGCGATGGCGCGCAGCTGCGCCTCGTCGGCCTTGAAGCCGCGCTCTTTGAGGGTTTGCTGGTAAAGCTCGGTGACGGAGGTCATGAAGAAAAAAGGGGCGACTGTTCAGGCCGCCCCTTGCTGCTTGCGCGTGCCGATCAGAAGTTCAGCGTGCGCTTGTCGACGGCCAGCGCCGCTTCCTTGGTCGCCTCGGACAGCGACGGGTGGGCGTGGCAGATGCGGGCGATGTCCTCGGCCGAGGCCTTGAACTCCATCGCGACGACGGCTTCCGAGATCAGCTCGGACGCGAACGGGCCGATGATGTGCACGCCCAGGATCTCGTCCGTCTTGGCGTCGGCCAGGAACTTGACGAAGCCGGTCGTGTCGCCCAGCGCGCGGGCGCGGCCGTTGGCCAGGAAGGGGAACTGGCCGGCCTTGTAGGCCACGCCTTCGGCCTTCAGCTGCTGCTCGGTCTTGCCGACCCAGGCGATCTCGGGCGAGGTGTAGATGACCCAGGGGATGGTGTTGAAGTTGACGTGGCCATGCTGGCCCGCCATGCGTTCGGCCACCGCCACGCCCTCTTCCTCGGCCTTGTGCGCGAGCATGGGGCCGCGCACCACGTCACCCACGGCCCAGACGCCCGGCAGGTTGGTCTTGCACTCGTCGTCCACCACGATGGCGCCGCGCTCGTCCAGCTTCAGGCCCACGGCTTCGGGGTTCAGGCCGATGGTGTTGGGCACGCGGCCGATGGAGACGATGAGCTTGTCCACCACCAGCGTCTGCTCGGCGCCCTTGGCGTCGGTGTAGGCGACGGTGACGTCCTTCTTGCCCTTGGTGACCTGGGTGATCTTGACGCTGAGCTGGATGTCCAGGCCCTGCTTCTTGAAGACCTTGGCCGCTTCCTTGGCCACGCCCTCGTCGGCGGCGGCGAGGAAGGCCGGCATGGCTTCGAGGATGGTGACCTCGGAGCCCAGGCGGCGCCAGACCGAGCCCATCTCCAGGCCGATGACGCCCGAGCCAATAACGCCCAGCTTCTTGGGCACGGCCGGGATGCGCAGCGCGCCGTCGTTGGACAGGATCAGCTCTTCGTCGAACTCCGCGCCGGGCAGCTGGCGGGCGTTGGAGCCGGTGGCCAGCACGACTTGCTTGGCGAACACGGTCTCGTCGCCGGCCTTGAGCTCATAGCCACCGTCCTTGGCGGCGACGAAGCTGCCGCGACCGTGGAAGAACGTGACCTTGTTCTTCTTGAACAGGTAGAGGATGCCGTCGTTGTTCTGCTTCACGACCGCATCCTTGCGGCCGATCATCTTGGCGACGTCGATCTTCAGGTTGTCCAGGCTGATGCCGTGCTCGGCGAAGTGGTGGCCGGCGTGGTCGAAGTGCTCCGACGACTGCAGCAGCGCCTTGGACGGGATGCAGCCGACGTTGGTGCAGGTACCGCCCGGGGCCGGGCCGCCCTTCTCGTTCTTCCACTCGTCGACGCAGGCGACGTTCATGCCCAGTTGCGCCGCGCGGATGGCTGCGATGTAGCCGCCGGGGCCGCCGCCGATGACGACGACGTCGAATTGCTTGGTAGTCATGCTCGTCCGTCCTTGGGTTTAGATGTCGAACA
>JBKBVY010000342.1:0-2457 GCA_046289335.1 Roseateles sp. | reverse complement strand
CGCCGCGCATGAGCTGGGCACGCCGCTGGCCACGCTCAGCGTCATCCTGGGCGACTGGGCTCACATGGCGCCGTTCGCGGCCGAGCCCGAGCTGCGCGAGGAGATCGAGGAGATGCAGCGCCAGGTCTTGCGCTGCAAGGCCATCGTCACCGGCATCCTGATGTCGGCCGGCGAGATGCGCGGCGAGGCGCCGCGCCTGACCACGCTGCAGGTCTTCATCGACGGCCTGGCGCAGCACTGGCGCGCTGCGCATCCGGGCGCCGAGCTGCAACTGCACTGCGAGGGCCTGCCGGAGCTGCAGATCATTTCCGACAGCGCGCTGCTGCAGGTGGTGGCCAACCTGCTGGACAACGCCGCCGAGGCGGCCCCCGGCCAGCCGCTCACGCTGCGGGCTGCCTGCGCGGACGGCGAGACGCTGTCTTTGAGCGTGCTGGACCGCGGCCCCGGCTTCGACGCCGAGCGGCTGGCCCGCTTCGGCGACCCCTACCAGAGCAGCAAGGGCCAGCACGGCCGCGGCATGGGCTTGTTCCTGTCCGTCAACGTGGCGCGCACGCTGGGCGGGCGGCTGGAGGCCCGCAACCTGCCCGAGGGCGGCGCTGCCGTCACCCTCACGCTGCCGCTGGCTTCCCTGCTGCCCAGACAATCACTGCCGCATGCCTGAAGAAGACCGCCTCCTGCTCATCGTCGAGGACGACGACAGCTTTGCCCGCACGCTGAGCCGCTCCTTCGAGCGCCGCGGCTGGCGCGTGCTGCGCGCCACCGGCCTGGACGACATGAAGGCGCTGCTGGAGCAACTGCCCGACGACCAGGAGCTGGGCCACGCGGTGGTGGACCTGAAGCTGGCCGGCGGCGCCTCGGGCCTGAGCTGCGTGCAGCACCTGCACGGCTGGGACCCCGAGGTCCTCATCGTCGTGCTGACCGGCTATGCGTCCATCGCCACCGCCGTGGAAGCCATCAAGCTGGGCGCCTGCCACTACCTCGCCAAGCCGGCCAACACCGACGACATCGAGGCCGCCTTCGCCCGTCGCCAGGGCGATGCCGACGTGGAGGTCACCGAGCGCCAGACTGCGTCCATCAAGACGCTGGAGTGGGAGCGCATCCACGAGGTGCTGGCCGAGACCGGCTTCAACATCAGCGAGACCGCCAGGCGGCTGGGCATGCACCGCCGCACGCTGGCGCGCAAGCTGGAGAAGCAGCGCATCAAGTGACGGCGTCGTCCAGCTCGAACGGCGGCACCACGCGGCCGTCGATGTCGGTGAAGCCGTAGAGCGGCGCCAGGTCCCCCACGCGCAGCACCCGGCCGCTGTGCCTCAGCACGTTGGGGTCGCCGGCCAGGGCCACCACCGCGCGGCCCAGGTAGCGGGGCGACTCGGTGCGGGCCAGCGCCGGCTGCTCCTGCCAGTGGGCCTCGTCGGTGCCATGGCCGGCCAGCACGAACTCCGTGCGCATCCAGCCCGGCGACAGCGCCACCGACGCCACGCCATGCGGCCGCAGCTCCTGCGCCATGCCGAAGGCCAGCCGCGTCATGGCCGCCTTGGCGAGGTCGTAGTAGAGATGGCCCTGCAGGTAGCGATCCCGGTCCCAGAAGGTCGTCGTCACGATCAGCCCGCGGCCCTGGCTCACCAGCAGCGGCGCGGCCAGCCGGCTGCACAGCAGGTGGTTGCGCACGCCGTGGTCGAACATCGCGGTCCAGTGCGCCATGGGGCGCTCCCAGAACGGCGCCTGGAACACACCGTCGAAGGTCTCGTGGCCGCCCCAGGCGTTGTTGACCAGCAGGTCCAGCCGGCCCTGCTCGCGCAGCACCCGATCGATGAGCGCCTGCACCTGCGCTTCGTCCGTGTGGTCGCAGGCCACCGCGATGCCGCGGCCGCCGGCGCGCGTCACCTCGTCGGCGGTGTCGTCGATGCTGCCCGGCAGTTCGGCCAGCCGGGACAGCGTCTGGATCTGCTCATAGCCCGGCGCCGGCTGGCCGCGCCGGCTGCGGCCGGTCACGTAGACCGTGGCGCCGGCGGCACCCAGCTCGACGGCGATGCCGCGGCCCGCGCCACGGCTGGCGCCGGTCACGACGGCGATGCAATCTTGGAGGCTCTTCATGGATGGGCTGCGAACGAGTTCTGGGAGCCTGGACCTTAGTCGGCCATGCCGGCGGCCGTCTTGGAAGAACCCGAAACCGCACGGCGCAGGAACTGCTGCGGCGTCAGCCCGCACAGCGTGCGGAACTCGTTGACCAGGTGGGACTGGTCGCAGTAGCCGGCGCACAGGGCCAGCTCGGCCCAGGGCTGCGTCTCGGCCGTGCGCAGCAGGCGCAGCGTGCCGTGCAGGCGCTGCAGCCGGCGCCAGGCGCTGGGCGTCAGGCCCAGCTGCGCGGCAAAGAGCTGCTGCAGGCGGCGCTCGCTCAGCTGCAGTTCGTCGGCCAGCGCCCGCACCGGCAGACCGCCCGCCGTGGCGCGCAGCCGG
>JBKBVY010000341.1:0-2485 GCA_046289335.1 Roseateles sp. | reverse complement strand
CGCCGACGAGCGCGTGGGCGACGTGATGCGCGAGGTGCTGCACGCCGACGCCAAGATGGACGAGGTGGACCCGGTGCGCAAGATCGCCGGCCGCGTGGACAAGGGTCCCTGGCCCGCGCGCATCGGCTTCGGCACCGACTGGGGCTCCATCGTCGCCAACACGCTGACCGAATGGGAGCGCACCGGCGACACGCGCTGGCGCGACAAGCTGCTGCGCGGCATGAAGGGCATTGCGGCCATGCCCAAGGGCTTCTTCACCGGCAGCGGCGGCTACGAGCCCAGCGGGCCCAACGAGGGCGCCTTCCACAACGTCAGCGGCGACCGGCTCAGCGCCAGCCACCTCAGCGCCGTGTTCGGCGCCGTGGAGATGATGGCCGAGCTGCTGGAGCTCATCGACGAGCCCGCGTTCAAGGCGGCCTGGCTGCAGTACTGCGAGCTGTACAACGCGCCGCGCGACCAGCAGGTCAAGGCGCTGGGCGCGCCGCACGGCGGCGGCAATGCGCTGTTCGTGGGCCACTCGCGGCTGACGGCCTTCGCCGCGGCGCAGAAGCAGGACGCGGCGCTGGCGCAGCGCGCCTGGAAGGAGTTCTGGAGCGACGACCCGCGCGGCGTGAAGACGCTGAAGACCACGCGCGTGGCCGGGCCGCTGGCGCTGAACCCGGTGGACGAGGCGCCGTGGATCTCCACCAACGACACCGCGCAATGGGGGCTGGCGGCCATCCAGAACCTGGCCCTGGTGGGCGAACACCTCAAGGATTGAGATGAAGCATCTGCTGCTCGTCGCCAGCCTGCTGGCAGCACCTGCCTGGGCGCAACAATCGCTGCGCTTCGCCTTCGACGGCAAGCCCGCGGCGGGCGAAGTCGCCGTGTCGGCCGACACGGCCTATTCCCGCGAGCGCGGCCATGGCTTCGAGGCGGACGACAAGCGCAACGCCGCCGGCCAGCCCTACTTCTTCTCGGTGGACCTGCCCGAGGGCAACTACCGCGTCACTGCCACGCTGGGCGGCGCCGCCGCCAGCGACACCACTGTCAAGGCCGAGCTGCGCCGCCTGATGCTGGACGGCATCCAGTTGCCCGCCGGCAGGACCGAGACGCACAGCTTCATCGTCAACGTGCGCACCGCCAACATCACCGCCGCTCCCGGCATCGAACCCGGCCGCGTGAAGCTGAAGGAGCGCGAGATCGCCAGCGAGGCCTGGGCCTGGGACCGCCGCCTGACGCTGGAGATCAACGGCACGAAACCGGCGCTGCAACGGCTGGCCATCGAGCCCGTCAAGGTGCCCACCGTCTACCTGCTGGGCGACTCCACCGTGGCCGACCAGTTCGGCGAGCCCTATACCAGCTGGGGTCAGATGCTCACCGGCCTGTTCAAGCCCACGGTGGCCGTGGCCAACCATGCCCAGTCGGGCGAGACCTTGCGCGACTCGCTGGCCCGCCGCCGCCTCGACAAGATTCTCTCCACGCTGCAGCCAGGCGACACGGTGCTGCTGCAGTTCGGCCACAACGACCAGAAGCAGCAGAAGGACGGCAGCGGCAACGCCCAGACCTACCAGGCCGAGCTGCGCACGCATGCCGAGGCCATCCTGGCGCGCGGCGGCGTGCCGGTGGTGGTGTCGTCGATGGAGCGCCGCAACTTCGACCCCGTCACGGCCAAGTTGCGCCCCAGCCTGACCGAATACGCCAACGCCGCCCGCGCCGTCGCGCAGGACATGAAGCTGGCCTTCATCGACCTCAACGCGATGAGCATCCGCTTCTATGAGACGCTGGGCCCCGAGCGCTCGCAAGCCGCGCATCCGATGAACAACGGCAAGCTGGACAACACCCACCACAACAACTACGGCGCCATGCAACTGGCCCGTTTGGTGGCGCTGGGCCTGCGCGAGGCCAGGCTGCCGGTGGCTGCGCAGCTGCGCGATGATCTCGGCACCCTCTCGCCAGACCAGCCCCTGCCGCCCGAGCAGTTCCGAATGGCGACCAGCCCCGGCTTCACGCAGCAACGCCCTTTGGGCGATTGATTCCGCTCCCGATGAACAAGACCGCCCTTGCTCTGGCGCTGGCCTGCGCCGCGCTGACCCACGCTCCCGTCACGACCGCCGCGCCGCCCAAGCCTGCGCTGGTCGCCGGCTTCTCGGCCGAGCGCCTGCAGCGGCTGGACACGGTCATCCACGACGAGATCGCCCGCCAGCAGCTGGCCGGCGGCGTGATGGTCGTCATGCGCGACGGCAAGCCGGTGGTGTTCAAGGCCTATGGCCACCAGGACGTCGAGGCTGGCAAGCCCATGCGCACGGACACCATCTTCCGCATCGCGTCCATGACCAAGGCGCTGACCTCGGTGGCGGTGATGATGCTGTACGAGGAAGGCCGCTTCCAGCTGAAGGACCCGGTGGCCAGGTTCCTGCCGGCCTTCGCCAACCTGCAGGTGGCTTTAGCCCAGGGCGGCACCGAGAAGGCGCGCCGGCCGCTGACCATCCACGACCTGCTGACC
>JBKBVY010000340.1:0-2563 GCA_046289335.1 Roseateles sp. | reverse complement strand
CCCATCGATTCGCTGGCTCCGCACTACAGCAAGGAGACGCTGGAGTTCCACCACGGCAAGCACCACAACGCCTATGTCGTGAACCTGAACAACCTGCAGAAGGGCACCGAGTTCGAGTCCATGACGCTCGAAGAGATCGTCAAGAAGAGCTCCGGCGGCATCTACAACAACGCCGCCCAGATCTGGAACCACACCTTCTTCTGGAACTGCATGAAGCCCAACGGCGGCGGCGAGCCCAGCGGCGCGCTGGCCGCGGCCATCAACGCCAAGTGGGGCAGCTACGCCGCCTTCAAGGAAGCCTTCGTGAAGAGCGCCGTGGGCAACTTCGGCTCGGGCTGGACCTGGCTGGTCAAGAAGCCCGACGGCACGGTGGACATCGTCAACACCGGCGCCGCCGGCACGCCGCTGACCACCGCCGACAAGGCCCTGCTGACCGTGGACGTGTGGGAGCACGCCTACTACATCGACTACCGCAATCTGCGTCCCAAGTTCGTCGAGACCTTCCTGAGCAATCTCGTGAACTGGCAGTTTGCCGAGGCGAACTTCGCCTGATCGGCTTCCCTCCGATGCAAAGGCCGGCCGATGCCGGCCTTTTTCATTGCGAGACCTGGATCACATGCCGCACCAGCGGATAGACCTGGTGCTGCCAGCGCCGCCCGCTGAACACGCCGTAGTGGCCCACGTTGGGCTGGATGTAGTGGGTCCGCAGGTAGAGCTTCAGGCTGCTGGCCAGGGCTTGCGCGGCCAGCGTCTGGCCCACCGAGCAGATGTCGTCGCGCTCGCCCTCGATGGTCGGCAGCGCCGTGCGGCGTATGGCCGCCGGGTTGACCTTGCGGCCCTTGAACCGCAGCTCGCCGCGCGGCAGGTCGAAGGTCTGGAACACGCGCTCCACGGTCTCCAGGTAGAAGTCGGCGGACAGGTCGGCCACGGCCAGGTATTCCTCGTAGAACTGGCGCGTGGCCTCGGCCTTGTCTAGCTAGAGCAACGAGGTCTGCGGCCAGGTCGACGGCGCCGGCACCTCGCAGGGGGCGGGCATGTCCACGGTCTTGAAGTCGGCCGGCGACACGATCTCCAGGTACTCCATGTCCGGCGAGTAGTCGAACAGGTAGTGCACGATGCCGGGCCGCTGGTGCACGCAGTCGCCGGCCTCCACCAGCGTGACCTGGTCGCCGTACATGAACCTGGCCCAGCCCTTGGTCATGATGACGATCTGGAAGTCCGCCTCATGGCGGTGCCATCCCGTGCCCTTTTCGGGGGCCATGTTCGCCTTCACAAGGTGCGCGATGACGCGCCCGTTGGTTGCGGCGGCCACGCCCAGGTCGCGGTAGAGGAAGAAGTCTCTCAAGCCGTCGCTGCGCCAGGGCGTGTCCCTGGGCTTGACGTGGGAGAAACGGGTGGCGGACGCGTCGTTGGCGGCGTCCACGGGAACCGAGAGATCCGACATGCCAGAGCCTCCTGTGATGCCGAGGGCTCCCATGTCACGCAAATTGCGTTCCTAGTTCCCGAACGGCTGGCCCTTGAGCTTGCTGCCCGCCTTGAGCCCGCGCTTGGAGAACCAGCCCTGGTTCATCTCCAGCGCGAAGCGCACCGGCTTGGCCGAGCAGTGGGAGGTCTCGTCCAGCGGCTTCATGTCGGCGATGTTGACGATGCTGCCGTCGTCGGCCACGAAGGCGATGGACAGCGGCAGCAGCGTGTTCTTCATCCAGAAGCACTGCGGCTGCGCGTCCTCGAAGACGAACAGCATGCCGTGGTTGGGCGGCATGGTCTTGCGATGCATCAGGCCGATGGCGCGCTGCTCGGGCGTGACGGCCACCTCGGCCTGGATGACGTGCATGCCCGCGGTCAGCGGGATGCTGCGCAGCTGCTGGGGCGCGTCCTGGGCGGACGTCACGCCCGCGAACAGACCCAGGAAGGCGATTGCGAAGGCTTTGATGCAGATCATGAGCGGCTCGGAGGGTGCGGTCTAGATTATCGGCGTGAGCGCCTCCCCCCCAGGCTTGCCCGCGGCCGAGGCCGACGCGCAACGCCTAGCCCCCTTCACGACCTGGCCGGATGGCCCGGCCGGGGCGGCGCTGTCGCAGTTCCAGGTGTCGGGCATGCATTGCGCGGCCTGCTCGGGCCTGATCGAAGCCGCGCTGGCCAGGCTGCCGGGCGTGGAGGCCGCCAGCGTCAACCCGGCCTCGGCCCGGCTGGCGCTGCGCTGGCAGCCGTCGAGGCTGGCGCTGGCCGACGTGCTGGCGGCCCTGCAGTCCATCGGTTATGGCGCGACGCCCGACGTGGCCGCCCCGGCGCGCGAGCTGCGCCGCCGCGAGCGGCGCCAGGCCTTGTGGCGCGTGTTCGTGGCCGGCTTCCTGATGATGCAGGTCATGATGCTGGCGACGCCCGCCTACGTGGCCGGCCCGGGTGAGCTGACGCCCGACCTGGACCGCCTGCTGCGCTGGGCCAGCTGGGTGCTGACGCTGCCGGTCATGGCCTTCTCGGCCGGCCCCTTCTTCGGCGGCGCCTGGCGGCAGCTGAAGGCGCGCCGGCTGGGCATGGACGTGCCGGTGGCACTGGGCATCGC
>JBKBVY010000339.1:0-2564 GCA_046289335.1 Roseateles sp. | reverse complement strand
CGGCGGCGGGTTGCACGCACACGCCCATCGTGGTCGGCGACCGCAAGCCGCGTGATCTGCCGCAGTTCCAGTGGGTCTGCGTACTGCGGTGGAGGATGAAGTGGCCCAGTTCGTGGGCGATGGTGAATCGGCGACGTTCGGGGCTCGCGCTGCCGTTGTAGAGGATGCCCCACTCGGCGGCGTCATCGGGATTGCGCACCAGACTGCCTTCGAAGCCGCTGATGTCGAGCGGCATCGGCTGCTTGATCTCCCGGACCCCAATGCCGTACGGCGTGGTTGGCAGCATCTGCCGCACGACATCGAGGTCGATGGCCTCGGGCATGTTCTCGGCGTGCCAGGCCCGCAGCCACTTCAGAAAGCAGGCCGTGTTTCAGGCCGCTGCGGCTGGGGGCGGCAGCGCCCTGATGGGCCTGGTGGCGTGCCAGAGCGACATCCACCGCTCGTTCTGGCTGTATGCCCGTCACCGCGATCTGTTCGAGCGCGCCTGCGAGTTCGACTACCTGGAACGGCACGGCACGCAGGCGCAGCAGCACGACCTCGGTGTGAAGCGCCCGCCCGACACCTCGGCGGCCGCGCTCGCCGCGCTTCGCCAGACAATCTCCGCCTTCTACCAGCGCGAGCTGCAGTGTGGCGACGGCAGCGCGGCTTACGTCGTCGAGCGCAGTCCCGGCGTCTTCCTGCTGACTGTGCACGTCAAGGATCTGGCCATGCTGCGCCTGGAGTTCGAGGGGGCGACGCTCACTCGGCGCGTCGGCAACCCGAACATCCACATGGTGCTGGAGTACGCAGTCGCCACCGGCGTCATGCGCACGCTGGTCCGTGGCGGCGCGAAGTACCACCAGATGCTGGTCGACGCGTTCGCCGAGCACCTGCTGGGCGTGAAGGTGGAGCCGCATCGCGTCAAGCCGCCGACGCTGGATCTGTCGGTGCTGCGCCTGGGCTTCGACGTGCCCAAGGCCGTGGCGGACGGTTTCGCCGCCCTGCAGGTGAAGTCGATCTCGGTGCTGAGTCCGGATACCGCCCTGAAGTTGGACTGCACGGCGATGGCGTCCAGCGAACAGCGGTGCGTCACCGAACTGCTGCAGGAGTACTTCCCCGGCGAGGACCCGCTGGCCCGCGGCTGGCTGGTCACGGCGGCGCGCATCAACCTGTACTACCCGCCCGAGCTCGGCAAGTCGCGCTCGAAGGTCATCACGGTGGAGGTGACGCGTCGCGGCCGCCTGAACCTGCACAAGTTCGACGCGGCCCTGCAGGCGAAGCTGGAGGGCTACCTCGTCGACCTGGGCATCCTGCAGCTGGGGCAGACGCTCAATGCCCAGGAGGCACTACCGGAGGCCGGCACGGTGAACCCGCAGCCTCTTCCCTCCACGATTGGCGAGGACTGACCGGTGGCGGCGCACGACGCCTGGGCCCTGGTGTGCCGTCTGTTCGCGGGCGGCACGCCGGTGCTGCGCGCATCGTTGTCGCCCACCGAGGTCGGCGCCTTGCCCGCCCTCGGGCGCGCCGTGCGGCCGGCTGCGCTGGACCAGCGATTCGTGCTCTGCCCGTACTGCCAGCAGCACCGAGCGCAGGTTTGGGATGACGGACGCGGTGGGCGCACCTGCCATTGCCCGGAGTGCGGCCCGGTGCCGGTTGCTGCCGACGATGGCGCCGCGCTAGTGCTGGACGAGGACTGGCTACGCCAGAAGTTGCGCCTCGCGCTGGAGATCGAGAGCCGCGATGGCGTCGACGATCTCGGGTGTGGCGTGTGGCGACTGGGCGATTCGCGGCGCTCGCCGGTCCTGCTGGCGCGCGACATCGTTCGTCTGTGGCGCGAGCCGGCGCTGCTGGACCGGGTGCGCGTGGCCGGTGGCGACGTCCGGGTGATCACGCCGAAGCCCCGCGAGATGCGTGGCGCCCCCTTCGGGGCGGGCGTGGAATGGCTGGCGCTGGAGGATCGGTTCGCCTTCTACGGCGGCGGCATCTCGTTCATCGGCGCGCCTGGTGAGCAGAGCCCGGTACAGGCGGACGACCCGACGATGCCGGTCCACGGGCCGTTCTCGGCCGACTTCAAGTGGGTGACGCTGCCCGGCGAGGAGGGGCACCCGATCCGCTGCACGGACGGGCAGGCGGCGGTGTTTCGCGCGCTGTGGTCGTTCAAGGGCGAGCCCCGGAATTCCGAGCAGGTCATGCGCCGCGCGCAGCTCACCAGTCAGAAGCCCATCGACGTGTTCAAGGGGAAGAAGTACGCCGAGCCGTTGCGTGCCTACCAAGCCCTCGTGACCACGCAGCAGCGCGCAGGGCTGTACTCGATGCCCTGCGCGGCGGCGGCAGGCCTCGTGCCGGCCTGATGCCCTGGTCATCCAAGCGCGATGGACAACCGATGGCAGTGACGCACGTGTAAGTCACGGCCACGCAAGGCCGCCTGCGTGTGCTCCGGCGAAGAAGTTGGCGCCGTTTTTGAGAGAACTGAGAGCAGAAAAGAGTCGAACCGGGCGACTTCGGGAGGCCGGGCCGCCACGGCGTGGCACAGGCAGATCGGCGCCGAACCCCGCGTGGTGTCGGGAAAGCCGGAAACGAAAACG
>JBKBVY010000338.1:0-2572 GCA_046289335.1 Roseateles sp. | reverse complement strand
CCAGCGGGAAGCCGGTGCGGCCCTCGCACCAGGCGGCAAACAGCGCGTCGGCATGGGGGCCGGTCTCCCACTGGATGGCGTCGTACTCGGGCCGGAAGGCCGCCGTCATCGCCTGCGGGTGGTGGTGCATGACCTGGTGATAGAAGTCGCGCCAGATCAGCTCCGACAGCCAGACCTCGGCGCCGCGGTCGCCACCCTGCATGCGCTGGTGCGCCAGCCGCGCCAGCCGGCGGATGGACACGGTGCCGAAGCGCAGGTGCACGCTGAGGTAGCTGGGCCCCTTGATGGCCGGGAAGTCGCGCTTCTCGTGGTACTGGTCCATGCGGTCCAGGAAGTCGTCCAGCAGCGCCTCGGCCCCGCGGCTGCCCTGACCCACATGCGGGCTCAGGCCGGCGGGCTCGAAGCCGATGTCGGCCAGCGCCGGTACGCCGGTGGCCAGCGGCGTGGGCGCCAGCGCCCGGGCATGGCGCTCGACGGGGTAGCTGCTCAGGTAGAACGCATCTACCTTCTTCAGCCAGGCGTTCTTGTAGGGCGTGAACACGCCATACGGCCCACCGCTGGCGGTCATGACCTCGCGGCGCTCGAAGATGACGTGGTCCTTGAAGGTGCGCAGCTCGGCGTTCAAGGGCTTGAGCCGCGCGGCCACGCGCGCATCGCGGGCCAGCGCCTGCGGCTCGTCGTCGTGGTTGGTGAACACGGCCTGCACGCCCAGCTCCGCGGCCAGCCGCGGAATCTCGTCGGCCGCCACGCCGTGGCGCACGACCAGCGCGCCGCCCAGGCGGCGCAAGTCCTCGTCCAGCACCTGCAGCGCGCCGAGGATGAACTCGACGCGGCGGTCGGCGCGGGGCAGGGTGTCCAGGATGTCGCGGTCCAGCACGAAGGCGCAGAACACCTCGCGGGCGTTCCTCAGCGCGTGGTAGAGCGCGGCATGGTCGTCGGCGCGCAAGTCGCGGCGGAACCAGACGAGGGCACGGGTCAGGGGCTTGTCCATGTCCGCAGAATAAAATGCCGGCCATGGCCGCCGACCGGATTTCCCTGACCAACCAGTTCCTCATCGCCATGCCGGGCATGGCCGACGAGGCCTTTGCGGGCACGGTGGTCTACCTGTGCGAGCACAACGACAACGGCGCGCTGGGCCTGGTCGTCAACAAGCCGACCTCGCTGACGCTGGGCACGCTGTTCGAGAAGGTGGAGCTGAGTCCGCCCGCCGAGCCGCTGGCCGACACGCCGGTCTACTACGGCGGCCCGGTGCAGACCGACCGCGGCTTCGTGCTGCACGAGCCGCTGGATGCCGAGGGCGGCCACTACAACGCCACGCTGGCCGTGCCGGGCGGCCTGGAGATGACCACCAGCCGCGACGTGCTGGAGGCCTTGTCGCACGGCGCCGGCCCGAAGAAGCTGCTGGTCACGCTGGGCTACAGCGGCTGGGCCGCCGGCCAGCTGGAGGAGGAGATCGGCCGCAACGGCTGGCTCACCGTGGACGCCTCGCCGGCCATCATCTTCGACACGCCGGTGGAGCAGCGCTACGAGCGCGCGCTGGCGCTGCTGGGGGTGGACCCGCGCATGCTCAGCTCGGACGCCGGACACGCCTGATGAAGCGCGACGCATCCGCGACGACGCTTCAGTCCTTCCTCGCTTTTGATTTCGGTACCCGCCGCATCGGCGTGGCCTCGGGCACGCGGTTGCTGGGCACGGCCGAGCCGCGCGGCACGGTCAAGGGCGGCGACTTCTCGGCAATAGCAGCCCTGATCAAGACCTGGCAGCCCGATGCGCTGGTCGTCGGCGTGCCGCGTCACCCCGACGGCGCACCGCACGAGATGACGGCCAAGGCCCAGGCCTTCGGCCGCCGGCTGGCAGGCCGCCACCACCTGCCGGTCTTCGAGGTGGACGAGCGCTACACCAGCGTCGACGCCGAGGCGGACGGCGCCGCCGATGTGGACGCCGCCGCCGCCGCACTGATCCTTGAACAGTTTTTCAGAGAACACCCATGAGCGATCTCAAGCTGGATGCTGAAGGCCTGTACCTTGAGCTGAAGAAGGGCGTGCAGCGGCTGCTGACCGCCGACACCGCCCTGGTGGGCATCTGGAGCGGTGGCGCCTGGGCTGCCGAGCGGCTGGCGGCCGACCTCGGGCTGGTGGCCGGCACCATCTCCAGCGCCATGCATCGCGACGACTTCGGCTCGCGCGGCCTGGCCAAGGCCGACCACACCAAGCTGCCCTTCGACGTGAACGGCCGCCACATCGTGCTGATCGACGACGTGCTCTACACCGGCCGCACGACGCGCGCCGTCATCAACGAGCTGTTCGACTTCGGCCGCCCGGCCAGCGTGCAGCTGGCGGTGCTGGTGGATCGCGGCGGCCGCGAACTGCCCATCGAGCCGGCCTTCTCGGCCGCACGCGTGACGCTGCAGGCCGACCAGAGCCTGCGCCTGGTGCGCGGCGACGACGGCCGCTTCAGCTTCGAGGTCAAGTGATGCTTTCAAAACGCAACCCCCAACTGAACAAGCACGGCGAGCTGATCCACCTGCTGTCCATCGAAGGCCTGCCGCGCGCGGTCATCGAGCAGATCCTGG
>JBKBVY010000337.1:1419-2724 GCA_046289335.1 Roseateles sp. | reverse complement strand
GTGACCCACCAGGTGCTGACCACCGAGGCGCGCATCCAGGCCATCCGGCGCCTGGGCAACCGCGCGGGCGAGGTGGTGGCGGCCTGGATGGAGTTCTTCGAGCGCTACGACGAGGCCAAGTACGGCCAGGACGGCGGCCCGCTGCATGACCCCTGCGTCATCGCCTGGCTGCTGCAGCCGGAGCTGTTCACCGGCCGCGACTGCAATGTGCGCATTGAGACGCGCAGCGAGCTGACGCGCGGCATGACCGTCATCGACTGGTGGGGCGTCACCGGCCTGCCGGCCAATGCCCAGGTGCTGCGGCATGTCGATGCCGATGGCTTCTTCGCGCTGCTGACCGAGCGCCTGAATCGGCTGGACTAGCCCCGATTGCAGCGGCAACACCATCGACAGCGCTGGTATCGAAATGTGACAATCGGTGCCCGACGACAGGGATCAACCCGCCAAGAGCGCGCTGCGCCGCGGGACGCCGTCCAGGCTGGACGGTGGCGAGGAGCGACGGGTGCCGACCAACGAGAAGCTGCTGGAGGTCATCTCCATCCAGACCGAGGTCGCCAGGCTGGGGCTGGATCTGGGCGGCTTGATGAACCTGGTCGTGCAGCGCACCCTGGGCCTGGTGGGCGCCGACGGCGTGGCCGTGGAGCTGGCCGAGGGCGACGACATGGTCTACCGCGCCACCGCCGGCATGGTGCAGAACTGCCTGGGCCTGCGGCTGCGGCGTGACGGCAGCGTGTCGGACCTGTGCCTGGCGCAGGGCCGGGCGCTGCGCTGCGACGATGCGCAGACCGACCCCCGCGCCGACCGCGCGGCCTGCCAGAAGCTGGGCATCCACGCCATCCTGGTCGTGCCGCTGCGCCATCAGGGCGAGAACGTGGGCGTGCTCAAGGCCATGTCGCGCCAGCCGGGGCATTTCGACGAGTCCGACCTGACCGTGCTGGAGCTGCTGTCCGGCCTGGTAGGGGCCGCCATGTACTTCGCGACACGCTACGCGCCCAACGCGCTGTTCCACCAGGCCACGCACGACGGGCTCACCAACCTGCCCAACCGCGCGCTGTTCCTGGACCGCCTGCGCGCCTCGCTGGCCCAGGCCGTGCGCGACCGCCAGCCGCTGGCGGTCATGATGCTGGACATGGACGGCCTCAAGCCCATCAACGACCACTTCGGCCACCGTGCCGGCGACGCCGCGCTGCTGGAGTTCGCGCGGCGGCTGAGCGCCGGCGTGCGCCAGTCCGACACGGCCGCGCGGCTGGGCGGCGACGAGTTCGGCGTGCTGTTGCGGCCGCGGGGCGCCGGCGGCGGGCGGGG
>JBKBVY010000337.1:0-1409 GCA_046289335.1 Roseateles sp. | reverse complement strand
ACGCTGCGCTTCGGCGCCAGCATGGGGGCGGCGCGTTTCCCCGAAGACGGCAGCGACTTCAGCCAGCTCATCGACCTGGCCGACCATCGCATGTACCAGCACAAGCGCGCGTTGCGGCCCGTGGCCGCCTGACGTGCCCGCCGGCCGGTGGGAAGATGGGCGCCCCGTCTTCGAGGAGAGCCGCCATGCAACGCCGCCTGCTGATCGCCTGGACCCCCACGCTGCTGATGCCCGGTACAGCCCTGGCATTCAATCTCAGCGAGGGTGATGCCAATGCCGGCATACGGACCGCGCTGGAGCGCGGCGCGACCGCCGCGGTGGCGCTGCTGGGGCGGCCCGACGGCTTTCTCGGCAATCCGCTGGTCAAGATCGAGCTGCCTGGTGCGCTGAAGGATGCCGCCCGGCTGCTGCGCGCCACCGGCCAGGGCGCGCGGCTGGACGAGCTGGTCACGGCGATGAACCGGGCCGCCGAGGCCGCCGTGCCAGCCGCCAAGCCGCTGCTGGTCAAGGCCGTCAGGGACATGAGCGTGGAAGACGGGCTGAAGATCCTGCGCGGCGGTGACGACTCGGTGACGAACTTCTTTGCCGACAAGACCCGCGAGCCGCTGCATGCGCAGTTCCTGCCCATCGTGACGCGGGCCACCGAGAAGGTGGCGCTGGCCGACAAGTACAACGCCGTTGCCAAGAAGGCCTCGGGCCTGGGCCTGCTGCGCGGCGACGACGCCAACATCCAGCAGTACGTCACAGGCAAGGCGCTGGACGGGCTCTACCGCATCATCGGCGAGGAGGAAAAGAAGATCCGCCGCGACCCCGCCGGCACGGGCAGCGCCATCCTGAAGAAGGTGTTCGGTGGCCTGGGCGGATGAGCGGCGGCGCCCGGCGGGCGGTCTGAACGACAATCCGCGTCCCTGTTCCCAGGCCTCGTTCATGAATTCCGATCTCCCCGAGTCCGCCGCCCCGGCGACCGACACCCCCGTCGCCACTGCGGCGCCCGCCCCCGAAGGTGATGCCGCGCGTGACGTGACGGCCGAGCTGAAGGCCTTGTTCCCGGCGCTGTTCACCGGCAAGCCCAAGCCCGTCAAGCTGCGCATCCAGGCCGACATCCAGGAGCGCGCGCCGGGCCGGTTCAGCAAGGCCCAGCTCAGCGGTTTCCTGCGCCGCCACACCGGCAGCACCGCCTACCTGATCGCGCTGACCCAGGCCAAGACCCGCTTCGACCTCGACGGCCAGCCGGCCGGCGAGATCAGCGAGGAGCACCTCAATGTGGCCAAGGAGGAGCTGGCGCGCCGCAAGCTGCTGCGCCAGGAGCGTGAGCAGGCCGAGCAGCAACGCCTTCAGCTGGAAGCCCAGCAGCGCCGCAACCGCGCGCAGCTGCTGTGGGATTTCGAGCGCACCAAGCTGACCGAGGC
>JBKBVY010000336.1:0-2726 GCA_046289335.1 Roseateles sp. | reverse complement strand
GACACCTCTGGCTGCCAGCACAACGTGTGGCATCGCGCTCAACGGCAGTGATCGGCGTTTCGTTCACGGCTTGTCAGTCCTTGCCGCCGTCCAGCAGCGCGTCGCGCAGCTTGACGTCCACCGGCGAGTCGCCAAACCAGATCTTCAGCACCAGCGTGAAGAACTCGTCGTCGCCCACCGGGTCGCCCTGCGGCTGGCCCTGGATGTAGAACTGCGTGCCTTTGCCGGGCACGAAGTCCATCGCGAAGCTGTCGCCGGCCACCAGCTTGGACTTGCCGGAGAAGACCTCGATGAGCCGGGTCGTCGCCAGCGTGTGGCGGGTCAGCTGCGCGGCGGGCGTGTTGTCGCTCATGCCGCGCAGGAACAGCCGGCCCAGGTCCGTGCCGGGCAGGTCGCGCAGCGCGGTGAACTGCAGGCGCTTCGGCCCGGGCAGGGCCAGCAGCTCGGCCGGCGTGGCCACGCGCCGGGTGGTGTACAGGCCCATGTCGTAGGCCTTGAACACCACGCGCACCCGCGTGCCCTTGCCGTTGAGCTGCAGCGAGCTGCCGGCGAGCTGCGCGGTGGGCTCGAACTTGTGCACCGTGGTGGCCGCGCCGGCCTGCATGCATAAGGCCGTGGCGGCCGCCAGGGCGGTCATGCGGGCTGCGGCGGCCAGGGCCTGAAGCTGGGTCATGTCGTCTCCGTTGGAATGGGCTGGCGCGGCGCCGGTGGCGCTGCGGCGGGCTGCATTCTGCGGGGCGGGAGGGGCTGGCCGGCCACCGTCATTGGTGGCGTTTCCCCCTCTCAGGCGTGAATCCTCACGACACGCGCCGGCCGGCCCTTGGCCTCGCGGGCGCGCAGCTGGCCGCAGCCGCCTTTGACGTCCTGGCCGGCGGAGTCGCGCAGCTTGGTCAGCACGCCGCGGGCCGACAGCTCGGCCGCGATGGCGCGGGCGCGGTCCCAGTCGGGGCGCCGGAAGGGCAGGCCCTCGGCGGTGTTGAACGGGATCATGTTCAGCAGCCCGTAGCGGCCCTTGAGCAGCCGAACGATGCCGTCCAGCTCCTCGGGCCCGTCGTTGACGCCGTCCAGCAGCGTCCACTGGTACTGGATGGGGTAGCCGCTGGCGCGCGCATAGGCGTCGGCGGCCTCCACCAGGTCTTCGGGTGAGATGCGCGGCGCGCGCGGCAGCAGCACGGCGCGCTTGGCGGCATCGGTCGTGTGCAGCGACAGCGCCAGCGCCGGTTTCACTTCGGCCGCGTGCAGCGCCTCGAAGGCGCGCTCGTCGCCCACCGTCGAGAACACCAGCTGCTTGTGCGCGAAGCCGCCCTCGCGGCCCAGCAGCGTGATCGCGTCCAGCACGTTGGCCAGGTTGTGCGAGGGCTCGCCCATGCCCATGAAGACGACCTTCTTGAGCCGCGGGTTCTTGCGCCGCGCCAGCACCACTTGGGCCACGATCTCGGCGCTGCCGACCTGGCGGATCAGCCCGTCCACGCCGGTCATGCAGAAGCGGCAGCCCACCGCGCAGCCCACCTGGCTGGACACGCACACGCCATCGCGCGGCAGCAGCACGGTCTCCACGGTCTGGCCGTCCGCCAGCCCCAGCAGCAGCCGGGCCGACAGGCCGTCGCCACCCGCATGCTCGCTTCTCACGGTCAGCAGCCCGTCCAGCTCGGCGAACAGACCCGGCAATGCGTCCATGGCCGCCTTGGGCAGCCAGCCCTGCAGCGGCTGCTTGCCGGCATGCAGCGGCAGGTGCTGCACCCAATGGCGCAGCACACGGCTTTCGTGGGCGGGGTTGGCGCCCAGCGCGCGCAGGCGCTGGCGGAGGTCGGCGATCAGCATGGCGGCCGGCATTGTCCCCGAGGCGTCGCCCGCGCCGGCCCGGCGCGGCCTATGCTGGCGCGGCTCCAGGAGAACGCCCATGCCCCCGACCTGCACCCCCGAAGAATGGCAAGTCCGCTGCGACCTCGCGGCGCTGTACCGACTGGCCGCGCTGCACGGCTGGGACGACCTGATCTTCACCCACATCTCGGCGCGCGTGCCGGGGCCGGAGCACCACTTCCTGATCAACCCCTACGGAATGATGTTCGAGGAGATCACGGCCAGCAGCCTGGTGAAGGTGGACCGTGACGGCGCCAAGGTCGAGCCCAGCGAGTTCGACGTGAACCCGGCCGGCTTCATCATTCACAGCGCCGTGCACGAGGCGCGCGAGGACGCGCTGTTCGTCATGCACCTGCACACGGTGGCGGGCGTCGCGGTCAGCGCGCAGCGCGAGGGCCTGCTGCCCCTCTCGCAGCACAGCCTGTTCCCGCTGGCGTCGCTCAGCTATCACGACTACGAAGGCGTGGCGCTCAACCCCGACGAGAAGGTCCGCCTGGTGGCCGACCTCGGCGAGACCTCGCTGATGATGCTGCGCAACCACGGCCTGCTGACGCTGGGCCGCAGCGCGGCCGACACGTTTCTCAAGATGTTCATGCTGCAGCGGGCCTGCGAGATCCAGATCGCGGCCCAGGCCGGTGGGGGCGAGCTGATCCGCATCCCGCCGCAGATCCTCGCCGGCATCCGCGCGCAGAGCGACAAGGTCATGCGCGGCTCCGGCGCATCACTGGCCTGGCCGGGCCTGCTGCGGCGGCTGGCACGGCAGAACCCCGGTCACGACACGTAGCCTTGGTCCGACAGCCAGCCACGCCCCCTGGTCTGTCGCCTCGGGCCGCGGGCCGCCGGGGGGGGGGGGGGGGGGGCGGGCG
>JBKBVY010000335.1:0-2737 GCA_046289335.1 Roseateles sp. | reverse complement strand
CAGCAGCGCGACGCCGGCCGGCTGGCCGCCGTCTTCACCGCCGAGCCGGGTGACACGCAGCGGCTGGAGGACGAGCTGAAGTTCTTCGCGCCGGAGCTGAAGGTGGCCGTGTTCCCGGACTGGGAGACCCTGCCCTACGACAGCTTCAGCCCCCACCAGGACCTGATCTCCGAGCGCCTGGCGACGCTGTGGGAGCTGCTGCAGGCGCAGAAGCGCAAGACCATCGACGTGGTGCTGATGCCGGCCTCCACGGCCCTCGTGCGGCTGGCGCCGCCCAGCTTCCTGGCCGGCACCACGTTCAACTTCAGGCAGAAACAGCGCCTGGACGAGGCCTCGCTGCGCAGCCAGCTCACGCTGGCCGGCTACACCCACGTGAGCCAGGTCGTGCAACCCGGCGAGTACGCGGTGCGCGGCGGACTGATCGACCTGTTCCCGATGGGCTCGGCCGTGCCCTACCGCGTCGACCTGTTCGGCGACGAGGTGGACTCCATCCGCGTGTTCGACCCCGACAGCCAGCGCAGCCTCTACCCCGTGCCCGAGGTGCGGCTGCTGCCGGGCCGCGAGTTCCCGATGGACGAGGCCGCGCGCAAGGCATTCCGCAACCGCTGGCGCGAGAAGATGGACGGCGACCCGACCAAGTCGCGCCTGTACCGCGACATCGGCGAGGGTATCGCGTCGGGCGGCATCGAGTACTACCTGCCCATCTTCTTCGAGCAGACGGCCAGCGTGTTCGACTACCTGGGCGCCGAGGCGGGCCTGGCCCTGCACGGCGAGGTGGACGAGGCCATCCAGCGCTTCTGGACCGACACCAGGGAGCGCCACCGCTTCCTGCAGCACGACCCCGAGCGGCCCCTGCTGCCGCCGCAGGAGATCTTCCTGACGGCCGAGGACTTCTTCGGCCTGACCAGGCCGCATGCGGTGCTGTCGGTGCGCGGCACAGAGCCGGTGGACTTCGCGCGGCCGCTGCCCGACGTCAGCGTGGAGCGCGGCGCGCAGGAGCCGCTCGCGCGGCTGGAGGCGCACCTCAAGAGCACGCCGCACCGCGTGCTGCTGCTGGCCGAGAGCGAGGGCCGGCGCGAGAGCCTGCTGGAGCAGCTGCGCGACCACAAGATCGACCCGCCGTCGGTCAAGGACTTGGCGGAGTTCCTCGCCAGCGACGAGAAGTACGCCATCACCGCCGCGCCGCTGGCCAGCGGCTTCTACTGGGTGGACCCGGAACGGCCCGTCCAGCTGATCACCGAGACGGAACTCTTCGCCAGCACGCCCACCACGCGCCGGCGCCGCAAGCAGGAGCAGGTCAGCGACGTCAACGCGCTGATCAAGGACCTCTCCGAGCTCAAGGTGGGCGACCCGGTCGTCCACATCAACCACGGCATCGGCCGCTACCAGGGCCTGGTCAACATCGACGTGGGCGACGGGCAGAAAAGCGAGTTCCTGCACCTGGAATACGCCGACAAGGCCACGCTCTACGTGCCGGTGGCGCAGCTGCACCTGATCGGCCGCTACACCGGCGTGTCACCCGAGGAAGCACCGCTGCACAAGCTGGGCTCCGGGCAGTGGGAGAAGGCCAAGCGCAAGGCCGCCGAGCAGGTGCGCGACACCGCGGCCGAGCTGCTCAACCTGTATGCCCGCCGCGCCGCCCGCGAGGGCCATGCCTTCCGCTACTCGGGCCACGACTACGAGGCCTTTGCCGCGAGCTTCGGCTTCGAGGAAACGCCCGACCAGCGCGCCGCCATCCACGCGGTCATCCAGGACATGATTTCCCCGAAGCCCATGGACCGCCTGGTCTGCGGCGACGTGGGCTTCGGCAAGACCGAGGTGGCGTTGCGCGCGGCCTTCGTCGCGGTCATGGGCGGCAAGCAGGTGGCCATCCTCGCGCCCACCACGCTGCTGGCCGAGCAGCACTACCAGTCAATAGCCGACCGCTTCGGCGCCTGGCCGGTGAAGGTGGCGGAGATGAGCCGCTTCCGCTCGGCCAAGGAGATCAAGGCGGCGATGGAAGGCATTGCCGATGGGTCCATCGACATCGTCGTCGGCACGCACAAGCTGCTGTCGCCCGAGGTGAAGTTCAAGCGCCTGGGCCTGCTGGTCATCGACGAGGAACATCGCTTCGGCGTGCGCCACAAGGAGGCCATGAAGGCCATGCGCGCCGAGGTGGACGTGCTGACGCTGACCGCCACGCCCATCCCGCGCACGCTCGGGATGGCGCTGGAAGGCCTGCGGGATCTGTCCGTCATCGCCACCGCGCCGCAGCGGCGTCTGGCCATCAAGACCTTTGTGCGCGCCGAGACCAGCGGCACCATCCGCGAGGCCGTGCTGCGCGAGTTGAAGCGCGGCGGCCAGGTCTACTTCCTGCACAACGAGGTCGAGACCATCGAGAACCGCCGCCAGAAGCTGGAGGAGCTGCTGCCGGAGGCCCGCATCGTCGTGGCCCACGGCCAGATGCCCGAGCGCGAGCTGGAGCGCGTCATGCGCGAGTTCGTCGCCGGCAAGCACAACCTGCTGCTGTGCTCCACCATCATCGAGACCGGCATCGATGTGCCGGCGGCCAACACCATCGTCATCAGCCGCGCCGACAAGTTCGGCCTGGCCCAACTGCACCAGCTCCGAGGCCGCGTGGGCCGCAGCCACCACCAGGCCTATGCCTACCTGATGGTGCCCGACCTGCAGGGCCTGACCAAGCAGGCCACGCAGCGCCTGGACGCCATCCAGGCCATGGAGGAGCTGGGCTCGGGCT
>JBKBVY010000334.1:0-2744 GCA_046289335.1 Roseateles sp. | reverse complement strand
GCTGGCCAGGCTGCGCCCGGGCACGAAGCCGCCGACGGCGTCCAGGCCGGCCGCGGGCCAGGCGCCCAGAGCGCGGGGGGCGATGCGCACGCCGCGGTCGGCCGGGTCGGCGGCTGCGAGCACATGGCCCTGGTCGTCCAGCAGCGCGACGCCGCGCAGAAAGCCCAGCGTGGTCTGGGTCTGGCCCAGCAGGGCCTGCAGCACCTCGGGCGGCGTGCCGCGGCCGGCGACGTCGGTCAGGCCGGCCAGCGCGATCAGCGTGGCGTCCAGGCTGCGGCTGGCATGGTCTTCCAGCACGCGGGCCAGCAGTGCCTGGCGCTGCGCGGCTTCGGCGCGCAGCTCCTGGCGGTCGCGCCACAGCGCGTGGCCCGCGCCGGCCAGCACCGTCGCTGCCAGCATCAGGCCGGCAGCGGCGGTGATGACGCTGGGCCGCCAGCGCGCAGTGCCGTGGGCCATGGGGCGGGTCAACGCAGCGGCACCGCCGGAGGTCCTAGCGTGTGCGCACGACGGCGCCAAGACCGTGGCGCTCGGCGGCGGCGCGCAGCCGGCCGTCACGCTGGATGCGGGCGACGAAGTCGTCCACGGCCTGCAGCCAGGCGGCGTCACCGGGGCGTACGGCGTAGGCGTAGGGCAGGACGTGGAAGGGCTGTGGCGGCGCGACCAGGCGGGCCCAGTCGGCGTTGTCGAGCAGCCGGCGGCTGTAGGGGTAGTCGGTGACGAAGGCGTCCACCCGGCCGGCCTCCAGCTCGCGCTCGCGCGTGGCCGGCGGTCGCACGACCACCGGCGTGGCGTGCTTGAGTGCCGCGGCCATGACGGGCTCCATGAAGGTGCCGGCCTGCACGGCGATGCGCACGCCGGGCTTGTCCAGGTCCTGCCAGGTCTTGACGACGCGGCTGCTGCGCGTCGTGACGGCGTAGATGTCGCTCTGCAGGTAGGGGCGGCTGAAGCGCAGCTGGCGCTGGCGCTGCGCGGTGATGGCGACGGCGAACATCGCCACGTCACAGCGGTCCTGCAGCAGGTCGTCCACCAGCGTCTCGAAGGACGAATCCACATAGCGGGGCTGCACGCCCAGGTCGCCCGCGAAGGCGGCGGACAGGTCGATGTCCATGCCCGACAGCTCGCCGGTGCGCGGGTTGCGCAGCGAGATGCCGTAGTAGGCGGGCCAGATGCACACGCGCAGCTCGCCTTTGGCGCGCACGCGCTCAACCACACCCGCGCCCGCGGTGGCGGCACTCAAGACCCAGAACACGCCCCACGCGAGCGCCAGGCGCTTCATGCAGGCTCGCGGCGCTGCGCCGCGTCGATGCGGTCGCGCAGCGCGATCAGCGCCGGCGCATGGGCCACGAAGGTGGCGACGATGTGCGGGTCGAATGCGCGGCCGGCCTGCTCGGTGAGCATGGCCAGCGCGCGGTCGTCCGCACGCGACGGGCGGAAGCGCCGCCTCAGGGTCAGGGAGTCAAAGCAGTCCACGACCGCAACGATACGCGCGGACAGCGGGATGTGGCTGCCGCGCAGCCCGCCAGGGTAGCCGCTGCCGTCCCAGCGCTCGCGCAGGTGCAGCGCAATCTCGGCGGCCAGCGAGAACAGCGGCAGCTGCGAGCCATCCAGCAGCGCCGCACCGCGCTGTGGCTGGCGGCGGCGCTGTTCGGCGCTGGTCAGCGGCCACGGCGGCTCGAAGGCGCTGGCCGTAGGGTCGAGCTCGCCGACGTCGTGCAGCGGCGCGGCCACGCGCAGCAGCTGCGCGGCGTCGGCATCCAGGCCCAGGTGCAGCGCCAGCGCTTCCGCCAGGTGGCCGATGCGGCTGCGGTGGGCGCGAGCTTCGGCGTCGGCGTCCGGCGCTGGCCAGTGCCGCCCCGGCAATGGCGCCAGCGGGTGCGTCCAGGTGGCTGATGGCATGGTGACGAACTCCTGCAGTGCGGCGAATTATCGACGTCATCAGTTCTATCAAATAACGTGTCTGCCGCAAGCGCTGCATATTCGGCAAAATGTCGCGGGTGAACATCGCCGCATCCCTCCCCGAGACCTGGTCCACCTCCGAGGTCGCTCAGCGCCTGGGGCTGGCCGTGCGCTCCGTGCAGCTGATGGTGGATCGCGGCGAGTTGCAGGCGTGGAAGACGCCCGGCGGCCACCGCCGCATCCTGCGCAGTTCCGTCGAGTCCTGGCTGCAGTCGCGCCGCGGCGCGGCGCAGGCGACGCCCCCCGTCGCCCGCAGCGGCGGGCGGCCCAAGACGCTGCTGCTGATCGAGGACTCGGTGCATTTCCAAAACCTCATCAGCCTCATCGTCAAGCGCGAACTGCCCGACGCGCACCTGCATGTGGCCTCGGACGGCATCGCCGGCCTGGCCATGGCTGGTCGGCTGGAGCCGGACGTGCTGCTGATCGACATCCTGCTGCCTGGCATCGATGGCGCCGCGCTGATCACCAGCCTGCGCTCGCATCCGCAGTTCGCTGCCAGCCGGCTCATCGTCGTCACCGCGCTGGATGCCGCGCAGCTGGCCGCCTACCGCTTTGCGCTCGAAGGCGTGCCGGTGGTGCACAAGACCGCGCTGGTCAACGAGCTGCCGCCGTTGCTGGCCCAGGTCGCGGCGCCGGTCTGACGGGCCATCGCGTCCATGACCGCGCGTCTGCTGCTGATCGAGGATGACGCTGCCATCGCACGCTTCGTCGAGCTGGCGTTGGAGGAACTGCCCGAGCATGACGCCCGCGCGCCGGCCGTCGCGCTGCACACGGTGCGCAGCGTGGCG
>JBKBVY010000333.1:0-2799 GCA_046289335.1 Roseateles sp. | reverse complement strand
GTGGTGGCGGGGGCCATGGAGGAATAGCCACTGAATGAACAACGGCAGCGAAACGCTGCCGTTCTTCTCTTCCAGCGGCTGCCGTGGAACCGGCTTTGCCGGGCCACAGGCAGCGCCCCTTTGAGGGGGCCGGCGAAGCCGGTAGGGGGTGGTCTATTTCAGGCCCATTTCTTCCAGCAGCCGCGTCGTCTTGTCCACCCTGCTCATCTGCCACAGCATGTAGCGCGAGTCCACGCAGATGGCGCGGACCATCTTGGGGTTGAAGTCCCAGTCCGAGATCACGGCATCCAGCGTGCCGTCGAACAGCAGGCCCACGACCTCGCCCTTCTTGTTCAGCACCGGGCTGCCGGAGTTGCCGCCGGTGGAGTCCAGCGTGGCCAGGAAGTTCACCGGCACCGAGTCCAGGCCCTTCACGTAGTAGGGGCCGAAGTTGCGCGCCTTGATGGCGGCGAGCTGTTCGGCCGGCGCGTTGAACTCGCCGCCGGCCTCGACCGGACCCTTGTGCTTGGCCACGATGCCGCGCAGCGTCGTGAAGGCCGTCCAGTTGCTGCCGTCGGTGCCAGGGTTGCGGCCCTGCACCTTGCCGTAGGTGATGCGCAGCGTGCTGTTGGCGTCGGGGTAGACGGCACGGCCCTGCGCGGCATGGAAGTCGATGACGGCCTGCATGGTGCCGGCATAGGCCTGCTGCAGCTTGCCGGCCAGCTCCTTGTCCCGGGTCTCGCGGCGCTGGTCGTCCTCGT
Source organism: Roseateles sp. (assembly GCA_046289335.1). Classification (GTDB taxonomy): domain Bacteria; phylum Pseudomonadota; class Gammaproteobacteria; order Burkholderiales; family Burkholderiaceae_C; genus Pelomonas. Next base: position 2,059 of record JBKBVY010000333.1, on the reverse strand, counting down.
ACAGCGCGACGGCGGCCTGGATGAAGGCGTCGTCGCTGGCCTTGAAGGCGGCCACGTCCTTGGCCAGCCAACCCAGGCGGGTGGCGCTGTCGGCCAGCTTGGAGCCGGCGTAGAGCGTGTCCAGCCGGGCGCGCACAGCTGCCTCGTCCATGCCGGGCTTGAGGCCCAGCGCGGCCAGCAGCGCGGCGTTCAGCGTGTCGGCCGGCTGGGCCAGGTACTGGGCCAGGAAGTGGGCGACGCTCTTCTTGTCGGTGGCCTCGTCGTAGCGGCGGTCCAGGCGCTCCTGGTTGGCCTTGATCTGCGCCGCATCGCGGTCCTGGTAGCCGCTCTTGCGCTCGGCGTCGGGCTTGGCGCGCTGCTGGGCGTTCTCGTACAGCTGGCGCGCGGCCTGCAGCAGCGTGGGCGTCGAGAAGCCCAGCAGCAGCTCGTTGCGCGTGACGGTCTCGCGCTCGGCCAGCAAGGCCTCGGTGGCGGCGATGTCGGCGCCGTAGCGCTGCTCGCGCCGCGGATCGGCCTGCACCCACTGCTTCACCGCGTTGAACGCGGCAGTCTTGCGCGCCAGGATGTCGCCGCCGTCATAGCTCTGCTGCTGGCCCTGCAGGTTCTTGTGGTAGTTCTGCAGGCCTTGCATGCGCGAGGCCAGCTTGATCTCGGCATCACGGCGGTTGGCGGTCTCGGCCTTGATGATGTCGATGGCCTGGCCCAGGACCTCGATGAGCCTGGGATGCTGCCAGCCGAAGGCGAAGTCCACCTCGGTGGGCAGACGGTGGCGGTTGGTCCGGCCGGGGTAGCCAGCCACCATGACGAAATCGCCCTCGTTCAGCGGGCTGGCCGTGGGCGAGGCGATCTTCAGGTGGTGCTTCGGGACGTAGGGCTTGTTGTCCTTGCTGAACTCGGCGGGCTTGCCGTCCGGGCCCACATAGGCGCGGTAGAAGCTGTAGTCGCCGGTGTGGCGCGGCCAGATCCAGTTGTCGGCGTCGCCGCCGAACAGGCCCACGCCGGTGGCGGGGGCGTGCACCAGGCGCACGTCGCGGATCTCCAGCTGCTTGATCAGCTGGTACTGCAGGCCGCCGTAGAAGCTGTAGACGTTGCAGCGGTGGCCGGCGTCGGCCTCGCAGGCGGCGACCAGCTTCTTCTCGGTGGCCTCGATGGCGTCGGTGCGGGCCTTGCCGGTCAGGGCGCGGGTGGCGGGGTTGAGCACCTCGGCGGACACGTCCTTCATGTCCACGGTGACCAGCATGCGGCTGCCGGGCGCGGCGGGCAGCTCGTCGGCCAGCGTGGCGGCGTAGAAGCCGTTCTTCAGCAGGTCGCGCTCGGGCTTGGAGTTGTACTGGATGCTGCCGTAGGCGCAGTGGTGGTTGGTGACAGCCAGGCCCTGGGGCGACACAAAGCTGGCCGTGCAGCCGCCCAGCGAGACGACGGCGCCCATGGGGAAGGCGGTCAGGTCGTTGAGCTTGGCGGGGTCCAGCGCCAGGCCGCCGGCCTTCAGGGCCTTGGCGATCTGCGGCAGCTGTTTGGGCATCCACATGCCTTCGTCGGCATGGGCGGTGGCTGCGGCCAGCGCGGCGGCGGCCAGCAGGGTGAGGGCGTGACGTTTCATGGGCGGTTCGACGCAAAGACGAAACCGCGAGGGTACCCCGCAGCGCCCCAGGCTTCGGGGTGTGAAAAGGCAGGGATCAGTCCAGGGGAAAGCCCGCAGCGGTCAGTGGGCCAGACCGATCCATTCACCGGCCGCCTGGTAGGCCTCGTACAGGTCCAGCGAGACTTCCCGCAGCCGCGCATGCTCGCTGCCGTGGCCGGCCGCCAGGCATTCGTAGGCATAGCCGCGGTCGTACAGCATGCGCGTCGGGTTGATGGGCAGGCCCGCGTCGCTCATCAACTGGCCAAAGCGCAGCAGGTCGGCGGTGGACACCAGCCCGGTGGTGGCATTGGCCACCGTCAGCCCCAGCGCGCGGATGTCGCCCAGGTGGACGCCCGGCGCGATGGTCAGGCCGCTCCAGGCATGGCCCGGATCACCGGCGCCGGCGGGCTCGTCGGCGGGGACGGGAATCAGGTGCAG
>JBKBVY010000332.1:0-2807 GCA_046289335.1 Roseateles sp. | reverse complement strand
CCCGCGGCTGCTCAAGGGCGTGGCCATGGCGCCGCAGACCGAGCGCGCCAAGATCGAGTGGCTGCGCGAGCGGCTGCCGGACCTGGTGGCGCAAGGCCGGCGCGTGCTGGTGTTCTCGCAGTTCACCGAGATGCTGGACCTCATCGCCGCCGAGGTGCCGGTGCCGCATCTGCGCCTGACCGGCGCGACGCCCGCCGCCCAGCGCGGCGAGGTGGTGCGGCGTTTCCAGGCGCGCGAGCAGCCCGTGCTGCTGGCCAGCCTGAAGGCCGGCGGCGTGGGCCTGAACCTGACCGCGGCCGACACCGTCATCCACGTGGACCCCTGGTGGAATCCAGCGGTGCAGGCCCAGGCCAGCGCGCGGGCGCACCGCATCGGCCAGGACCAGCCGGTGTTCGCGATCCAGCTGGTGGCCGAAGGCAGCATCGAGGAGCGCATGCTGGAGCTGCAGGCGCGCAAGCGCGCGCTGGCCGACGGCCTGCTGGGCCAGGACGACGGCACGCTGCTGACCAAGTTCAGCGCGCCGGAGCTGGAGCGGCTGCTGGCGCCGCTGGAGGAGGGCTAGCCCGGTAGTGCTCGGCCAGCACGTCGAAAGCCTGCTTGCGCTGGCCGGTCTCGGACAGCAGGCCCTTGCGGTTCCAGCCGTTCTGGAACACGGGGTGCTCGCGCCGCGGCGAGCGGAAGTCCTTCAGCACCCAGGGCGACAGGCCGCGCAGGTTGGGGATGCGGCCCAGCATGTCCAGCGTGGCGCGGTAGTAGGCGGCCTGGTAGTCCTCGGTCCACTTGCGCAGCTGGGCGCGCGGCGTGCCGGGGGCCTCGCGGTAGCCGGCCAGCGCGTCGGCGCCGAACTCGGAGGCGATCAGCGGCTTGTCGCGCGGCAGCTCCCAGCGCAGCCGGGCGAGGTCGTCCAGGCTGTCGTCGCCGTACCAGGCGGCATAAGTGTTGACGGCCATCACGTCCAGGTGCGGCAGCAGCGGGTCGGCGATGCGGATCACGTCGCCCTGGCGCTCCACCAGCAGCGCAGCGGACACCAGCCGGCTCGGGTCCAGCTCGCGCACCGTGCGGGCCAGCGCGGCGTGGAAGCGCGTGCGGTTCTCGGCCACGGGCGTCTCGTTGCCCACGCTCCACATCACCAGCGCGGCGCGGTTGCGGTCGCGGTAAATGGTCTCGGCCTGCATGCGACGGGCCTTGAGCAGCACGGCCGGGTTGTCCCAGTCCACCGTCCAGTAGACCGGGATCTCGCTCCACACCAGCAGGCCCAGCTCGTCGGCCATGCGCAGCACCGTCTCGCTGTGCGGGTAGTGCGACAGCCGCACATAGTTGCCGCCCAGGCCGTGCTTGACCTCGGTCAGCAGCGCCCGCGCGGCCGACTCGTTCAGCCGCCGCGCCGGGTTGGCGCCCAGCTCCTCCTCGTGGGCCGACACGCCGCGCAGGAACACCGGCTGGCCGTTGAGCAGGATCTGGTCGCCCTTCACGGCGATGGTGCGAAAGCCGATGCGCTCGCGCAGGCGGTCGGCGCCGGTGCTGAACTCGACGTCGTACAACTGCGGGGTCTCGGGCGACCAGCGCTTCAGCGGGGTGGGTGCCGGCAGCTCGAAGCGGGCCAGGCCTTGCGCGTCGCTGCGCGCCTGCAGCTGCACGCCCAGCGCGGCGATGCGCAGCGTGACCGTCTCGCCCGCCGCGGCCTGGCCGTTGAGCTGTGCGCTGCCGACCAGCCGGCCGGCCTCGTCCAGCCGCAGCGTCGCGTCGTCGATGAAGGTGGCGGGTGTGTGCAGCAGGCGCACCGGGCGGGTGATGCCGCCGTAGAGGTCCCAGTCGGTGATCTCGCCGGGGATGGACTGCGCGTCGTGCCGCGAGTCCACGCCCACCACCAGCCGGTTGTCGCCGGCGCGCAGCGCGGCCGTCACCTCCAGCGCGAACGGCGTGAAGCCGCCCTCGTGCCGGCCGATCTCCTGGCCGTTCAGGTAGACGTAGGCGCGGTAGTTCACGCCCTCGAAGCGCAGAAAGCTGCGCTGCCCCGGCTGCGGCTGGGCGTTGAACTTGCGCTGGAACCAGATCAGGCCGTCGTAGTAGCGCAGCTCCGGCGTGGCGGCGTTCCAGGCGCCGGGGATCTCCATGGCCGGGCCGCGGTCCAGGTCGAACTCGAAGAAGGCGGTACCCGGCCGGGCCTCCTGTGCGGCGATGTCCACGTCGCGGTGGCGCTGCATGCGCGACTTGGCCACCCAGCCGTTGATGTCGGTCAGGCCGGTGCGGTAGAGGTCCTTGGAGTAGGTCCAGCGGCCGGACAGGTCCTGGCCGGCGTCGCGCAGGCCGTTGAGCAGCAGGACGGGGCGCAGCGCGTCCGAGGCCGCGGCGGGCCCGGCCAGCAGGGCCTGCAGCAGGGCAAACAAGGAGAGGAGGCGACCGAGCATGTGCATGGGTTGTCGTACAACTTGGGCCGCGCATGGTTGCCGGGGTGGCCGGGCGGGTCAATGGCGCGATGGCCGTGCTGCCCAAACGCGCAGCAGGATGAGCGTGGCGACATCGGACAATGCCGCCCATGAGCAAGGCCTTCACCAAGGAATCCGACGGGCCGGACGACGATGACGACGGCCCCACGCTGCCGGCCCTGCCGGCGGGCACCCGCAACTACATGACGCCGGCCGGCTACGCGCGGCTGCGGGCGGAGTTCATGCAGCTCATCGACGTGGAACGGCCCAAGATGGTGGAGACCGTGTCCTGGGCGGCCAAGAACGGCGACCGCTCGGAGAACGGCGACTACCTCTACGGCAAGAAGCGGCTGCGTGAGATCGACCGCCGGCTGCGCTTCC
>JBKBVY010000331.1:0-2836 GCA_046289335.1 Roseateles sp. | reverse complement strand
TCCGGAATTCAAGGCCGCGCTGGACATGCAGCGCGCCGCGTCGCGCCGGCTGCTGCGGCTGGCGCCGCTGCCGGGCGCCTGAGCGGCGGGCCTCAGCAAGCGGCCGGGGCCACGCAGGCACTGGCCAGGCGGGCGCCATCGGCGGTCGGGTCGCGGCGGCCTTCGACCACCACGCGCGGCAGCTGCTGCACCTCCGGCGTGCGCGAACCCTCGATGACCACGCGCTCCAGCGTCACCACGGCCGGGCCGTCGGCGGGCGTGGCGATGGTCATCCAGGCGGCGCCGGTCAGCGCGGTCAGCGCGACGAGGGCGGCGGCGCTGACGGCCTGCAGGCGGGCCATGCGGTGGCTGGTGGTGCGGATGCGGTTCATGGTGCTCTCCCGGTTTGGTGAGCGTGACTGTGCCAACCTAGGGTTTGCCCGTCCTGGGGTTTGCGATAGGTCGCCGGTTTTCGGCGACGAACTGCGGCTGGCGCGTGACCAACGGCTTGGTGAATCTTGAGGGTGTGGCCTCGGTGTCGGGCCGTGGCGCGCCCTGATACTGCCGCGCGCCTTCACAGGGAGAAGCAACATGGCACGTGGCAACGACGTCCAACTGGGCGGCATCACCGATCTGAACCTGCTGGCCGACATCAAGCGCGGTTTCGTCGACGCGCTCGAAGTGGTCACCTATGTGGACCGGCTGCGCAAGGTCTTGCGCACCCTCAACGGCCTGCGCCTGGGCTCGCGCGAATCCAGCGCCCCGGCCTCGCCCTACACCGACATCGTCGCCCGCTGGCGCATCGTGCACTCCTTCCGCTGGAGCATCGTGGAGGGCAAGGACGGCGCGCCCGACCGGCTGCTGCTGAGCGTCAACTTCGACGGCGGCTGGGAGCCGTATATGCGGGTCATCTGGGACCAGCTGGGCTCCACGCTGGACCTGATGCTGTGCCACACCGAGGGCTACCAGCTCTCGCGCGAGTGCAGCTTCGAGACCTATGCGCGCTGGGTGCGCGAGCATGAGGTATCGGCGGACTTTCTGTTCATCGAGTCCGGCCGTACCGTCAGCGATGCCGAATACCTGGCCAGGCTGGAGGCCGCGCAGCGCGGCCGCGCCAGCGAGCTGGAGTTCAACCGCCTGCGCGCGCCAGCCTCCGGCGAGGTGCAGCCGCTGCCCACCGACCCCAAGGAGCGCTTCGCGATGGCGGCACGCGGCCTGGTGCCGCTGGCGGGCCTGTTCACGCTGCAGCGCTTCTTCGGCGCCACCGCGCCCGACCGCGCCTGCCTGCTGCGCGCCACGCACGACATCCTGTTCGAGCTGAAGGAACTCGACACGGCCAAGCAGTTCCCCGTGGACGGCGGCAAGACCCCCGGCGGCCAGCTGCGTCAGCGCCATCACGAGATGCTGGCCTGGTTCGAGCAGCCGCTGCCCGAGCCGCGGCCCCAAGCGCGCGAACTGTCGCTCAAGCCCGGCGACCTGCAGTGCTGCATCCTGACCAAGCCGCCCGGCAACCGCGGCGGCCTGGTCATGCTGCGCGTGGCCCAGCCTGCCCAGGCCGTGGCCTGGCTCAGCACGGCGCCGGTGCAGCGCGACAACGAGGACGGCGCGCCGCTCGGCGCCTGGCGGCAGATCGCGCTGACGCTGGCCGGCCTGAAGGCGCTGGGCGTGCCCGCCGCGCGGCTGGAGCGCTTCCCCCAGGCCTTCAAGGAGGGCATGGCCGCGCGCGCCGGCCTGCTGGGCGACGTGCGCCACAACCACCCCTCGCACTGGGCGCTGGCCGCGCATGTCAACGGCATCGACCGCTTCGACCCTGCCAACGCCCATGTGCTGGTGCAGCTGCGCTTTGCGGCCGCCGAGCCGGGCGATGCCTTCACGCCGGCCGACCAGCGGCGCCTGGACGAGCTGGCCCAGGCGCTGACCGTGGGCACCGGCCTGGCGCTGATGGCCGTGGAGCCCATGCGCAGCAACGCAGCCGACAAGGAGCACTTCGGCTTCAAGGACGGCATCAGCCAGCCGCAGCTGGCCGGGGGCCCCGTGGGCCAGGCCTGGGACGACACCGTCAAGACCGGCGAGATCCTGCAAGGCTTCCCGACCGAGCGCGACAAGGGCTATGCCGTGCCCGAGCAGCCCGACGCGCTGCTGGACCGCGGCACCTTCCTCGTCGTGCGCAAGCTGCGCCAGTACAGCGGCCGCTTCGCGCGCCAGACCTACAAGCAGGCCAAGGCCTTGGGCCTGGACCATGAGCTGGTGCTGGCCAAGCTGATGGGCCGCTGGCGCGACGGCCGCCCGCTGGCCGCGCCCGGACTGCCTGGCAGCAGCAACGACTTCAACTACGCCCAGGACGCGCTGGGCTCGGCCTGCCCCTTCCATTCGCACATCCGCCGCGCCAACCCGCGCGACCTGGCCGGCACCGCGTTCTCCAGGAGCCGCATGCCGCGCATCCTGCGCCGCGGCATGAGCTATGGGGCGCCCGTCCACCCCGACGCGCCGGACGACGCCGACCGCGGCCTGGTCTTCATGGCCTACAACGCCCACCTGGCCGAGCAGTTCGAGGTGGTGCAGCGCTGGATTGCCGGCGGCAATGCCAGCGGCGGCTACTCCGGCCAGCCCGACCCGCTGCTGGCCGTCGTGGACGGCAGCGCCGGCCCGCGGCTCTACCCCTTCGAGCACAACGGCCGCGCCTACGAGATCGACCTGGGCCCCGAGCCCTTCGTCACGCTGCAGTGGGGTGCGTACTACTTCGTGCCGTCCATTGCTGCGCTGAAGGCGCTGCCCGGCCTGGTCGAGCTGCCCCTGCCGCTGCCGGCGCCCGTGCCGCTGCCCGAGCGCATCCCCGACCTGCAGGACATGGCCGCCG
>JBKBVY010000330.1:0-2855 GCA_046289335.1 Roseateles sp. | reverse complement strand
TGCTGCCGCGCCACAAGCGGCCTTGCAGCCGCGGGTCCAGCGCCAGCCGCACGTCACCGTCCGCGGCCAGGGCGGCGGCGGGCGGGAGCGGGGCGGAGACGGCGGGGGGCAGCATGGCCGGCGGATGCGGGAAAGGGGGGCGTGAATCAGACCACAAAACTGTATGCATATCCAGTATTTCTGACCGAATGACCGGGGCGATGCGCCGCCAGCCTTCGTTCCGGGGCGCACTAGGGTTTGTGCGGCTTGGGCCGCCGCACCGGGCTGACGCACAATCTTGAAAGCGCTTTCAAAGTGCTTTCAACCCCATGCCAGACCGCTCCGCCATCCCCCGCCGCCACCTGCTCGCCGCCGCCCTGGGCGGCGCGTCCGCCAGCCTGCTGGGTGTGGGCGCGGCGCGCGCCGCCGCGGGGCAGCCGCTGACGGTGGCGGCCTTCCCGCTGGTGGACGTGATCGCCAAGGACGTGCTGAAGGGCTGGGCCCAGACCCGCCCGGAGGTGCGCGCCCAGGTCATCAGCCGGCAGTACGACGACCATCACACGGCGATGACGACAGCCCTGTCGACCTCGGGCCACCTGCCCGACGTGATCGCGCTGGAGGCCAGCTACCTGGGCCGCTTCGCGCTGGGCGCGGGGCTGGAGGACCTGTCCGCGCCGGCCTTCGGCGCCGAGCGCTTCAAGGCCGCGTTCACGCCGTTCGCCATCGAGACGGCGCGCAACCGCCAGGGCGCGCTGGTGGCCCTGCCCAGCGACATCGGCCCCGGCTCGCTGTTCTACCGGGTGGACCTGCTGGCCCAGGCCGGCTTGAAGGAAGACGACTTGACGCGCTCCTGGGAGAGCTACGTCGACGCCGGCATCCAGCTCAAGGCGCGCACGGGGGCCTATCTGATCGGCGATGTGCGGCTGCTCAAGGACATCATCGTGCGTGGCGGCACGCCGCCGGGCGAGGGCCAGTACTTCGACAACCAGGGGCGGGCGCAGGTCACGTCGCCGCGCTTCGTGCGCGCCTTCGAGCTGGCCCGCAAGGTGCGCCAGCTGGGCCTGGACGCGCGCGTGGAGGTGTGGTTCAACGACTGGGCCGAGATGCTCAAGCGCGGGCGCCTGGCCACCGAGATGTCGGGCGGCTGGATGGCCGGCCAGATGGCCAACTGGGTGGCGCCCAACACGGCGGGCAAGTGGCGCGTGGCGCAGCTGCCCGAGAACACCTACTGCTCCTACGGCGGCACCTACTACGCCATCCCGCGCCGCTCGGCGCCGGAGAAGAAGCAGCTGGCCTGGCAGCTGATCCAGGAGCTGACGCTGGACCGCCAGCGCCAGCTGGACGCCTTCAAGTCGCAGGACGCCTTCCCGGCGCTGCTGGCGGCGCAGGAGGGCGAGTTCTTCGACCAGCCGCTGCCCTTCCTGGGCGGCCAGAAGGCCCGCCAGCTGTGGCGCGAGGCCGCGCGGCGCATCCCGGTCGTGCGCATGCACAAGCAGCACAAGTTCGCCGAGGAGGTCGTCAACGCCGAGCTCGACAACGTGCTGGAGTACGGCAAGTCCATCCCCAAGGCGCTGGCGGACGCGCAGGCGCTGCTTCTCCACAGGGCCAACCGATGAGTCTGCGCATCCCCTCCCGCTGGGCGCCCTACATCCTCGTCAGCCCCTTCCTGGTGCTGTTCGCGGTGTTCAGCCTGTTCCCGCTGCTGTTCTCGCTGTGGCTGGCCTTCCAGTCCTGGGAGCCCACCAGCGGGCTGGACGCCATGCAGTTCGTGGGCCTGGACAACTTCGTCTTCGCGCTGACCGACGGCTGGTTCTGGAAGTCGCTCTACAACACGCTGTGGCTGGCCATCGTGTCGGGCGTGCCGCAGCACCTGGTGGCGCTGCCGCTGGCGGTGTTCCTGCACCAGGCCTTCGGCCGCTGGCGCGGCGTGTTCTCGGGCGCCTACTTCCTGCCCTACATCACGTCCACGGTGGCCATCGCGATGCTGTTCGGCTCGCTGTTCTCCACCGACTACGGCCTCGTCAACCAGGCCCTGCATGCGCTGTTCGGCACCGAGAACATCCACTGGCTGCGCTCGCCCGAGGCCATCAAGCCGGCGGTGGCCATCGTGGTGTTCTGGCGCTACGTGGGCTTCAACCTCGTGCTGTACCTCGCCGCGCTGCAGACCATCCCCAAGGACCTCTACCAGGCCGCCAAGCTCGACGGCGCCGGCCCCTGGCAGCAGTTCCTGCGCATCACGCTGCCGGGTCTCAAGCCCATGATCCTGTTCGGCGTGACGCTGTCCGTCATCGGCGGGCTGCAGCTGTTCGAGGAGCCCTTCATCCTGACCAACGGCAAGGGCGGCTCCGACCAGGCCGCCATGACCGTGGGCATCTACCTCTACCGCCTGGCCTTCGACTTCAGCGACTTCGGCGGCGCCAGCGCGCTGGCCTGGATCATGTTCGGCCTCATCGCCGCGCTGACCTGGCTGACCAACAAGGCCTTTGCCGAGCGACGGGAGCAGGCATGAAGCAGACCCCCAAGTGGCTGGCCTACGCCATCGTGGCCGCCGGCGCGCTGATCATGCTGGCGCCGTTCTACTTCATGTTCGTGTTCGCCACGCAGTCGCGCACCGACATCTTCAACGTGCCGCCGCCGCTGTGGTTCAGCGGCGAGCTGATGAACAACCTGCAGGTGCTGACCACCCGGCTGCCGTTCTGGAAGAGCGTGGGCTGGAGCCTGTACGTGGGCCTGATGTCCACCGCGCTGACGCTGCTGTTCTGCTCGATGGCCGGCTATGCGTTCGCCTTGCTGGAGTTCCGCTTCAAGAAGCTGCTGTTCGGGCTGGTGATGACCACCATGATGGTGCCCGCCTTCATGAACATGATCCCCAGCTT
>JBKBVY010000329.1:0-2974 GCA_046289335.1 Roseateles sp. | reverse complement strand
CGGAGGTGCTGCCGGAGCTGGTGAAGCGCGGGGTGAAGCCCGATCTGGTCACCGACCAGACCAGCGCCCACGACCTCATCCACGGCTATTGCCCGCCGGGCTGGTCGGTCGAGCAATGGAAGGCCGCCGCCGCCGACCCGGCCCGACATGCCGAGCTGCGCGCCGCGGCAGCCGCGGGCTGCGCGACCCATGTTCAGGCCATGCTGGCCTTCAAGGCGCAGGGCATCCCGACGGTGGACTACGGCAACAACATCCGCCAGGTCGCCAAGGACCAGGGCGTGACCAACGCCTTCGACTTCCCCGGCTTTGTGCCGGCCTATGTGCGGCCGCTGTTCTGCGAGGGCAAGGGGCCGTTCCGCTGGGTGGCGCTGTCGGGCGACCCGGAGGACATCCGCAAGACCGACGCGAAGCTGAAGCAACTGTTCCCGCAGCATGCCGCACTGCACCGCTGGCTGGACATGGCCGCCGAGCGCATCGCCTTCCAAGGCCTGCCGGCGCGCATCTGCTGGCTGGGCCTGGGCGAGCGGCACCTGGCCGGCCTGGCCTTCAATGAGATGGTCAAGCGCGGCGAGCTGAAGGCGCCCATCGTCATCGGCCGCGACCACCTGGACAGCGGCTCGGTGGCCAGCCCCAACCGCGAGACCGAGGGCATGAAGGACGGCTCCGACGCCGTGTCCGACTGGCCGCTGCTGAACGCGCTGCTGAACACCGCCGGCGGCGCCACCTGGGTGAGCCTGCACCATGGCGGCGGCGTGGGCATGGGCTACTCGCAGCACTCGGGCGTGGTCATCGTGGCCGACGGCACGGACGCCGCCGCGCAGCGCCTGTCGCGCGTGCTGTGGAACGACCCGGCCACCGGCGTCATGCGACATGCCGACGCCGGCTACGAGACCGCGATCGCCTGCGCCAAGAAGAACGAACTGAACCTGCCCTCGCTATGAAACTCATTCCCGGACAACTGACGCTGACCCAGCTCGCCGACATCGCCGCCGGCCGCACCCGGCTCGAACTGGACGACTGGGCCGCCGTCGACGCCAGCGCCGCGCTGGTCGCTGCCGCCGCCGCGGGCGACGCGCCGGTCTACGGCGTCAACACCGGCTTCGGCAAGCTGGCCAGCACCCGCATCGCCAAAGACCAGCTCGCGCAACTGCAGCTCAACCTCATCCGCAGCCATGCGGTGGGCGTGGGTGCACCGATGTCGCCCGAGGTGGTGCGGCTGATACTGGCCACCAAGGCCGGCAGCCTGGCGCGCGGTTTCTCGGGTGTGCGCCGCGTCGTCGTGCAGTCGCTGCTGGACGCGCTGAACGCCGGCTTCGTGCCCTATGTGCCGGCGCAGGGCTCGGTGGGTGCCAGCGGCGACCTGGCGCCGCTGGCCCATCTGACGCTGGCGCTGATGGGCGAAGGCGAGGCGCTGGTGGCCGGCCAGCGCGTGCCGGCCCGCGCCGAACTGACCCGGCTGGGCCTGGCGCCGCTGACGCTGGCCGCCAAGGAAGGCCTGGCCCTGATCAACGGCACCCAGGCCAGCACGGCGCTGGCGCTGCATGCGCTGCTGCGCTTCGAGGGCCTGTTCGCCACGGCGCTGGCCAGCGGCGCGATGACGCTCGATGCCGCCAGGGGCTCCGACGGGCCCTTCGACGCCCGCATCCACGAAGTGCGCGGCCAGCCGGGGCAGATCGAGGTGGCCGCCGTCTACCGCGCGCTGCTGGCCGGCAGCGCCATCCGCGCCTCGCACCGCGAGGGCGACGAGCGGGTGCAGGACCCCTACTGCCTGCGCTGCCAGCCCCAGGTCATGGGTGCGGCGCTGGACCAGGCCCGGCATGCGGCCCAGGTGCTGGTGCGCGAGGCCAATGCGGTGACGGACAACCCGCTGGTGTTCGAGGACGTGATGATCAGCGGCGGCAACTTCCACGCCGAGCCGGTGGCCTTCGCGGCCGACAACCTGGCACTGGCCATCGCCGAGGTGGGCGCCATCGCCGAGCGCCGCATCGCGATGCTGATCGACCCCGGCATCTCGCGCCTGCCGCCCTTCCTGACGGCCGACGCCGGCCTGCACAGCGGCTTCATGATCGCCCACGTGACGGCGGCGGCGCTGGCCAGCGAGAACAAGAGCCTGGCCCACCCGGCCAGCGTGGACAGCCTGCCCACCAGCGCCAACCAGGAGGACCATGTCTCCATGGCCACCTTCGCCGCGCGCCGCCTGCACGCGATGATCGACAACACGGCCCACATCGTCGCCATCGAGCTGCTGGCTGCGGCGCAGGGCATCGACTTCCTGCGTCCGCTGCAAAGCTCGGCGCCGGTGGAGGCGCTGCATGCGCGGCTGCGGCAGGACTGCGCCAGCAGCCCGGCCGACCACTACCTGGCGCCGGACATCGAGCGGGCGACGGCGCTGGTGCAGGCCGGCGCACTGAAGGCTGCAGGGGCGCCGCGCTTCTGAACCGGGCGAGGGGTCAATACCTCCCCGCCGCCCCCGCCACCCTCAGGAACACGTAGGCAAACCACGCCACCACCGCGCGGTGGTAGAAGACCCGCCAGCCGCGGCGCTCGGTGGCGCGCTCGGCGTCGGCGATGGCGGCCTCGATCTCGGCGCCCAGCCGGGCGGCGAAGTCGCGGTCCAGCACCACGACGTTGGCCTCCAGGTTGACCAGCAGCGACAGCGGGTCGATGTTGGAGCTGCCCACCGTGGCCCAGTGGCCGTCGACCACGGCCACCTTGGCGTGCAGGAAGGCCGGGGTGTATTCGTAGATCTCCACGCCGTGGCGCAGCAGGTCGGCGTACAGCGCCTCGGCCGCCCAGCCGGCGATCCGGTAGTCCACCTTGCCCTGCAGCAGCAGCCGCACGCGCACGCCGCGCTGCGCCGCGGCCCGCAGCGCGTGGCGCAGCTGCTGGCCAGGGTAGAAATAGGGGCAGACGATGTCCACGCTGTGCCGCGCATTGCGGATCGCGTCGGCGTAGGCATGCTCGATGGTGCGGC
>JBKBVY010000328.1:0-2976 GCA_046289335.1 Roseateles sp. | reverse complement strand
CGCCCCTTCCGCCTGATGCTGGGCACCATGCTGACCTACAACATGGCCACGGCGATGGTGGGCCTGCTGGGCTATTACGCGACGGTCTACTACGTCTGCGGCGGCAACGTCGTGGAGGCCACGAAGTGGAACTCGCTGATGGGCGTGGCCGGCCTGGTGTGCGGGCTGGTGGGCATCAGCTTCGCCGGCTGGGTGGCCAAGGCTTACGGCAAGCGCAATGCCCTGATGACCGTGCTGTGGCTGGGCATTGCCGCCTTCATTGGCGACTGGTTCTTCTACAACCCGCAGCTGCCCTGGCTGCAGCTGTTCGCCAGCGGCGGCGTGGCCTTCATCGGCGCGGGCTTCTGGACCATCTACGGTTCGGCCATGGCCGATGTCATCGACCACGACGAACTCGCCAGCGGCCAGCGCCGCGAGGGCTCCTTCGCCGCCTGCGGCTCCTGGATCTCCAAGGTGGGCCTGGCCTTGGGCAACAGCGCCTCGGGCTGGGTGCTGGCCTTCACCGGCTTCGACGCCAAGCTGCCGGTGCAGGGCGAGGACGCCGTCCTGCTGATCCGCGTGTTCCTGTCGGGCATTCCCATCGTGGGCCTGCTGGTGGCGCTGTTCATCGTGTCGCGTTACTTCCTGACCGAGCAGCGCATGCTCGAGATCCGTGCCGAGCTGGAGGCCCGGCGCGGCAAGGTCTGACGCCCGTCAGTAGCCCAGCGTGAAACGCGCGCGGCGGTGCTGCGGCGCCTCCAGCTCGTTGACGATGGCCACGGCCAGGTCCTCGACGCTGATTCGGCTCTCGCCGCTGGCGTCGAACACCGGCTCGTCGCGCCCCAGGCGGAACCGGCCCGTGCGCTGGCCCGGGGCCAGGTGCATGGCGGGCGACACGAAAGTCCAGTCCAGCCCGGTCTGATCCGCACGCAGCCGGTTCAGCGCCTCGCGGGCAGCCAGCGCGCCGGCCTTCCACTCGGCCGGGAAGGCGGGCGAATCGACCAGTTGCTGGTCCGGCGCGATGAACAGGCTGCCCGCACCGCCGACGACGATGAGGCGCACGCCGGCCTTGCGCGCCGCGGCCGCAATGGCATCGCTGCCGCGCAGGAAGTCGTCGTGCAGCTTGGGGTTGGTCCAGCCGGCGTTGAAGGCGCTGACGACCGCATCCACGCCGGCCAGTTCGGCCGCCAGGTCGCCGTCGCCCAGCACGTCGACGGCACGGGCCTCCAGCCCCGGGCGGGCCGGCAGTTTGGCCGGGTCACGCAGCAGCGCGCGCACCGCGTGGCCGCGGCTCAGCAGTTCTTGCAGCACGGCCTTGCCGACAAAGCCGGTGGCGCCGATCAGGGCGATGTTCATCGTGTGTTCTCCAGTCCAGTTGACGATGGCGTCATTGTTCTGGCTTCACAATGCGACGATAAGACGGCTTTTGAATCCAGGACTGTTTAGAAGAACTTCATGTTGGACCAGCTCAAGCGCATGGCCGTATTCGCCAGCGTCATCCGCCACGGCGGCTTTGCGGCGGCCGCGCGGCAGCTGCGCACCAGCACCTCGGCTGTCAGTCAGCAGGTGCGGGCGCTGGAGCGGGACATGGGCGTCACGCTGCTGCACCGCTCCACCCGCAAGCTCAGCCTCACGCCTGCCGGCGAGCGCTTCCATGCCGGCTGCGCAGCCATGGTGGCGGCGGCCGAGGGTGCCCAGGCCCAGCTGGCGCAGCTGCGCGATGCGCCGGAGGGCGAGCTGCGCATCGCGATGACCGTGGGCTTCGGCCGCCGCCTGGGGCCCGCGCTCGCGCCGCTGCTGGCGGCGCATCCGGGGCTGCGGCTGCACCTGCAGGTGGAGGACGGCTTCACCGACCTCGTGGCCCACCGCATCGACCTGGCCATCCGCTTCGGCCGCCTGCCGGACAGCGCCTGGGTGGCCCAGCCGCTGGGCCGGCTGCACACCAGCCTGTACGCCGCGCCCGCCTACCTCGCGCAGCGCGGCGTGCCCGCCACGCCCGAGGCGCTGCAGGGCGCCGACTGGCTGGCGCTCAGCGACGGCACCGACCAGCCGCTGCGCCTGCCCGGCGGCACGCTGACCGTGCAGCCGCGCTACACCAGCAACAACCAGCTGACGCTGCAGCAGCTCTGCGAGGCCGGCCTGGGGCTGGCGGCGCTGGGCGACGAGGACGTGGCCGAGTCGGTTGCCGCCGGCCGGCTGTTGCGGCTGGACACCGAGCTGGCCCTGCCCGACCTACCCATCTGGGCCTTGACGCCGCAGCGGGATGCCCAGCCGGCCAAGGTCCGCCATGCCATCGCCGCGCTGAAGGCGCACCTGGGCGTGCAGCCATGAAGCAAGGCACGCTGACCCAATGGGACGACGCCAAGGGCTATGGCTTCATCACGCCCGACGACGGCGGCCCGCGGCTGTTCGTGCATGCCAAGGCCTTCGGGCTGCGGCCGGCCCGGCCGGTGGTGGGCGAGCGGCTGCGCTACCGCGAGGGCCTGGACGCCCAGGGCAAGCGCCGGGCGCTGGATGTGCAAGGCCTGGCGCCGCGCGCCGCGCCGCCCGCACCGCGCCGGCAGGACGACGGCCGCGTGCTGATGCTCATCCCGGCCTTCGCCGCCTTCGTGCTGGTCACGCACCTCGCCTGGGGCCTGCCCAACTGGTTCTGGGGTGCCTACACGGCCATGAGCACGGCCACCTTCATCGTCTACTGGCTGGACAAGCGCGCCGCGCAGCGCGGCGGCTGGCGGGTGGCCGAGGGCACGCTGCATGCGCTGGCCCTGGCCTGCGGCTGGCCCGGCGCGCTGCTGGCCCAGCAGCTGCTGCGCCACAAGACCGCCAAGCCGCGCTTCCGGCGCATCTACTGGCTGACGGTGGCGGCCAACGTCGCCGCCTTCGTCGCCGTCTTCACGCCGCTGCTGAAAAGCTGAACTCGCCCAGGCCTTCGATGGCCAGCGTGCCGCGGGCGCCGCCGGGGCAGGGGTGCAGGCCGCCCCAGGCGCCCGTCGTCAC
>JBKBVY010000327.1:0-2992 GCA_046289335.1 Roseateles sp. | reverse complement strand
GGCCCGCCGCGGGTGGCGGGCCAGCCCGGGGTGGGCCGCCAGCCGGCGGCGCCTCGGGCCCCCGCGGCCGTCCCGCCGTATGCGCCGCCCGCCGGGCGCCGGCAGCGGCGCGGGCGAGGCGCCCGGGTAGACCAGCGCCGTGCCCGGGCCGGCCAGCGCGGCGTCAAACAACTCGCCGCGCAGCCGGCGCGCCCGGGCCAGGCCCAGCGTCAGCAGCGCCGTGGTGTTCTTGGCATGGCCAGCCTCGGCCGGGTGCTGCAGGATCAGCAGCTCGGTGCGGTGCGGCAGCGGCGGTGCCGGCAGCGTGGCGCACAGGCAGGTGGCGGCGGGGCGCTCGCAGCGCGCGCAGGTCGGCCGCGGCATGCGGGCTGGATCCTCAGGGGGGCGGCGCGACCGTGTGCGGCGCCAGCGGTGCCTGGCTGCTGTCGCCGGCATCGCTCATCGGCCCGATCTGGGCCTGCGAGGACCGACGGCGCGAGCGGGTCGTGGGCAGGGCCAGCTGCCGCTTCTTGGCCAGGCGGCCGGCCACCCAGGCGCCGCCCAGCACGCCGAAGATGTTGAGCGCGCCGAACAGCGGCGCGGCGCTGGACGACAGCAGCATGGTCTGCATGGGGGCCGAATACGCACGCGGCTTGACCGCAAAGCTGAAGGCGCCGAACACCAGCCAGCCCGCCCAGGCCAGGCCGATGCCGGCCATGAACCAGCCGACATAAGGCCGGTGGCGGCGCCGCGCCGGGCGCAGCGTCAGATAGCCCCACAGCGCCGCGATCACGAACAGCACCAGCGCGATGGCGACGGCCTCGCCCAGCATGACCTCCAGGCTGTTGCGGCCGCCCAGCTGGGTGTAGATGTGGCGGGGCAGGCCGATCTTGGCGTACTGGATCGCCGCGCCGGTGCCAAACGAGAACAGCAGGGCGCCGGAAGCGAAGGCGATGGAGCGGCGGGCAGCTTTCATGGCGCGCATTCTCGGCGCAGCGCCGCGCCAGGGCCGCCCCCTAGGGGCCCGCCGCCGGGCAAAGTCCACGCAAGCGGCCGGGCAAAACAAAGCCCGCCACCCGGAAACGGGAGGGCGGGCCGGCAGGGAACGCTGGCGGGCGCCAGCTCCGGGGAAGGTCAGCGCTTGCGGTCCAGCCGCATCGCGCGGGCCAGGCCGCGGCGCTCGCCGCTGTAGAAGCCGGTGTCGAAGGCCTCGTGCTTGCGGCCCTTGTCGACGGATTCCTCGGCGCTCCAGGCGGCGCCCATCTCGGGCACCGGCAGGCGGCGGGGCTGCGGTTCTTGGCGGGTCAGGATCTTCATCATGGGCAATGGGGCCTGTTGCCAGGCCGTCTCGCGAGGGATGCGGCGCGATTGGAAGGCACAACGCAGGCCGTGCCCAGGCCGTTGACAGACCTCACACACTTACTTGCAGTCCTTTCCTGCCGACAATCGCCGCCTCACCACCGTGAACCCACCATGACCGTCAAGCTCAAAAAGTCTCCCCCGGCCAAGGCCATTGCCATCACCGTCGTCGACCGCGCCGCCTTCCAGGCGCTGGCGCCCACGCTGCCGGACGCCACGCGGCAGTGGCTGGCGACCGTGGGCTTCGTCGGTGCGGCCGACAGCCATGCGCTGGTGCCGGGCCCCGACGGCCGGCTGGGCCAGGTGTTTGCCGGCATCGCCCACGCCGCCCACCCGTTCGCGCTGGCCGCGCTGCCGCTGGCGCTGCCCGAGGGCGACTACCGGCTGGACGACGCCGGCCTGGCGCTGCAGCCGGAAGCGGCGGCGCTGTCCTGGGAGCTGGGCGGCTACCGCTTCGACCTCTACAAGCCGGCCAAGCGCGCGCCCGCCACGCTGTGGCTCAAGCCCGGCGCGGATGCCGAGCGCGGCCTGGCGCTGGCCGCCGCCATCGCCGCCACGCGCGACCTGGTCAACACCCCGGCCGAGCACATGGGCCCGGCCGAACTGGCCGCCGCGGCCAAGGCGCTGGCCAAGCAGTACGACGCCCGCTATGACGAGATCGTCGGCGACGCGCTGCTGAAGCAGAACTTCCCCAGCATCCATGCCGTCGGCCGTGCGAGCACGCGCTCACCTCGGCTGATCGAGCTGAACTGGGGCAACCCCAAGCACCCCAAGCTGGCGCTGGTCGGCAAGGGCGTCTGCTTCGACAGCGGCGGCCTGAACATCAAGCCCGGCGACAGCATGCGGCAGATGAAGAAGGACATGGGCGGTGCCGCCAACGCGCTGGGCCTGGCCACGCTGATCATGGCCTTCAAGCTGCCGGTGCGGCTGCAGCTGCTGATCCCGGCGGTGGAGAACGCCATCGCCGGCAACGCCTACCGGCCCGGCGACATCATCAAGACCCGCAAGGGCCTGCACATCGAGATCGGCAACACCGACGCCGAGGGCCGCGTCATCCTGTGCGACGCGCTGGCCTACGCCGCCGAGGGCAACCCCGACCTGGTCATCGACCTGGCCACGCTGACCGGCGCCGCCCGCGTCGCGCTGGGTGCGCAGTTGCCGGCGCTGTTCGCCAAGCATATGGACACGGCCCGCGACCTGGTGGACCTGGGCCTGAAGCTGGACGACCCGCTGTGGCACATGCCGCTGTGGGCGCCCTACCACGCCGGCATCGAGAGCAGCCTGGGCGACATCGTCAACACGGGCAAGAGCGCGCTGGCCGGCGCCATCAACGCGGCGCTGTTCCTGGAAGACTTCCTGCCGCGCGACCAGGACTGGCTGCACGTGGACTTGTTTGCCTGGAACGACACGGCCCGCCCCGGCCGCCCGGTAGGCGGCGAGGCGCAGACCATCCGCACGCTGCTGGCCTATCTGGAGCAGCGTTACTCGGCCTGATCCTTGTTGGCCGGGGCCGCGTCGGCGGCCGGCTCGACCTGGGCCGCGCGGGCCGCCTGCAGCGCCTGGGCCATCTGGGACTGAACGGGCTGCTCGCCCGGCGGCGGCGCCGCGGGCTTGCGACCTGGCTGCGGCGGGCGGCCGCCTTCACGGCGCTCCC
>JBKBVY010000032.1:0-20147 GCA_046289335.1 Roseateles sp. | reverse complement strand
GCTGGGCCACTACGCCGGCCCGCCCGGCAGCGGCAAGACCGCCCTGGCCGAGCACATCGCGCAGGCCTTGGGTCGTCCGTTGATGGTCAGGCGGGCCAGCGACATCGCCAGCAAGTTCGTCGGCGAGACCGAGCAGAACATGGCGCGCATGTTCGAGACGGCGCAGACCGAGGGCGCCGTGCTGCTGCTGGACGAGGCCGACAGCTTCCTGCGCAGCCGCAAGCATGCGGAGCGCAACTACGAGGTGTCCGAGGTCAACGAGATGCTGGCCGGCATGGAGCGCTTCAACGGCCTGTTCATCTGCACGACCAATTTGTTCGACGACCTGGACGAGGCGGCGCTGCGGCGCTTCGCGTTCAAGATCCGCTTCAAGGCGCTGAAGCCGGAGCAGCGGCTCGCGATGTTCGAGCGCGAGGCCGGCGCAGCGCCCAACGATGAGCAGCGCTCAAGGCTGGCCGCGCTGGACTGCCTGACGCATGGCGACTTCGCGGCCGTGCGGCATCAGGTGGAGATCCTGGGTGAGGCCTTCACGCCGGACGAGTTCCTGGCGCAGCTGGAGGCGGAGCACCGGGCCAAGCCGGAGGTGCGCGAGCGGCGCGGCATCGGCTTCAGATCGGCTTGAAGTAGTAGGTCGTCGAGCAGGGCGCGCCATCCGGCATCAGCGCGTAGTTCGGGATGTCGCCCGCGCGCTGCCAGCCCAACCGCTCATAGAGCCGCGATGCGTCGCTGCCGGTGACGGTGTCCAGCACCAGCGTCGTCTTGCCCAGCGCCCGGGCCTTCGCTTCCAACGTGCGCAACAGCCGCTCGGCCACGCCCTGACGGCGCGCGCGGCGGTGCACCAGCATCTTGGACACATCGGCCCGGTGCGGCTGGTTGTCGGGCATGTCGATGACCAGCGACACGGTGCCGCAGACGCGGCCGGCGCCGTCCTCCGCGACGAACAGGTGGCGCTCGCCCGCCGCCACACCCGTGGCGACCTGGCGCCAGAACGCCTCCGGCCGCCCCTCGGCCAGCGGCAGCATGAAGCCCACCGACGCGCCGCCCTCCACGCAGTCGCGCAGCACCTCGGCCAGCTCGCCCACGCGGGCCAGCGTCTGGGGGGCATCGAGTTCACGGAGGGCGATGGGCGGCAGATCGGCGTTCATGCCGCCGAGGTTAACGCCCGTTCAACGGCCGCGCGCCAGGCCGGGTCGGGCCAGCGCCGCTCCAGCCGCCAGGCAGCGTGGGTGAGCTTGATGACGTGGGCGTCGTCCTGCGCGCAGGCGGCGGCGATCAGCGCGGGCCAGGGGCGGCTGGGCGGGTGGTCCAGCGCCAGCGCCGCAGCGGCGCCGCTGGCCAGCAGGCCGGCGGCCGCCACCACAACGAAGCCGCGCGGCAGCTCGGCCGTGGGCCACCAGGGCCGCAGCACGTCCATCGCGTGGCTGGCCGTCAGCAGGTGCAGCACGGTGAAGTTGCCGCTGGCGGCATAGGTGCGGGCGGCCAGCAGCGCGATGTCGCGCAGCGTGTCCGCGCCCGGCTGCAGGCGCCCGGCCACCGCGGCAAAGCCGGGGGTGGCGCCCCAGCACTGCATGCGGTCGATGATGAGGCCGCCCACCGGCAGGGCCGGCGGCGGCAGGCGCTGCAGCGCGGCCAGCCAGTCGGCCAGCGCCAGCGGCGGACCGTCGTTGGCCACGGGCAGCGGCATGAAGTACGAGGCCCAGTGGGCCAGGCCGGCGGCCAGCTCGCCGGCATGGCCGGCCAACACCGCGTGGCCGGTGCGGATCAGGCCGTGGAAGGCCACCGCACCGGCGCCCGGCAACAGCAGCGCCAGCGCCTCGCGCAGCGCGCGGTCCATGCCGCGCTCGGCGATGCGCGTCGCGAAGTGGGCGCGCCAGCTGGCGTCGCTGTCGGGCCGGCCGAGGTCGCGCTGCGGGGCTATGCGTGCCGGCTCGCCGCCGCAGCGCGGCTCCAGATGGGTCTCGTAGCGCTCGGTCCAGGCCTGCAGCCGCGCCGCCGAGGCGCCCAGCTCCAGCAAGGCCTGCTGGGCCATGGGCAGGTGGCTGCTGAGCCGGCCGCGGTAGGTGGCCGACCAGGCCTGCCCGGCGTCGAGCAGCTGGTGCAGCTGAGCCAGGCTGGCGGGAGCGGTCGGGGTGGTCTTCATCAACATGGTGCCTCCAGGCGTGGGAACATGGCGCCATGTTCGAAGTTGAAGTGGACTTGAAGTCAAGCCCGGCGTTGCTGACCATCGGCCAGCTGGCGCGGCGCGCCGGCGTGGCGACCAGCGCGTTGCGCTTCTACGAGGCCGAGGGCCTGATCGCCGCCACCCGCAGCGCGGGCGGCCACCGCCAGTACCCGCGCCACGTGCTGCGGCGCGTGGCCTTCATCCGCGCGGCCCAGGTGGTGGGGCTGACGCTGCCGCAGATCAAGGCCGCGCTGGCCTCGCTGCCCGACGGCCGCACGCCCACCAAGGCCGACTGGGCGCGGCTGTCCGCCGCCTGGGCGCCGCTGCTGGATGCGCGCATCGCGGCGCTGCAGGAGCTGCGCGGGCGGCTGACCGGCTGCATAGGCTGCGGCTGCCTGTCGCTGAAGGCCTGCGCGCTGTACAACCCCGCGGACCGGGCTGGCCGCGAGGGCGCCGGGGCCAGGCTTCTGCGCATCGAAACCGCGCCTTGACCCCTCGGCGACGGCCGTGCACGAGTTCCGGGCGAAAATCCCCGGGTTAACCCGCCACCATCACCGCCCATGAGTGCCTTCCACGAAGAGACCGTCCTGACCGTCCACCACTGGACCGATCGCCTGTTCAGCTTCACGACCACGCGCGACCAGGCCCTGCGTTTTTCCAACGGCCACTTCACGATGATTGGCCTCACGGGCGACAACGGCAAGCCGCTGCTGCGGGCCTACAGCATCGTCAGCGCCAACTACGAGGAAAACCTGGAGTTCCTCAGCATCAAGGTGCCGGACGGCCCGCTGACCTCCAAGCTGCAGCACATCAAGCCGGGCGACAAGATCATCGTGGGCCGCAAGCCCACGGGCACGCTGCTGATCGACTACCTGCTGCCGGGCAAGAACCTCTACCTGCTGGGCAGCGGCACGGGCCTGGCGCCCTTCATCAGCATCGTGCGCGACCCGGCCACCTATGAGCGCTTCGAGAAGGTCATCGTCGTGCACGGCGTGCGCGAGGTGGCCGAGCTGGCCTACCACGACCACCTCACCGTGGACCTGCCCCGCCATGAGTTCCTGGGCGAGTACGCGTCCGAACAGCTGCTGTACTACCCCACGGTGACCCGCGAGCCCTACAAGAACATGGGCCGCATCACCGACCTGATCCAGACCGGCAAGCTGCAGGCCGACCTGGGCCTGCCGCCGCTGGACCCCGAGAGCGACCGCATCATGCTGTGCGGCAGCCCCGCGCTGCTGAAGGACATGCAGGAGATGCTGGAGATCCGCGGCTTCAAGGAAGGCAGCACGACAACGCCGGGCGACTACGTCATCGAGCGGGCGTTCGTCGAGAAGTAAAGCCCGCGGCCGGCGAGGTCCGCCGCGGCGCGCGCCTGCGGCGGGTTCATTCGCCGTATTTCTTGAGGATGGCCTGGAAGGCCCCCGACCTTTTCATCGCGTCCAGCGCGGCCTGCCAGCGGGCGATCTCGGCATCCGGGATGTCCTTGCTGCCGGCGATGAACAAGGGCAGCGACAGCAGCTTCAAGGGTGTCTGGACGACCGCGTCCGGTGCATAGCCCATCTGCTTCAACGCATGGGCCACGCCCAGCGGCGAGTCGCTGACGGCCAGGTCGCAGCGGCCGAACAGCAGCATGCGGTAGACGGCGCGGCCATCGGGCGCGCTGGCATCGAGGTTGGTGAAGCCCGCGTCCCTCAGCCTGGACACCGTCAGCCCCGCATGGCGGGCGCAGATCAACGGGACCTTCCTGGCGTCTTCGAAGCTATCGATCGCCAGCGGACTGCCCTTGCGCTTGTAGAAGTAGATCGAGCTGTCGCCCAGCGGGCCTATCCACTTGTACCGGGCCTCCCGCTCGGGCGTGCGCAGCATGCTGACCATCAGGGTGCGGGGCTGGTTGTCCAGTGCCACGGTCGCTCGCATGCTGGGCAGCAGCTGGACATCGATCTCCACCTGCAGCGCCCGCGCCAGCGCCTGGACGACCTCGACCGACAGGCCCTTCAGCACGCCACCCTCGGCATAGTTGTACGGCGCCCACTCCTCCGTGACGACGTGCAGCTTCTCGTCCGCACCCCAGCACGCGCCGACCGGCAGCACAGCCAGCGCCCATGCGAGCACGCCAGCCACCGGCCCGGCCCAGCGGGCCGCGCTCCCGGTCACGCGGCGGCCCTCGCCGCAGGGCAAGGCGACCTTGGGCAGCTGTTGTTGCATGGGCAGAACGCGTTGGCCTGCATGACCCCATGATCCCCCAAAAGCGCGCACCAGCCCATGAGCCGGCCTTGCCTCACATGCCCTTGAACAGGTGCGTGTAGCTGCGGCTGACTTCCAGCTTCTCGGTCAGCCCCTTCACGCCCACCAGCTGGCGGCCGCGGAAGTCGCGGGTGATGCCGTCGATGGCACGGGCGTTGACCAGCGTGGAGCGGTGGATCTGCCAGAACAGCTGCGGGTCCAGCTCGTCCACCAGCTCCTTGATGGGCTTGCGGATCAAGGCCTCCAGCTTGGCCGTCTGCACGCGGGTGTACTTCTCGTCGCTGATGAAGAACAGCACGTCCTCCACCGGGATCATCTGGATGGCCTGGCCCACGGTGGCCTGTATCCATTGCAGGTATTGCGGCTTGGCGGCCGGGTTCAGGCCGGCGGACAGCTGGTGCAGCAGCTGCTGCAGCGGCACGGGCGCGCTGTCGATGAAGTCGCTTGAAGGCGCATCCCGCTGGGCCAGGCGCTTCTTGATGCGCGCCACGGTCAGCTGCAGGCGCTCGCGCTCGGCGGGCTTGAGCACGTAGTCGGCCACGCCCTGCTCGAAGGCCTCCACGGCGTACTGGTCGTAGGCGGTGATGAAGACGATCTCGGGCACCAACCAGTCGTCGTCCTCCGGCAGCTGGGCGATCTGGCGCGCCGCCTCGACGCCGGTCAAGCCCGGCATGCGGATGTCCAGGAAGACCAGGTCGGGCTTGTGCTGGCGGGTCAGCTCGACGGCCTCCAGGCCGTTCTTGGCCTCGGCCACGATGTCCAGCTCGGGCCAGACCTCGGTCAGGCGGGCGCGCAGCTGTTCGCGCATCAGTCGTTCGTCGTCGGCCAGAACGGCGCGGATGGGGGCATTGCTCATGGCCGCGGATGCTAGATCAGACCGGCGCCGATTTGGCGGCGGCGTTGGCGCGGCGGCGGTTACGCAGCACGACGAACAGCAGCAGGCCCAGCAGGATCAGCGGCGAGCCCAGCACGGCGCCCACGCCCAGCAGGCTGGCGACCACCAGGGCCAGCACGCCGCCCACGATCAGCAGCGGCAGCGCCACGCCCAGCAGCACCACCAGCGGCACGACGATGATGCAGACCAGGCCGGCGACGAACAGGCCGATGGTGGCGCCCAGCCAGTCGCCGAAGCCGCCGAGGAACATCTCCTCGTCGTTCAGCACGATGTGCATGTCCGAGCCGTCGTGGTGCAGCAGCGCGAAGCCGCCCATCATCGCCAGCAACACCATCAGCGCGGTGATGGCAAACAGGATCTTGAACAAGGTCTTCATGCTGACACTCCTTCGTCGTTGCGGCTGCGGTAGGGCACGGTGATGGTGACGACCGTGCCGCTGGGTTGGTTCTCGGTGACGGTGACGCTGGCCTTGTTGCCGTGCAGCAGCTGCAGGCGCTCGCGGATGTTGGCCAGGCCCACGCCGGTGCCGCTGGTGGCCGCGCGGCCGAAGCCCAGGCCGGTGTCGGCCACGGTGACGGCCAGCTTGCCGTGCAGGATCTCGGCCTTGACGGTGAGCTTGCCGCCCTCGGCCTTGGGCTCCAGGCCGTGCTTGATGGCGTTCTCGACCAGGCCCTGGATCATCATGGGCGGGAACTCGGCCGACAGCAGGCCCTCGGGCACGTCGATCTCGGTCTGCAGGCGCTCTTCCATGCGCATCTTCAGGATTTCGAGGTAGGGCCGGATGACGGCCAGCTCGCGGCCCAGGTCGCGCACCGCGCCGTTGGCATTGGCCTCGCGCATGGTGGGCATGGAGGCGCGCAGCAGCGCGATGAGGTTCTTCTGCATCTTGCTGGCGGTGGGCGGGTCGACCTCGATGAGGTGGTCGATGCTGGCCAGGGTGTTGAACAGGAAGTGCGGCTCCACCTGGGCCTGCATGGCGGCCATGCGGGCCTCGATGACCTGTCGCTTGAGCGCCTCGGCCTCCGCGTTCTCGGTGGCCTGCGCGGCCTTCACCTCGGCCTGGATGCGGCCCTTGTACATGGCCTTGATGACCGCCGACGCCAGCACCCACAGCACCGCCAGGTCCACCATGGAGTCGCCCAGCCGCACGACGGTGATACGGCGGCGCGACTCGGCCTTTTCCGCGGCGATGCCGGCGTTGATCTCGTCCAGCGCCCGCTGGGCGTCAGCCACTTCCTGCTGCAGGTCCTTGACGTCCTCGGCCTCCTGCTTGAGCTGCTCCAGCTTGTCCTTGGCCTGCTCGAGCGCCTCGCGGACATCGTCGGGGCGCGCGCTCTTGGGGAACTCGATCTCGATGGTGGGCGCATCGGCCGCAGCCTGGCTGGCCGCGTCGCTGGCGGCCGTGGCCGGCGCCACGGGCCGGATGTGCACGCCGCGCTCGTCGATCTTGACCTCGTAAGGCACCTTGACGGCCGCCTTCCTGGCCTGCTCCGCGGCCTTCTTGACCTGCTTGAGGTGCTCCTCGGCGGCCTTGCGTGCGTGGCGGCGCATCGCGTCGGCGTTGTCCACCTCTTCCAGCTGCTGGCTGATGCGCCAGGTGAAGGGCGGCAGGTCCTTCAGCACGTTGACGCCGATGATCAGGGCCAGCGACAGCAGCGCGAAGCGCTTCCAGCTGATGCTGACCAGCCAGCCGGCATAGAGGTGGAAGTAGCGCACCACCGCGGCGGAGAAGCGCTGCCAGCGCTCGATCCAGAGCTTCTGCTGGGGGCTTGGGGTGAAGGAGGTGGTCATGGGCGGCAGGATCTGTTGGGAGCCACTGTACGCAAGCCCCCCGGGCGGCGCCGGCCCCGGGCGACACGCCGGCCGGAGCGTCGGACGAACTGCAGCGGCAGGCGACAGGCCGTCACGGCCCGAAAGCAAAACAGCCCGCCATGGGGCGGGCTGTCGTCACGGGGCGCGGCAGGTTTACTGCTTGGCCGCTTCCACCTGGATCAGCAGGCGCACGTTGTCCGGGATGCCGGGCAGGCCATAGGTCATGCCCCACTGGCTGCGCTGGATGGTGGTCTCGAAGTCGCCGCCGCAGACCTCGCGCTTGAGCATGGGGTTCTGGTAGCAGCCGAAGCTGGTGGCCGTCAGCGTGACCGGGTGGGTCTTGCCCAGCAGCGTCAGCGTTCCGGCCACGCTGGTGACCTTGTCGCCGTCGAAGCTGAACTTGTCACCGACGAACCTGGCCGTCGGGAACTGCTCGGTGGCGAAGAAGTCCTTGCTCTTCAGGTGGCCGTCGAAGGGGCCGATGCCGGTGGAGACGGAGGCCATGTCGATGGTCAGCTCCACCTTGCCGGTCTTGGCCGTCTTGTCCAGCGTGACCGTGCCTTCCTTCTTGTCCCAGCGGCCGCGGTTGGTGCTGACGCCGAAGTGCTTGGCCTCGAAGAACACCTGGGTGTGGGTCGGGTCGATAGCGTAGGTGGCGCTCTGCGCCTGGGCGGCGCCGGCAGCGGCGATCAGGGCGGTGAGCAGCAGGGCTTTCTTCATCGGGAGTTGCTCCAGGAGGTGGGTGGGGAGGGGAATCACGGGCCGGCCTAGATGCCAGAGAAGGCCAGCTTGAACTTGACGGTCACGTCGTTGGCGACCATGGAGGTGTCGGCCCATTCGCCATCGCCGATCTTGTAGTCCAGGCGCTTGATGGGCACGGCGCCGGTGGCCACGCCGTTGCTCAGCGTGATGGGCACGACGATGTCGCGGCTGGCGCCCTTGAGGGTCAGCTTGCCGGCCACGTCGTATTTGCCCGGGCCAGTGGGCTTGATGGCGGTGGAGACGAAGGTCGCGCGGCCGTTGCGCTTCGTGTCGAACCAGGGCGCCTTGGCCACCTCGGCGTCGAAGCTGGCATCGCCCAGCGACACGCTGGAGAGGTCCACCGTGAAGGCGATCTTGCCGGCCTCGGGCTTCTTGGCGTCGAAGTCCAGCTGGGCCTCGAACCTGGTGAACTTGCCGTCCACCGGCACGCCCATCTGCTTGAAGGTAAAGCTGAGTTCGCTCCTGGCCGGCTGCAGCGTGGCGGCGGCCTGGGCGGCCAGCGCGGTAGCGGCGAGCAGCAGGGCGGTGAAGAGGCGTTTCATGGCGGTCCTTTCTTCAGGCGCGGCCCAGGCCCATGCGGGCCAGCAGACCGTCGCGGTCGATGAGGTGGTGTTTGAGCGCGCCGCCCACATGGGCCAGCACCAGGGCGGCCAGGCCGTAGGCGGCGAACTTGTGCAGCAGCTTGAAGAGCTCGGCCAGCTCCTTGTCGCGCGGCACGAAGTCGGGCAGCGGCAGCACGCCGAACCAGACGATGGGATAGCCCGCGGCCGAGCTGTAGGCCCAGCCCGCCAGCGGCACGGCGAAGAACAGCAGGTACAGCAGGCCATGCGTCACGTGGGCGGCGCGGGCCTGCCAGGCCGGCATGGGCGGGTCGGCCGGCGGCCGGTGCGTGAGCCGCCACAGCAGCCGCAGCGCGGACAGCGCCAGGATGGCGACGCCGGCCCACTTGTGCCAGTTGTAGAGCTTGAGCCGCGTCGGCGAGAACGGCAGCTCCGTCATGTACAGGCCCACGCCGAAAGCGCCGACGATGGCCAGCGCCAGCAGCCAGTGCAGTGCGATGGCGACGGGGGTATAGCGTTGGGCGGGGCTCATCATGGGTTCGCAGTGTGGGTGCCGCGGCCTGGCCAGCGGTTCACGCGCCTTGTTGCCAATGTTCAGCGATTTTGAACAGACGGCCCGGTAAGCCGATGAAACAGCCCCGGGGCGCCACTGGGTTTGACCCAGTTGCGCCGTGCACACCCCCGGCCAGACAGTCGGGCCCAGCGGCCGGCGCCTGGCCGCACAGGATCTGTTCGAGGCGCGTTCATACCCACACCACGGAGACAAGCCCATGACCCAGACACCGAGCGGACGCCGGCGCTTCCTGCGCACGGCCGCGGCCACCACGGCGGGAGCCGGCGCGCTGGCGGCGCCCATGATCGCCACCGCCCAGACCACCACGCTGCGCTTCCAGTCCACCTGGCCGGCCAAGGACATCTTCCACGAGTACGCCCAGGACTTCGCCAAGAAGGTCAACGACATGGCGGGGGGCCGGCTCAAGATCGAGGTGCTGCCCTCCGGCAGCGTGGTGCCGGCCTTCCAGCTGCTGGACGCCGTCAACAAGGGCACGCTGGACGGCGGCCACGGCGTGGTGGCCTACCACTACGGCAAGAACAATGCGCTGGCGCTGTGGGGCTCGGGCCCGGCCTTCGGCATGGACCCGAACATGGTGCTGGCCTGGCACAACTACGGCGGCGGCAAGGCGCTGCTGGCCGAGGTCTATGCGGCGCTGAACATCGACGTCGTCAGCTTCCTGTACGGCCCCATGCCGACGCAGCCGCTGGGCTGGTTCAAGAAGCCGGTGGCCAAGCCCGAGGACCTCAAGGGTCTGAAGTTCCGCACCGTGGGCCTGGCAGTGGACGTGTTCAAGGAGCTGGGCGCGGCCGTCAATCCGCTGCCCGGCGGCGAGATCGTGCCGGCGCTGGATCGCGGCCTCATCGACGCGGCCGAGTTCAACAACGCCTCCAGCGACCGCGTGCTGGGCTTCCCCGACGTGGTGAAGAACTGCATGCTGCAGAGCTTCCACCAGAGCGGCGAGCAGTTCGAGATCCTGTTCAACAAGGACAAGTACAACGCCCTGCCGGCCGAGCTCAAGGCCGTCATCGACTACGCGGTGCAGGCCGCCAGTGCCGACATGAGCTGGAAGGCCATCGAGCGCAACAGCAAGGACTACGAAGAGCTGAAGAAGGCCGGCGTGAAGTTCTACAAGACGCCCGACAGCGTGCTGCGTGCCCAGCTGGCCGCCTGGGACAAGGTCACCGCCGCCAAGGCCGCCGAGAACCCGCTGTTCAAGAAGGTGCTGGACAGCCAGCGCGCCTTCGCGCAGCGCGCCGGCGGCTGGCAGAACGACTACACGGTGGACTTCAAGATGGCCTACAACCACTACTTCCGTGGGGCGAAGAAGACCTGATCCGGCAACAAACCCAGGGGGCCTCGCGCCCCCTTTCTTCTGCCTGCCGCCATGAAAAAACTGCTGCTTGCGGTGGACCGCCTGTCCACCTGGATAGGCCAGGCCTTTGCCTGGCTGATCGTCGCGCTGACCGCGCTGATCAGCTGGGAGGTGTTCTCCCGCTACCTGCTCAATGCGCCGCACGACTGGAACCTGGACGCCCAGCTGATGGGCTACGGCACGCTGTTCATGATGGCCGGCGCCTACACGCTGGCCAAGAGCGGCCATGTGCGCGGCGACGTGCTGTACGGCTTCTTCCAGCCGCGCACGCAGGCCGCCATCGACCTGCTGCTCTACCTGGTGTTCTTCCTGCCCGGCATCGTCGCGCTGACCTGGGCCGGCTGGACCTTCTTCCAGGACGCGCTGGCCATCCGCGAGTCCACCTTCAGCGCCACGCCGCTGCCGGTCTATCCGTTCAAGGCCGTCATCCCGCTGGCGGGCGCGCTGCTGCTGCTGCAGGGCCTCGTCGAGATCGTGCGCTGCCTGCAATGCCTGCGGGCCGGTGAATGGCCCAACCGCGAGCAGGACGTGGAGGAGGTCGACGTCGACAAGCTCAAACAGATGGTGCACGCCGAAGAGGGCCGCTCATGAAGATCCGCAAGGAACTCTGGTTCGGCTTCGTGCTGATGGCGGTCATCATCGCCGGCACGGGCGTCATGCTGCTCAGCGCCGAGCAGCTCACCCGCGGCCACCTGGGCCTGACCATGCTCGCGCTGGTGGTGGTGGCCATCATGCTGGGCTTCCCCACGGCCTTCACGCTGATGGGCATGGGCATGCTCTTCACCTGGCTGGCCTACGACTTCGACACCGGCAAGACGCTGGCGCTGATGGTGCAGAGCGCCTTCAAGGTGATGGGCAATGACGTGCTCATCTCCATCCCGCTGTTCGTCTTCATGGGCTATCTGGTCGAGCGGGCCAACCTGATCGACAAGCTCTTCAAGAGCCTGCACCTGGCGATGGCGCGCGTGCCGGGCTCGCTCGCGGTGGCGACCATCTTCACCTGTGCGGTGTTCGCCACGGCCACCGGCATCGTCGGCGCCGTCGTCACGCTGATGGGGCTGCTGGCGCTGCCGCAGATGCTCAAGGGCGGCTACGACGTGCGGGTGTCGGCCGGCGCCATCACGGCCGGCGGCTGCCTGGGCATCCTGATTCCGCCGTCGGTCATGCTCATCGTCTACGGCGCCACGGCCGGCGTGTCGGTGGTGCAGCTGTATGCCGGCGCCTTCTTCCCCGGGCTGATGCTGGCGGGGCTGTACGTGCTCTACGTCGTGCTGCTGGCCAAGCTCAAGCCGGCGCTGATGCCGCCGCTGTCGGCCGAGGCGCGTTTCGTGCCGCTGCCGCCGCTGGCCGAGCGGTTGAGCGGCGGCCGTTCGCGCGCGGCCCTGCCCGCGCTGCTGGGCGCACTGGGCCGCGAGGCCGACAAGCGTCCGGTGCTGCGCCAGCTGGGCGTGGCCCTGCTGCCGGTGGGCGTGGTGCTGCTGGTTGCCGGCATCGCCTGGCTGCATGCGCACAACCCGCTGCCGGCCCAGGCGCCGGCCGAGACCATGCAGGCCATCGGCAGCGAGGCGCCATCGCCAGCGCAAGCCGGGCTTGCAGAACCGCCGGCCGACGCTGGCGGACTGGCCGAGCCACCCGCGGACGGCGGCCTGGCGGAACCGCCCGCCGAGCCGGCCAGCGCGGACACCGGTGTCGCCGAGCCGCCCGGCGCCGAAGCGGTCAGCCAGGCCGCGCCCGCCTCAGCCATCGCCGAGCCCGGGGCCGCCGCATCCGCCGCAGCGACACCTGCCGACACCGGTCGCGGCTGGATAGGCTGGGCCGTCACTGCCGCCGTGCTGGCCGGCTTTTACGCGCTGCTGAACTTCCAGCGGCTGGAGATCTTCAAGCTGCTGCTGACCAGCTTTTTCCCGCTGCTGGTGATGATCCTCGCGGTGCTGGGCTCCATCGTGTTCGGCCTGGCCACGCCCACGGAGGCGGCCGCGGTGGGCGCCTTCGGCGGCTATGTGCTGGCGGCCATCTACTCGGTCATCCACAAGCGCGCACCAGGGCAGCGCCGGCCGGTCTTCATCGTCTGGCTGCTGCTGTGGCTGCCCTTCTTCGGCTGCCTGGGCTGGTTCATCGCGCACAAGGAGGGCATGACCGCCGAGGCCGTCAGCCCGGTGCTGGGCGCCATCGCAGGCGGCGGCGTGCTGCTGTGGGCGCTGATGGCCTACCGACAGGCCAAGCTGCAGACCGAGGTGAAGGAATCGGTCTTCCTGACCGCCAAGACCAGCGCCATGGTCTGCTGGCTGTTCGTCGGCTCGGCCATCTTCTCGGCCGCCTTCGCGCTGCTGGGCGGCCAGGAGCTGGTGGAGAAATGGGTGCTGGGCATGCAGCTCAGCAAGACCGAGTTCCTGGTGCTGAGCCAGCTCATCATCTTCATCCTCGGCTGGCCGCTGGAGTGGACCGAGATCATCGTGATCTTCATGCCCATCTTCATCCCGCTGCTGGACCACTTCGGCGTGGACCCGCTGTTCTTCGGCCTGCTGGTGGCGCTGAACCTGCAGACGGCCTTCCTGAGCCCGCCGGTCGCTATGGCGGCCTTCTACCTGAAGGGCGTGGCGCCGCCGCATGTGACGCTGACGCAGATCTTCGCCGGCATGCTGCCTTTCATGGGCATCCAGGTCATCGCCATCGTGCTGCTCTACCTGTGGCCCGAGATCGGCCTGTGGCTGCCCAAGGTGCTCTATGGTTGACGTGGGCGGCTGACGAGGAAGACACCGCCCAGCACCAGCGTCGGGTTCAGGTACAGGATCAGCCGCTCAAGACTCGCCGAGATGTAGGCCAGGCCGGCGAAGTCGAGATAGCTTGCGAGGTAATAGCCCGTGAAGCCCAGCACGCCGATGTCGCGCCAGTCCTGCCGCGTCAGCGCCGGCTTGCCTCGCCCGGACCACCAGGCCATCACGAGGAAGAAAGGCAGCGCCAGCAACATGCGCCACATCAGCAGCGTCACCGCATCCACGCCATGCCGGTAGGCCAGCTTGACGATGATGGCCTTGCCGGAGAAGCCGATGGCGCCCAGCACGGCGAGCAGCAGACCCAGCCCCAGTCGGCGTGGCACGGCGGAAGCGGGTTCAGTCATGCCGCTCATCGTGCCAGCGACCGGGCTCCGACGGCTTTGCAGATGGACGATGTGCGATTCGCCAGGAGCCCATTCGCGCAAATACGCGTGCGCAGGCCCGCACCCGCCTGGCCCGCTGCAGCTTGGCCTAACAGCGCATTCAGGGCCGCGGGCTGATCATCCTGCAGCACGCCACGGTCAGGCCCTAGCCCAGCGCGCGCCACTGCGCCATCAGCCCGTCCCACTTGGCGCGGGCGGCGTGCAGGTGGCGCTCCTTCACATGGCCGTAGCCGCGGATCTCCTCGGGGATGCGGGCGATGTCGGTCGCCAGCGCCAGGCGCTCGGCCGTCAGGCCCTTGGCGAGCAGCGCCTCGATGCTGGCGCGGTATTCGCCGATCAGCGCACGCTCCGTGCGGCGCTCCTCGGTGTAGCCAAAGACGTCGAAGGCCGTGCCGCGCAGGCCCTTCAGTTTGGCCAGCAGGCCGAAGGCCGGGCGCACCCAGCCACCGAACGGGCGCTTGACCGACTCGCCCTTGGCGTTCTTTTTCGCCAGCAGCGGCGGCGCCAGGTGGTGCACCAGCTTGTAGTCGCCCTCGAACTGATCAGCGACCTTGGCCGTGAAGGCCGGGTCGGTGTGCAGGCGGGCCACCTCATACTCGTCCTTGTAGGCCATCAGCTTGAACAGGTAGCGGGCCACCGCCTCGGTGAGCTTGGTCGTGCCCAGCGGGCTTTCCGCGGCGCGGACCTTATTCACGAAGGCCTGGTACTCGGCCGCGTAGGCGGCGTTCTGGTAGCCGGTCAGGAAGTCCACGCGCTTGGCGACGATCTCGTCCACGCTCTGGCGCTTGACGAGCTGGATGACGGCCTGGGCCGCATACAGCGCCTGCACGCTCTTCAGGTCATGCGCGCAGCGGCGGCCCCACTCGAAGGCGGCCTTGTTGTTGTCCACCTGCACGCCGTTGAGCTCGATGGCGCGCATCAGCGCGTCGTAGGAGAGCGGCACGCGGCCCTGCTGCCAGGCATAGCCCAGCATCAGCGGGTTGGTGTAGAGCGAGTCGCCCAGCAGCTTGACGGCGACCTCCTCCGCATCGAACGCGCCCAGGTGGCCGGCGCCAACCGCCTGGCCCAGCGCCTGCTCGCAGGCGGTGCCGGGGAAGGTCCAGTCGGGGTTGTTGACCAGCGTGGCGGTGGGCGAGCCGTGCGTGTTCAGCGCCACAAACGTGCGGCCTTCGCGCATGACGGCCAGCGTGGCCTTGTTGGCGGCGACGATGGCATCGCAGGCGATGACGAGGTCGGCCTCGGCCGTGCCGACCTTGGTGCAGTAGATGGCCTCGGGCCGGTTGGCAATCTGGATGTGGCTCCAGGTCGCGCCGCCCTTCTGCGCCAGGCCCGCCGCGTCCTGCGTGATGACGCCCTTGCCCTCCAGGTGGGCCGCCATGCCGAGCAGCTGGCCGATGGTGATGACGCCCGTGCCGCCCACGCCGGCGACGACGATGCCCCAGGCGGATTCAGCATTCGGAATGACCGGCAGCGGCAGCGGCGGCAGCGCAGCGTCGAAGGGGCTCTTGCGCGCTTCCTTCTTGGGCTTCTTCAGCTCGCCGCCCTCGACGGTGACGAAGCTGGGGCAAAAGCCCTTCACGCAGGAGTAGTCCTTGTTGCAGGTGTTCTGGTTGATCTGGCGCTTGCGGCCGAACTCGGTCTCCAGCGGCTCCACGCTCAGGCAGTTGGACTGCACCGAGCAATCGCCGCAGCCCTCGCAGACCAGCTCGTTGATGACCACGCGCTTGGCCGGGTCCGCCAGCTTGCCACGCTTGCGGCGGCGGCGCTTCTCGGTGGCGCAGGTCTGGTCGTAGATGATGACCGTGGTGCCGGGGATCTCGCGGAACTGGCGCTGGATCTCGTCCAGCTCGTCGCGGTGGTGCACCGTCACGCCCGGCGCCAGCGCCACGCCCTCGTACTTGGCCGGCTCGTCGGTGACGATGACCAGCTTCTTCACGCCCTCCGAGATCACGCTGTTCATGATCTGGATGACGGTGTGGCCCTCGGGCCGCTCGCCCACCTGCTGGCCGCCGGTCATCGCGACGGCGTCGTTGTAGAGGATCTTGTAGGTGATGTTCACACCCGCGGCAATGCTCTGGCGGATGGCCAGGCTGCCGCTGTGGAAGTAGGTGCCATCACCGAGGTTGCTGAAGATGTGCTTCTCGTCGGTGAACGGCGCCTGGCCCACCCAGGGCACGCCCTCGCCGCCCATCTGCGTGAAGGTGGCCGTGTTGCGGCCCGGCATCCAGGTCACCATGTAGTGGCAGCCGATGCCGCCCACCGCGCGGCTGCCCTCGGGCACGCGGGTGGAGGTGTTGTGCGGGCAGCCCGTGCAGAACCAGGGCGTGCGGTCGGCGCCGCCGGCCACTTTTTCCTCGGCCTTCAGCGACGCCTCCTTGGCATCGATGATGGCCATGCGCGCGTCCAGGCGGGCGGCGATGTCGGCGTCCACGCCCATTCTCTTCAGGCGCTTGGCAATGGCGCGGGCAATGATCGCCGGCGTCAGGTCGGCCTGCGGGCGCAGCAGCCAGTGGTCGCTGGGGTTGGGCACGCTCCACTCGCCGCCGTCGGCGTCACCGGCGTCGAACTTGCCCAGCACATTGGGCCGCACGTCGGGGCGCCAGTTGTAGAGCTCTTCCTTGACCTGGTACTCGATGATCTGGCGCTTCTCTTCGACGACCAGGATTTCCTGCAGCCCCTTGGCGAACTCGCGCGCGACCTGTGCCTCCAGCGGCCACACCACGTTGACCTTGTGCAGCCGGATGCCGATGCGCCGGCAGGTGTCGTCGTCCAGGCCCAGGTCGTGCAGCGCCTGGCGGGTGTCGTTGAAGGCCTTGCCGCTGGTGATGATGCCGAAGCGGTCGTTCGGGCCTTCGATGACGTTGTAGTTCAGCCGGTTGGCACGGATGTAGGCCAGCGCGGCATACCACTTGAAGTTCATCATCCGCGCTTCCTGCTCCAGCGGCGGATCGGGCCAGCGGATGTGCAGGCCGCCCGGCGGCATGACGAAGTCCTCGGGCAGGATGATGTTGACGCGGTCGGGGTCCACGCTGACCGAGGCCGACGACTCGACGATCTCCTGGATGGTCTTCATGCCTGCCCACAGGCCCGAGAAGCGGCTCATCGCGAAGGCGTGCAGGCCCATGTCCAGGATGTCCTGCACGCTGCTCGGGAAGAAGGTGGGGAAGCCCACGGCCTTGAAGACGTGGTCGCTCTGGTGCGCGGCCGTCGAGCTCTTGGCGATGTGGTCGTCGCCGGCGATGGCGATGACGCCGCCGTGCTTGGACGTGCCGGCCATGTTGGCGTGCTTGAACACGTCGATGCAGCGGTCCACGCCCGGACCCTTGCCGTACCAGAGGCCGAACACGCCGTCGAACTTGGCCTTCTCGGGGAAGAGGTCCAGCTGCTGCGTGCCCCACACCGCGGTGGCGCCCAGCTCCTCGTTGACGCCGGGCTGGAACACGATGTTCTGCTTGGCCAGGTGCTTCTTGGCCGCGAACAGCGCCTGGTCATAGCCGCCCAGCGGCGAGCCGCGGTAGCCGCTGATGAAGCCGGCCGTGTTCAGCCCGGCCATCGCATCGCGGGTGCGCTGCAGCATGGGCAAGCGCACCAGCGCCTGCACGCCGCTCATGAAGGCGCGGCCATGGTCCAGCGCGTATTTGTCGTCGAGCGAGACCGTCTGCAAGGCCTTCAGGATGTGCTCGGGCAGCGGGGCGTTCATCGGGTGTGCTCCTGAGTGGGCGGCCCGGCGTGGCGACCCTTGTGGGGCATGACGCGCGGGCTGATGGCCAGTACGGCCGGGTTGATCAGTGTAGGGAAACAGACGCGCCGGGTGCTTTCCCATTTCGGCTCAATATCTGCGGTTTGAGCAAGATCCTTTCTTCATGAAACAAAATCAGTGCATTCCATATCGACAATCCGCCACCAAGGGCAAACCATGAGTTCCGACGCACTGGACCGCTACCACATCGCCATCCTGGCCGAGCTGCAGCGCGACGCACGCCAGTCCAATGCCGAGCTGGCACAGCGCGTGGGCCTGTCGGCGGCACCCACCTGGCGGCGCGTCAAGTGGCTGGAGGAGCAGGGCTACATCACCGGCTACCGCGCCGAGCTGGACCGCCGCAAGATCGGCCTGGGCGTGCTGGCCTTCGTGCGCGTGGACGCCGAGCGCAGCGCGGCGTCGGCCACGCAGGCGCTGGAAGACGCCATCCGCGGCCTGCCCGAGGTCGTCGCCTGCCACTACATCTCCGGCACCGGCACCTTCGAGCTGCAGGTCATGGCCACCGACCTGGACGCCTTCTCGCGCTTTTCCATCAACACGCTGCTGAAGCTGCCCAACGTGAAGGACATCCACACCAGCTTCTCGCTGGGCGAGGTCAAGGCCGGCGGCGCGCTGCCGCTGGGCCATCTGCATGCCTGACCAGTTGCCCCGCCGTTGGCGTTAGGCTCGCGGCATGGCCAACGCTGCGCGCCGCCTGATCGACCTGTGGCTGGGCACCGACCGCGCCCAGCGGCTGCGGCTGCGGCAGACCTCGCTGGCCCTGGTGCTGATGCTCATCAGCATCGCCACCATGCACTACGCCGCGCGGGTGGCGGGTGGGTCGGCCGGGCTGCTGTGGGCTTGGACGGCCTTGTCCCTGGGCGGCATGCTGGCCTTCTACGCCACCATCCGCAGCGGCTGGTCGCTGCGCTTTCGCGATCCGTCGCTGACCAGCCCGCAGATCGCCTTCGCGCTGCTCGCGGCCGCCGCCGGCTATGCCCAGGCCGGGCCGCTGCGCGGCGCGGTCTTCCCGGTGCTGACGCTGATCCTGATGTTCGGCATGTTCCAGCTGCGCGCCCGCAGCGCCTACGTGCTGAGCCTGCTCGCGCTGCTGCTGTTCGGCGCCACCATGGCCTGGCTGGCCACGCACCGGCCAGCGCTCTATCCGGCGGAGGTGGAGATCGGCCACTTCCTGATGCTGGCCTGCATGCTGCCGGCCGTGGCCATGCTGACGGCCCGGCTGAGCCGCATCCGCCGCCGCCTGTCGGACCAGCGTCATGAACTGGCCCAGGCGCTGGCACAGCTGGAGGCCGTCGCCACGCACGACGAGCTGACCGGCCTGCCCAACCGCCGCCAGATGCTGGCGCTGCTGGACCAGGAGTTGCTGCGCTCGCAGCGCAACCCGCACGACTTCTGCATCGCGCTGCTGGACCTGGATCATTTCAAGCGCGTCAACGACCAGTACGGCCATGCGGCCGGCGACACCGTGCTGCGCGCCTTCGCGCAGACCGCGCAGGCGGCCCTGCGCGCCACCGACGTGATCGCGCGCTGGGGCGGCGAGGAGTTCCTGGCCCTGCTGCCCGACACCGCCATGCCCCCGGCACTGGCCGGCATGGAGCGGCTGCGCGAGCAGGTGGCCGCGCTGCGCACCGACGTGGGCCAGGCCACGCCGGTGGCCGTCACCGTCTCCATCGGCCTGACCGGGCACCGCCGCGGCGACACGCTGACGCAGACGCTGGAGCGCGCCGACCAGCTGCTCTACCGCGCCAAGGCCGAAGGCCGCAACCGCACCGTGGCCGACGGCGCCACACCCCACGCATGACCACCACCCTGCCCCTGCGCCACTTCCTGCTCGCTCTCGCCGTCGTGGCCATCTGGGGCAGCAACTTCGTGGTCATCAAGTTCGCGCTGCACACGCTGCCGCCTCTGCTGCTGGCCGTGCTGCGCTTTGCGCTGGCGCTGGTGCCGGCCTGCTTCTTCCTGCCGCGCCCGGCGGTGGGCTGGCGCAACCTGGCCGGCTACGGCGTGCTGATCGGCGTGGGCCAGTTCGGCCTGCTCTATCTGGCCATGCGCAGCCAGATCTCGCCGGGGCTGGCCTCGCTGGTGGTGCAGACCCAGGTCTTCTTCACGCTGCTGCTGGCCGTTCGCATCCGCCGCGAGAAGGTGCTGCCCGCGCAATGGCTGGGCCTGGCGCTGGCCGCGGCCGGCATCGCCGTCATCGGCGCCCATGTGGACGGCACGACCACCGCGCTGGGCGTGGCCATGGTGCTGGCCGCGGCCTTCTGCTGGGCGGGCGCCAACCTGCTGACGCAGCGCGCCGGCCGCATCGACATGCTGGCCTACGTGGTCTGGAGCAGCGCCTTCGCCGTGCCGCCGCTGCTGGTGCTGGCGCTGCTGGTCGACGGGCCCGAGCGCATCGACGCCGGCCTGGCCGCGGCCGGCGCCGGCACCTGGGCCGCTGTGCTGTGGCAGGCGCTGGGCAACACGCTGTTCGGCTACGGCGTGTGGAGCTGGCTGCTGGCGCGCCACCCGGCCGGGCGCATCGTGCCCATGGCCTTGCTGGTGCCGGTGTTCGGCATGGGCTCGGCCAGCCTGCTGCTGGGCGAGCCGCTGCCCGGCTGGAAGCTGGCCGCCGCGACGCTGGTGCTGGCCGGCCTGGCCATCAACCTGTTCGGCGCACGGCTGTGGCCGGCGCGGCGAGACTAGGACCATGCGACGACGCTGCCTCCTGATCTGGGCCGGCCTGGCCGCCGCGCCGGCCGGCGCCGCCCCGCCCGCCGTCAACCTGCTGGTGGAGCTGCGCTGGGTGGAGCGGCAGCTGCCGCCCGCGGCGCAGGCCGCCGTGCGCGACGGCGCCACCGTGGTGGGCACGGCCGGCGCGGTGTCGCC
>JBKBVY010000326.1:0-3007 GCA_046289335.1 Roseateles sp. | reverse complement strand
TGCAGCCGCTCCACCAGCAGCTCGTTGGCCCGCTTGCCCAGCGCGCGCAGGCTGTCCACGGCGGCCTGGCCCGGCTGGGACAGGCGCTGCACGTCGGCGTCGAACTCGCCCTGGAACCAGGACTGGGCCGACGCTTCGTAGAACGCCAGCGCCGCCTTGACAGCCTCCTCGGGCTGGAGCCGCCGGGCCACGTCGGCGTTGGCCTCGCCGGCATGGCTGGCCGCCTGCGTGATGGCCGCGACACGCTCCCGCCCGAGGTACCAGACGCCGTAGAGCCCGTGCAGCTGGCGTGGCGTCGTGGCGCCCCGGCGGGCGGCGGCGCCGGCCAGCGCGCGGCTGCGCGAGATGGACTCGATGACGTCGGTCAGCACGTCGGTGGACAGACTCATCAGGTAGTAGGAGTCCTGGTCGGGGTCCAGCGTCAGGTTGGAGCGGTCCAGCACGGTGGCGCGGAACTGGCGCAGCGCCTCCACGAACTCCTGCAACGGCGCTTCCAGCGCGTCCGCG
Organism: Roseateles sp.; assembly: GCA_046289335.1. Classification (GTDB taxonomy): domain Bacteria; phylum Pseudomonadota; class Gammaproteobacteria; order Burkholderiales; family Burkholderiaceae_C; genus Pelomonas. Next base: position 2,500 of record JBKBVY010000326.1, on the reverse strand, counting down.
CCGGCACCGGCGGACTGGGCCTTCAAGGCCTGCTGCTGCGCCTCCACCGCGGCGAGCTCGCGGCGCAGGTCCAGCCCATGGGGCAGGCTGTCCACCAGGGCCCGGACCTGGGCCTGCTGCTTCTCGATGGCGGTCCAGTCCAGCGTCGCGGTCAAGCCGGACAGCAGCAGGCGGCGTTGCCTCTGGGCCTCGATCAGCCAGGGTTCCAGCTTGCCGATCACCGCGGCGCCGGCCAACTCATGCCGTGCGAACTCGATGGTGGCCTGTTGGCTGCGCAGGAAGGCGAACGCCAGCAGGGCCAGCGGCACGAGGAAAGCCAGCGAGATCAGCCAGGCCTTGGTGGCGAACCGCAGGTTGCGGAACAGCCGCACCCCCAGCGCCCAGGCGCCGTGGTGCTGGAAGAAGCCGCCCCGCGTCGGCGCATGGGCCGTCAAGCGGTGGGCGGGCGGGACCTGGTCAAGGTCGCTGATCTGCATCGTCGAACTCCGTGAAAGTCATGAGCGAGCGCCGCGGTGCGGGCGTCAGCCGGTAGGTGCGTGTTTTTATTGATATAGTTGACACCATCGGCGTGGCCAAGTCGACAGAAGCTGCGGCTTTGATGTGAAATTCATCACCGCGATGGCACGGTGCCGCCCAGGGGCGCTGTGCGGACCTTCATGCATCGACGATGCATCGGGAGCCGGCACCGATGAGAACTATTGCCGCATCTGGCGGCGAGCGGGCGGAGCCGGCGTTGGCGAATCAAACGATAAAAATGATAATTTCGCTTGTAGAGCAGCCATCCAGCCCTTGCCATGAAAACCATCCTCGTCGTTGACGACCATGCCGACATCCGTCGGCTGATCCGCCTGACCCTGGAGTTCGAGGACTACGACATCCACGAGGCCGCCCATGGCGAGGCGGCGCTGGAGATGGCCCAGGCGCTGCGGCCCGACCTGGTGCTGCTGGACGTCATGATGCCGGGCCCGCTCAACGGCCTGGACGTGTGCCGCCGGCTGCGCGGGGCGGCGGCGCCGGGCGCGGCGCCGCGCGTCATCATGCTCAGCGCCAGGGGGCAGGCCAGCGACCGCGAGGCCGGGCTGGCGGCCGGCGCCGATGTCTACCTCGTCAAGCCCTTCAGCCCCCTGCAGTTGATCGATTGCATCGCGGGCCTGTGGGCTGCCGCCTGAGGTCGCGGCGATGACCAGCCTGTCTGAATCCACCGGCGCCGAGTACAGCTTCGACGACGCCGCCGCCGCGCAGATGGAGCGCATCGTGCTGGACCTGGGCCGCATGTACCAGGAGCGCAACGAGGCCTTGCGCGAGGTCACGCGGGCGCATCACGAGGCACTGCTGCGCCTGGCGCTGGCGGCCGAGTACCGCGACGACGACACCGGCGTGCACATGGCACGCATCGGCTACCTGGCCGAGGCGCTGGCGCTGGCGCTGGGGCGGCCGCCCGCGTTCGCCGCCATGCTGCGCCGCGCCGCGCCCATGCACGACGTCGGCAAGATCGGCATCGCCGACGCGGTTCTGAAGAAGCCCGGTGGCTACACGCCGGAAGAGCGCCTGCAGATGAACCAGCATGCCCGCATCGGGGCCGAGATGCTGGGGCGGTCGCGTGTGCCGCTGTTCCAGCTGGCCGCCGAGGTGGCGCTGACCCATCACGAACGCTGGGACGGCGGTGGCTATCCGCAGGGGCTGGCCGGCGAGGCCATCCCGCTGTCGGGCCGCATCGTGGCCGTGGTGGACTTCTTCGACGCGCTGACCATGGACCGCTGCTACCGCGAGGCCTACGCCGATGACGTGGCGCTGGACATGCTGAACGAGCAGCGCGGGCTGGCCTTCGACCCGCAGGTCGTGGACACCTTCGTGGCGCATGCGGCCGACCTGATCGCGCTGCGCGACCGCATCAACCGCAACCCGCCGAGCTTCGAGGAACTGGCGGGCCTGGCATGAAGCCGGACACATCCTGGAGACCGTCATGAACCGCTTCCTCCGGTGGCTGCCGATGCTGGCCGCGCTGGTGCTCGCCACCCCGGCCGTGCAGGCCCAGACGCTGGAACGCGTGCGCAGCAGCGGCACGCTGCAGGTCTGCATCTGGCCCGACTACTACGGCATCACCTACCGCAACCCGCGCACCCAGCAGCTGGGCGGCATCGACATCGACCTGTCGGCCGAGCTGGCGCGCGAGTTGGGTGTGGAGCTGAGGTATGTGGCGTCGTCGTTCCCGCAGCTGGTGGCCGACCTGAACGAAGGCCGTTGCGACGTGGCGATGTTCGCCGTCGGCATGCTGCCCAGCCGCAAGGAGCAGCTGGCCTTCACGCAGCCCTATCTGCAGAGCGACATCTACGGGGTGACGACCCGCGCCAGCCGCCTGGTGCGGCAGTGGTCGGACATCGACCAGCCCGGCGTCGTCGTCGCGGTGCAGGCGGGCACGTTCATGGAGCCTGTCATGCGCGACGCGCTGAAGCAGGCCCGCATGGTGGTCATCCGGCCGCCGGCCACGCGCGAGCAGGAG
>JBKBVY010000325.1:0-3049 GCA_046289335.1 Roseateles sp. | reverse complement strand
AGCCCGCGTCAAGCAGATCCGCATCCAGATCGAGGAAGCCACCAGCGACTACGACCGCGAGAAGCTGCAAGAGCGCGTGGCCAAGCTGGCCGGCGGCGTGGCCGTCATCAAGGTCGGTGCCGCCACCGAAGTCGAGATGAAGGAGAAGAAGGCCCGCGTGGAAGACGCGCTGCACGCCACCCGTGCCGCCGTCGAGGAAGGCATCGTCGCCGGTGGCGGCGTGGCCCTGCTGCGTGCCCGTCAGGCTGCTGGCGAGATCAAGGGCGACAACGCCGACCAGGACGCCGGCATCAAGCTGATCCTGAAGGCCGTCGAAGCCCCGCTGCGCGAGATCGTCTACAACGCCGGTGGCGAACCCAGCGTCGTCATCAACGCCGTGCTGGCCGGCAAGGGCAACTACGGCTTCAATGCCGCCAACGACACCTACGGCGACATGATCGAGATGGGCATCCTGGACCCGACCAAGGTGACCCGCACCGCGCTGCAGAACGCCGCCTCCGTGGCCTCGCTGATGCTGACGACCGAGTGCATGGTCGCCGAAGCACCCAAGGACGAAGCGCCTGCCGGCGGCATGCCCGGTGGCATGGGCGGCATGGGTGGCATGGGCGGCATGGACATGTAAGTCCACGCCGGCGACCCACCCGTCGCTGACGAAAGCAAGAAGGGGCTGCGCGAGCAGCCCCTTTTTTTGCGCCCGCAGCGTGCGGCGGTTCAGTCGCCCGCGCCCACCGCCGAGCGCGCCAGCGTGTAGCTCAACCCGAGCCCGAGACTCGCCCCGGTCGTGCGGCGCACCAGCGGGCTGTCGTGGTTGGCCGCTCCCGCCATGCTGTCCAGTCGCGCGACGCCGAACAGGCGCAGTTCCGGCGTCAGCTGCGTCGACAGGCTGCCGCTCAAACGCCAGGCGATCCGTCCATCGCGCGCCATGTAGGCAGGGCGCTCCGGTCGCGCCTCGTCGGGCGCCACGCCGTAGAAGGTCGACGCCAGCCGCCGGTCCCCGAACAGCGCCGCCACGCTGACGCCATAGCCCCAGCCCGTCGCGCCGCCCCGGCGAACCAGCCCCAGCTCGGGCTCGAAGCTCATGCCCCGGTGCCGCCCGGGATCGCGCGCCTCCACCACGCCGCGCAACGGCAGCTCCAGCGTGATGCGGTCGCGGGCCTCGCGGCCGTTGAGGAACCAGCGCGCCACGGGCCCTGCCTCCACCAGCGTGGGCAGCCGCGCCATGCCCTCGCGCGCCCGCAGCGACCGCGCGCCGCTGCCCAGCGAGGCGGCCAGCGACAGGTCCAGCTCGAAGCCGTCCGTGCGCACCGCACGCAGGCCGGCACCGTCGCGATCCGCATGCAGCCACCGGCCGCGGTAGATCAGGTAGGGCAGCGCCAGCCCGCGGCGCGCCTGCTCGTCCGCGCCCGGATAGGCCTGCTGCGACAAGGCCGCCGCGGCCACCCCGACCTCCCACAGCGGCGCCGGCACCTGGGCCAGCGCCCCGCAAGACGCCCCGCCGGCCACCAGTGCGACAGCGGCGCCGTGGCGACGAATCGCAAAAAGCGTGAATAGGTTGTGAAGTCTCAGAGCAGCCATATGGATCAGGGGTGAGCGACGGGGCACCCCGGCCGGAACGCGCCGGGGCGGCGCTCAATAATCCCACCATTGACGCCACGCCACCGCCCGCCTTGCACCCTCACGACCTCATCGACCATGCGCTGACCGAAGCCGGCCCGCTGGCCCGCGAGCTGCTCAACGTCGTGCAGGACGAACTCGATGCCCAGCCCCAGCATTTCCCGCTGCGCGAGGCCTGGCGCAAGGTGCGGGCGCACTTCGCCGCCGACTTCGAAGGCAAGCTGATCGAGCTACTGCAGGCCGGCCGCCGCGGCGAGGATCCGCTGCACCGCCCGCCCCTGCCGCTGGGCGGCCTGGAGAGCCTCAGCCTCGTCGACGAGCACCAGGCGCTGCAGGACGTGGCCATCGCCCACGTGGCCCGGACCGCCGAGGACATGAGCCGCCCGGAGCTGCACCAGATCGGCAACTTCTTCGCCGCGCTGCGCGGCATCGCCCGCGCCCGCGAGCGCGACAACCCGCTGCGCCCCGCCCTCTACGCCCACGCGCTGCACCATGCGCTGGCGGCCAGCCCGCTGGCGCCGCAGGCCCAGTACGAGCTGATGCGCGTGGCCGCCGCGCCGCTCGCCAAGGCCTTGCACCGGCTCTACGTCCAGGCCTGCGCCCAGCTGCACGCGGCGGCCATCGGCGACCTGGTGGCCTCGCACGGCCATGCGCAGACCGACCCGCTGGCCCACCAGCGCCTTGCCGCCGCGCGCGGCATCGGCGCACGGCCGACCGCACATGGCACGCTGGACGGGCTGTCCCAGCGCGTCGATGCGCTGAACTCCCGGCCCCAGGGCCTGGGCGCGCGTGCCGCACGCGACCCGAACGCGCCCGCGCCCTTCGTGCGCCCGACCGGGCCGGACATGCTCAGCCGGCTGTACGACCAGATCCTCGCCGACCCGCGGCTGCTGCCGCCGCTGAAGGCGCTGCTGGCCCGGTTGCAGATCGCCGTCGTGCGCCTGGCGCGGGCCGACGCCACGCTGCTGCGCAACCAGGACCACCCCACCTGGGCGCTGCTGAACCGCGTGGCTGCGCATGGCATGGCCTTTGAGCGTGCCGACGACGAGCAGCTGGTGGACTTCCTGCGCTTCATGGAGGCCGAGGCCCAGCTGCTGGTGGACGCGCCCACACCCACCGCGGCGCTGTTCCAGCAGGCGCTGACCCGCGTGGACGCCCGCATCGACCAGCAGGCGCGCCGCAGCAGCGAGCGCAACGCCGTCGCGCTCGCCGCGCTGGAGCGCGAGCAGCTGCGCAACGACTGGCGCGACCTCGTGCGCGACCAGATCGACCAGCAGCTCTACGACGCGCCGCTGGGCCCGCGCATGCTGCGCTTCCTGCAGACGGCCTGGGTGGATGTCATCGTCGCGGCCATGGTGCGCCACGGCCGCGACTCCATCGAGGCGCAGACGGCCATCGAGGTCATCGACGCGGTGCTGGACAGCCTCATCACGCC
>JBKBVY010000324.1:0-3062 GCA_046289335.1 Roseateles sp. | reverse complement strand
CGCTGACCCAGCATCCGCATTCCTGGCTGGCCGTGCGGCCGGGCCGCAGGCCGCGCGTCGTCTACCACCAGCCGCACGACTACTGGCATGTGCCGCCCGAGGCGCCCAGCGGCGAGTGGGTGGATGCGGTGGAGCTGGTCGTCATCCGCGAGCCGGGCGAAGCGGCGCAGGCGCTGGCCGACTGCGTCACGCCGCGCACCGCCGTCATCGGCGAGGCCGACGCGGCGCTGCCGGGCCTCACGCCCAACAACCCCGAGCCGCTGCTGAACCTGCTGCACTGGGCCCGCGGCGTGAAGACGCCGTACGAGTTGGACCAGATGCGCGCCGCCCAGCGCCGCGCGGTGCCGGCCCATGTGGCAGCGCGCCAGGCCTTCCTGGCCGGCGCCAGCGAGGCCGAGATCCACCGCGCCTACCTGGTGGCCAGCGGCCACACCGACCGCGACCTGCCCTACACCAACATCGTGGGCCTGAACGAGCATGCGGCCGTGCTGCACTACCAGTACCAGGACGCGGCCCGCCCGGCCGAGTCGCGCAGCTTCCTCATCGACGCCGGCGCGCAGGTCAACGGTTATGCCAGCGACATCACGCGCACCTGGGCCGCGCCGGGGCATGACGAGTTCGCTGCGCTGATCGCCGCGATGGAGGCCGAGCAGCTGGGCCTGGTGGACGAGGTGCGCGAGGGCGTGGACTACCGCGACATCCACCTCAGTGCCCACCGCCGCATCGCCCGCGTGCTGCGCGGCGCCGGCATCGTGAAGATGGACGAGGCCGCGATGGTGGAGGCCGGCGTCACCAAGCCCTTCTTCCCGCACGGCATCGGCCACCTGCTGGGCCTGCAGGTGCACGACGTGGGCGGCTTCATGGCCAGCGCGGACGGCGGCGTGGCGGACAAGCCCGAAGGCCACCGCTACCTGCGGCTGACGCGGCCGCTGCAGGCCGGCATGGTGGTCACCATCGAGCCGGGCCTGTACTTCATCCCGATGCTGCTGGCCGAGCTGCGCGCCGGCCCGCATGCGGCGCAGGTGGACTGGGCGGCCGTCGAACGGCTGTCGCGCTACGGCGGCATCCGCATCGAGGACGACGTGGTCTGCCGCGCCGGCGGCGAGGCGCCCGAGAACCTGACCCGCGACGCCTTCGCAGCGCTCTGATGCGCGCGCTGGCGGCGCTGCTGGTGCTGAGCTGCGTCGGCGCCTGGGCCGGCGACGCCCAGCTGCGCCGCGTCGAGGTGCAGGGCGAAGCCGCGCTGGCGCGCGAGAAGAAGACGCTGGCCCAGCTGTTCAAGGCCCAGGCGCTGTTCGAGGAGCATCGCGCGCTCGCGCCCGACGCGCCGCTGCGCTTCCAGGTCTATGCCCGCACCCAGGCCGACGCCTCGCCCAGCCTGGATCTGGGGCTGATGACGCCCGAGGGCCGGCAGCCGGTGGTGCTGGATGCGCAGGACCGATTCGTCATCGACCCCGCGTGGCGGGCCCTGCCCGAGCGCACCGAGCTGCGCAGCCGGCTGGCCGACGGCCGCGTGACCTGGCGGCCGGACATCCGCACGCCCGGTGTGGCGGGTTCGAGCGAAGGCGAGCGCCGGCTGGGCGACCTGCGGCTGCAATGCCGCGTGGGCTTCGGGAGCGGCGTGGCGCGCGGCCGCATGCTGTTCGGCTGGCTGCCGCTGGACACCGCCGACTGCGCGGACCGCGGCTGGAGCCCCAGCAACTTTGCCGACCGGCCGGTGTTCGCCGTCACGCTGGTGCACGGCGAGCGGCGGCTGACCTTGAGCGCCCGGCTGCTGCACGGCCTGCGCGACGACGGCGGCGAGCGCTACGACTGGGGCTACTCGCTGCGCGAGCGCATGTTCCGCCTGCCCATGGGAGACGCCAGCTGGCCGGACGACACCCGCGTGGTGTTCGAGCACATGGACGACCCGCCCGCGCCGCCCGACCCCGCGCTGGCGGCGCTGGCCGACAACGACTGGGTGCGCGCCGCGCTGGCGCTGACGCCCGGCCTGGCACCGGCCGACGTGGCGCGCTGGCTGGGCGCGCCGCGCGACGACCTGCGCTTCGAGTCCGGCCGGCGGCTGCAGCGCCATCTGCGCGAGCTGGGCACGCGCGACAAGCCGCTGACGCTGGAGCTGGTGGCCTTGTACGACGCCGAGGACCGGCTGCTGAAGACGCAGCTGCGCCGCGATCAGTGGCGCGGGTCGCCGTAGAGCACGCCGCGCCCGTGCGTGCCGACGTAGACGCGGCCGAAGCGCTTGGGGTCGCCGCTGACATGCAGGATCAGGCCCCACTGGTGGGCGTCGTCGTTGATGCGCTGCCAGCCCTTGCCGGCGTCGGTGGAGCGGAACACGCCGTACCGGCCCGCCACGGTGCCGACCAGGTAGAGCGCCGGCTCTGACGACCCCGGCGCCGCGCGGCCGAAGCCGAAGGCATGGATCTCGCTGACGCCCGGCAGGCGCTGGAAGCCCTGGCCGTCGTTCCGGTACAGGCCGTGGAAGGCCGCCAGCCAGAGGTCGCCTTCGCGGCCCGGCGTGGCGTAGAGCCGGTCCTGGCCGCCGCGGTCGTCGCCGCGCTGGCTCTGGTTGTGGCTGCCGGCGGCCGCGCGCACGACGGGCCCGTCGGGCAGCGCCAGCGGCCGGGCGCTGAAGCTCAGGCCGGCGTCGCTGCTGCTGAAGAGCTGGTCGTCGAACAACGCCATTGCATGAAAGCGCTGCGGGTTCACGCGGTCGGCGACGACGCGGGTGCCGGCGGGCAGGCCGCGCACCGGCGTCCATGTGGCGCCGCGGTCGTGGCTGACCTGCGGCTGGCCGCCCTTGGGGGTCAGCACCCAGGCCTTGCCATCGGCCGACACGGCGATGAAGCCGTCGCCCGTCTTGCCCTCGGGCATGGACTGGGGCTCGCGCCAGGTCTTGCCACCGTCCAGCGAGTAGCCCAGGTTCTTGCCGCCGTCGCGGGCGTGGCCGATGCGAACGATGACCTCGGGGGCCAGTTCAGCCCCGGTCACGTCGTGCGTGTTGCCGAAGAACGGCGGCTTGGGGTTGCCCGGCGCGGGCCGGTCCAGGTCGGCATGCACGAAGC
>JBKBVY010000323.1:0-3084 GCA_046289335.1 Roseateles sp. | reverse complement strand
GGTGCGCATCACCGGCCTGGACGAGATGACGCTGGACGTGCATGCCACGCTGGTCGAGCGCCTGGACGAGGCGGTCGCCGAAGCCGAGGCTGAAGGCGACGACGAGGAGCTGGAAGCGGCGGCTGCGCCCATCGCGCTGGCCATCGACGTCGATGAGGCTGCGCCGGCCGAGGCCGCCCCGAACTGATGCGAAGGCTCAGCACGCTGCAGATCGCGCTGGCGTGCTCGCTGGGCGTGCACGCGGTGCTGCTGAGCCTGCGCATCGCGGCGCCGGGGGCGTTCAACCGCATCTTCCAGGACACGCCGCTGGAGGTGGTGCTGGTCAACACCCGCTCCAACGAACCGCCGGCCAAGGCCGCCGCGCTGGCCCAGGCCAATCTGGCTGGCGGCGGCAACCTGGAGACGGGCCGCGCCACCTCGCCGCTGCCGCCGGCACGCCGCAGCGAGGTGGGCGATGCGGCCGAGTCGCAGAGTTCGCAGATCGCCCAGCTGCAACAGCAGCAGCAGCAATTGCTGACGCAGGTGCGGCGCGAGCTGGCGCTGCTGCCGCCGCCCGACCCCAGGCGTGAGAAGAGCGATGCGCGCGAGCGTGCCCAGGCCGAGAAGCGCCGCCAGCTGGTGGAGCTGCTCGCGGAGATCGAGAAGCGCGTCAACGAGGAAAGCGCCCGGCCGCGCAAGCGCTACATCAGCCCGGCCACGCGGGAGGTGGTCTACGCGCAGTACTACGACGCTCTGCGCCGCCGCATCGAGGAGCGCGGCACGCGCGACTTCCCCGAGTACCGCGGCAAGAAGCTCTACGGCGAGCTGACGATGAACATCCACATCGACCACAAGGGCCGGGTGCTGGAGACCGACATCCTGGCCTCCAGCGGCAACGCCACGCTGGACCGCCGCGCCGTCGCCATCGTGCAGGCGGCTGCGCCGTTCGGCAACTTCAGCGCCGAGATGCTCAAGGGCGCCGAGGTGCTGGTCATCACGTCGCGCTTCAAGTTCACGCGCGACGAGGGGCTGGAGACCACTTTGACAGGACAGAACCCATGACGGACAGGTATGCCGTGGTCGGCAACCCGGTGGAACACAGCCGCTCGCCGACCATCCACGCGATGTTTGCCGAGCAGACCGGCCAGGCGCTGACCTATGAGCGCCTGCTGGCGCCGCTGGACGGCTTCGAGGCCACGCTGCGCGCCTTTGCCGCGGCCGGCGCCAAGGGCTGCAACATCACGGTGCCGTTCAAGTTCGACGCCTTCGCGCTGGCCACGCAGACCACCGAACGCGCCCGGCTGGGCGGCGCCGTCAACGCGCTGCGCTTCGACGCCGACGGCTGGGTGGGCGACAACACCGATGGCGCCGGCCTCGTCAACGACATCGAGAAGAACGCCGGCCGCTCGCTCGCCGGCCTGGAAGTGCTGCTGGTGGGCGCCGGTGGCGCAGCCGCGGGCGTGCTGGGCAGCCTGATCGCCAAGCGGCCCGCGCGCATCACCGTCGTCAACCGCACGCTGGACAAGGCCCAGGCGCTGGTCGCCAGCCATGCGCATCTGGGCGTGCCTCTGGCCGCCGCCACACTCGCCGACGCGCCCGCGGCGCAGGACATCGTCGTCAACGCCACCAGCACCAGCCTGGCCGGCGCCGGCTCGCCGGTGGACGCGCGCGTGCTCAAGCCCGGCAGCCTGGCGCTGGACATGATGTACGGCCCCAAGGCGCAGGGCTTCCTGGACTGGGCCGCTGCCCATGGCGCCGAGCCGCGCGACGGCCTGGGCATGCTGGTGGAGCAGGCGGCCGAGGCCTTCTTCTTCTGGCGCGGCGTGCGGCCGGACACCGCGCCCGTGCTGAAGGCACTGCGAGCCACGCTGTGACGCGGTACCTCGGTCGACTGCTGGCCGTGCTGGCGCTGTCCGTGCTGTGCCTGCAGCTGTGGTTTGCCGGCCGCATCGCGCTGATGGCCTGGGTCGCGCCGCAATCCACCAGCTTCCAGCGCAGCGAGGCCGTCCGGCTGCTGAAGGTGAAGCAGCAGGTGCCCTGGGCGCAGGCCTGGGTGGACGATGCGCAACTGCCCAAGACGCTGAAGCGCGCCGTCATCGCCAGCGAGGACGACGGCTTCGTCGACCACGGCGGCGTCGACTGGGACGCGCTCAAGAGCGCCTGGAAGAAGAACGAGCGCGCCCAGGCCCGTGCCGAGGCGCGCGGCAAGCCCACTGCCAAGATCGTCGGCGGCTCGACCATCACGCAGCAGCTGGCCAAGAACCTGTTCCTGTCCGGCGAGCGCACGCTGCTGCGCAAGGGCCAGGAGCTGGTCATCACGCTGATGCTGGAGGCCTTGCTCGACAAGCGGCGCATCCTGGAGATCTACCTGAACAGCGTCGAATGGGGCGAAGGCCTGTTCGGCGCCCAGGCCGCGGCGCGGCACTACTTCCGCACCGATGCGGCGCGGCTGGGCCCGTTCGAGGCGGCGCGGCTGGCCGTCATGTTGCCGGCGCCCAAGCGCTTCGAGCGACAACCCTCGGGGCCCTACGTGATGGGCCGGGCAGGCATCATTGCGGCCCGCATGAACAGCGCACAAATCCCATGAACACCGCCGCCGAGATCGCCGCCCAGGCCGCCCGGCTCATCGTCGACGAGGGCATGGACTGGGGCCCCGCCAAGCAGCGGGCCGCCCGCGACCTCGGCGCGCCCCGTGCCGCCCTGCCCGGCAACGACGAGGTGGAGGACGCCGTGCGCGAGCACATCGCCCTGTTCCACGCCGACACCCAGCCCGCCGAGCTGCGCGCGCTGCGCGAGCTGGCGGCGCTGTGGATGGGGCGGCTGGCCGAGTTCCGCCCCCACCTGGCCGGCGCCGTCTGGCGCGGCACGGCCACCCGGCTGTCCAACGTCCACCTGCAGCTGTACTGCGACGACGGCAAGGCCGCGGAGATCGCGCTGCTGAACCACGGCCTGGACTTCGACGTGGCCGAGACCGCCGGCCCGCGCGGCCGCGCGGTGGACATGCTGGTGCTGGATGTGCCCTGCCCCGCGCTGCAGGAGCGGGTGACGCTGTGCCTGAGCATCCTGGACTTCGACGACTTGCGCGGCGCGCTCAAGCCCGACGCC
>JBKBVY010000322.1:0-3101 GCA_046289335.1 Roseateles sp. | reverse complement strand
ACGCCGGCACCGCGCCCGAGGACGCGCCGAAGCTGACCATCAGCCCCAGCGGCGCCAGGCAGTTCAGCGAGCCCTCCCAGGTATCGGCGCCCACCGAGTCATAGACCACCTTCACGCCCTGGCCGCCGGTGATGTCGCGCACGCGCGCCGCGAAGTCCGGCTCGCGCCGGTAGTTGATGACATGCGCCGCGCCATGCTGCAGCGCCAGCTGGCATTTCTCGTCGCTGCCCGCCGTGCCGATCAGCCTCAGGCCCAGCGCCTTCGCCCACTGGCAGGCGATCAGGCCCACGCCGCCGGCGGCGGCATGGAAGAGGATGAAGTCGCCCGGCCGCAGCCCGCCCTGGGGCAGGGTCTGCTTCAGCAGGTATTGCACCGTCAGGCCCTTGAGCATCAGCGCCGCGGCGGTGTCGAAGCCGATCGCATCGGGCAGCTTGAGCACCGCGCGGGCCGGCAGCACGCGCGCCGTCGCATAGGCGCCGGGCGGCTGGCTGGCATAGGCCGCACGGTCGCCGGGCTGCAGGTGGGTAACGCCCTCGCCCACTGCCTCGACGATGCCAGCGCCCTCCATGCCCAGCCGCGCCGGCAGCGGCAGCGGGTAGGCGCCGTTGCGGTGGTAGACGTCGATGAAGTTCAGGCCGCAGGCCTCATGGCGGATGCGCACCTCGCCGCGTCCGGGCGCGCCCACCTCCACGTCCAGCAGCTTGAGCTGCTCGGGCCCGCCGGGGGCTTCGATGACGACGGCCTTCTCACTCATCACGCGTCTCCTGTTGCAAGGTCGGCTATCGTGCCAGCCCTTTGGCCCGCCCGCCGCCGTCGATGAAGCTGACCCCACGCCTGGCCCTGCTGCTGACCCTGCCCCCGCTGCTGTGGGCCGGCAACGCCGTGGTGGGCCGCGTGGTGCGCCACGACATCCCGCCGCTGATGCTGAACGCGCTGCGCTGGGGCCTGGCCTTCCTGCTGCTGGCGCCGCTGGCGCGACGGCTGCTGCTGCACCCCCGCGAGGCGCTGTCGCGCTGGCGCGGCCTGGCTTGGCTGGGCCTGCTGGGCATGGGCTGCTACAACGCGCTGCAATACCTGGCGCTGCACACCTCGTCGCCGCTGAACGTCACGCTGATCACGGCCAGCATGCCGGTCTGGATGCTAGGCGTGGGCGCGGTGTTCTACGGCGTCAGGCCCACGCGGCGCCAGCTGGCCGGTTCGGCCCTGTCGCTGGCCGGCGTGGCGCTGGTCATCGCGCGCGGCGACCCGGCCGCGCTGCTGGCCGTGCACTTCGTGCCGGGCGACCTGCTGATGCTGCTGGCCATCTTCAGCTGGGCCATCTACTCCTGGATGCTGGCGCGCCCGGCACCGGGCCTGCGCCCGGGCGAGCGACCCGACTGGAACTGGGCCGAGGCGCTGATGGCGCAGCTGATGTTCGGCGTGGTGTTCTCCAGCGTGTCGGCGGGCGTGGAGCATGTGGTCGCGCCGGCGGCCATCCACTGGAGCCCGGCGCTGGTTGCGGCGCTGGTCTACGTGGCCGTGGGCCCGTCGCTGATCGCCTACCGCTGCTGGGGCCTGGGCGTGGCCGAGGCCGGGCCGGCGCTGGCGGGCTTCTTCGTCAACCTGACGCCGGTGTTCGCGGCGCTGATCTCCGCCGCGCTACTGGGCCAGTGGCCGGCCTGGTACCACGGCGCGGCCTTCGCGCTGATCGCCGCGGGCATCGTCGTGTCCTCGCGCGGATGAACATCGTGCATGCGGACGACCGGCTGGTCGTCGTCGACAAGCCCTCGGGTCTGCTCAGCGTGCCCGGCCGCACCGAGGCCGACTGCGCCAGCGCGCGGGTGCAGGCGCTCTACCCCGACGCGCTCGTCGTGCACCGGCTGGACCAGGCCACCTCCGGCCTGCTGCTGTTCGCCCGCGGCGCCGATGCGCAGCGCGCCCTGAGCGCCGCCTTTGCCGAACGCCGCGTGGACAAGGTCTACGTGGCCGTCGTCGCCGGGCATCTGCAGGGCGAGGGCCTGATCGACCTGCCGCTGGCCGCCGACTGGCCCAACCGGCCGCGCCAGCAGGTGGACCACCAGCACGGCAAGCCCTCGCAGACGCGCTGGCGCGTGCTGGGCCACGAGGGTCCGCACACCCGCGTGCGGCTGGAGCCGCTGACCGGCCGCAGCCACCAGCTGCGCGTGCACCTGGCCGCGCTGGGCCACGCCATCCTGGGCGATGCGCTGTACGCTGCGCCCGAGCTGGCCGCGGCCGCACCCAGGCTGCTGCTGCATGCCAGCGAGCTGGCCGTGGACGGCCAGCGCTTCACCGCTCCCCCACCTTTCTGAGCCGCCATGCACCTCTTCATCGTCACCGGCAGTTCCCGCGGCCTGGGCGCCGCGCTGGTCCGCCAGCTCGCGCAGCCGGGCCACACCGTCATCGGCATCGCCCGCCGCATCGACCCGGCCCTGCCGGCCGAGCAGTGGGCGCTGGACCTGGCCGAGCCGCTGCCCGCCGCCGAGCGGCTGCAGACCTGGCTGCGGGCCCATGCCGGCTGGTCCGGCGCCACGCTGGTCAACAACGCGGCGCTGCTGAGCCCGCCCGGCCCGCTGGCGGCCACCGGCCTGGCCGAGCTGTCGGCCGCGCTGCGCGTGGGCCTGGAGGCGCCGGCGCTGCTGAGCCGCGTCTTCCTGGCCGAGACCGCCGCCGTGCCGCAGCGGCGCATCCTGAACATCTCCTCCGGCCTGGGTCGCCGCGCCATGGCCGGCAGCGCCAGCTATTGCGCCATCAAGGCCGGGCTGGACCACCTCAGCCGCGCGCTGGCGCTGGAGGCGCCCGACGTGGGCATCGTGTCGCTGGCGCCCGGCGTCATCGACACGGACATGCAGGCCCAGCTGCGCGGCGCCGACCCGGCCCGCTTCCCCGAGCAGGCGCGCTTCCAGGGCCTGAAGGACGGCGGCCAGCTGCAGACGGCCGATGCCACCGCCGCGGCCATTGTTCGCTTTCTCATGCGGCCAGACTTCGGAAAAACCGTCGTCGCCGACATCAGAGACGCTTGAAAATCCTGAGCGAGTCCGCCATCTGCGCGGCTCGCTTCCCACTTTCCTGGAGACTCGCGTGAACCGCATCCTCACACTCAC
>JBKBVY010000321.1:0-3193 GCA_046289335.1 Roseateles sp. | reverse complement strand
CTCGCCCGCGTCCAGAGCGGCGAGGCTGGGCGAGGGGTTCCATCAGTCTGCCCACCGCGCCGCAATATCCCGCATCTGCTCCACGCAGGCCTCCAGCGCGGCCACCACCTGCGGGTCGAAATGGCTGCCGCTGCCGTTGCGGATGAAGTCCATGGCCGCGTCGTGCGTCATGACCTGCTTGTAGGGGCGCGGGCTGATCAGCGCGTCGTAGACGTCGGCCACCGCCATCAGCCGCGCAGCCAGCGGGATGGCCTCGCCGGCCAGACCGTCCGGGTAGCCGCTGCCGTCCCAGCGCTCGTGGTGGTGGCGCGCAATCTGCTTGCCATAACGCAGCATCAGGCCGGCGTCGTCGCCCAGCTTGTCGATGGCACGCTGCAGCAGGTCGCCGCCCTGCTCGGCATGCGTCTTCATGATCAGCCATTCCTCGGGCGAGAGCTTGCCCGGCTTGAGCAGGATGCCGTCGGGGATGGCGACCTTGCCGATGTCGTGCAGCGGTGCGGCCTTGGCCAGTTCGTCGATGGCGGCGTCGTTGAGCTCCAGCGGGCCGCCGGGCTGGTCGGCCACCCAGCGCGCCAGCGTGCGCATGTACTCCTGGGTGCGCTGGATGTGGTTGCCGGTGTCGGCGTCGCGGAACTCGGCCAGCCCCACCATGACGAACAGCGTGGTGTCGCGCAGCCGCTCCACCTCGCGGCGGCGCGCCTGCAGCTCGCCGCTGAGCTGGGCGTTGTGGTGCAGCAGCTGGTCTTCCGCGAGCTTGAGCTGCAGGTGCGTGCGCACGCGCGCCAGCACCGTCACGGGGTTGAAGGGCTTGTGGATGAAGTCCGCGCCGCCCGCCGCGAAGCCGGCGTTCTCGTCCTCGGAGCCGGTCAGCGCGGTCAGGAAGATGATGGGCACGCGCCGCGTGGCGGGGTCGGCCTTGAGGCGGCGGCAGACTTCGTAGCCGTCCAGCTCCGGCATCATGACGTCCAGGATGATGAGGTCGGGCGGCGTGCGGCGGCAGATCTCCAGCGCCTTGGCGCCACTGACGGCCAGCTGCACGCGGTACTCGGGCTTGAGCACCTGGGCCATCAGCGTCAGGTTGGCGGGCGTGTCGTCCACCACCAGGACCGTGGCCTGGGGCAGGGCAAGGATCTCGGTGTCGAGCATGGCGGCGTTCATTTCTTGTGCTCTCCCCGCAGTGCAGCCTGGGCCTCATCGAAGTCGAAGCGCTGCATGGCGCCGGCCAGCGCCTTGGCCTGGGGCGCCGGCAGCAGGTCGATGAAGGTGGCGCCGTGGCGCTCCCACAGCGTCAGCGCCTGGCTGTCAGCCTCGCCCAGCAGGCTGTCGAGCTGGCTCATCAGCGTGGTCGGGTCGGGCGTGCCGGCATCGGCGGTGACGGGCTGAGCCGCCGCCATGGGCAGCGGCCGTTGCAGGTCCAGCAGGCGGCGTAGCGTGTGCGGCAGCAGCGGCTTGGCGCACAGCGCATCGGCGCCCAGCCGCTGGGCGCGCTCGCGCAGCGCGGGCGTGTCGAAGGCACTCAGCAGCACGACGCGACGTGCACGGTTCAGGCCCTGCTCGGCACAGCGCTCCAGCAGCGCGCTGCCGTCCAGGTCGGGCAGCAGCCAGTCCACCAGCAGCAGCTCGGCCGCGTCGCCGTCAGGGGTGGCGGCCAGGTGGTGCAGCGCGTCGGCGCCACGCCCCAGCACGTCGATGTGGCTCAGCGGCGCCAGCCCGCGCAGCAGGGTCAGCAGGCTGTCGTGGCCGGCGCTGTGCGGTGCCTGGACCAGCACGATGCGGCGCGGCTGCGCCGCCGTGGATGGGGCGCTCCAGGGCGCCGGCGGCAGCGGCAGCCGCAGCTCGAATTCGCTGCCGCGGCCGGGGATGCTGCGCGCGGTCAGCGCGCCGCCCATGCGCTCGGCCAGCGCGCGGCAGATGGCCAGGCCCAGCCCCGTGCCGCCGTAGCGCCGCGCCGCGCCGGACTCGGCCTGCACGAAGGGCAGGAACAGCCGCGTCATCTGCTCGGAGGTCATGCCCACGCCGCTGTCGCGCACGCGCAGCCGCCAGGTGCCGTCGGCCTCCAGATGGGCGATCAGGCGCACCTGGCCGGCCGGCGTGAACTTGACCGCGTTGCCCAGCAGCTCCGCCAGCAGCTGGGTCAGCCGGGCCGCGTCGCCACGGCGCGCGCCGCCGGCGCCCAGCAGCCCGGGGCTGGCGATGTCGCACAGCAGCTCCAGCTGCTTGGCCTGCGCGGCCGCGCGCACCGCATCGATGGCGCCGGCCAGCAGCTGCTCCAGGTGCAGCGGCTCGCTGGCCAGTTGCAGCCGGCCGGCGTCCAGGTCGGCATAGTCCAGCAGCCCGTCGATCAGCCGCACCAGCATCTCGCCGGCCCGGGCCACCTCCTGCAGCTGGCGGCGCTGCTCGTCGGCCAGCGGGCCGGCCAGCAGCAGCCGGGTCTGGCCCAGCACGGTGCTCATGGGCGTGCGGATCTCGTGGCCGATGCTGGCGAGGAAGTCGGACTTGGCGCGCGAGGCCGCCTGGGCTGCTGCGCGCGAGCGCTCCAGCTCGGCCATGCGGGCGCGCACCAGGTCGCTGGCGGTGGCCAGGCCGTCGCCCTGCGGCGCCAGTTGCTGCAGCGGCGCCAGCTGGCGCGACAGCGCCCACAGCGCCAGGCAGAACATCAGCCCGCACAGCGCCAGGTTGACGAGCAACGGCCAGCCGGCCACCAGCCAGGCCGGCGGCTGGCCCGAGAAGCGCAGCAGCGTGGGCGGCAGCAGCGTCAGCACCAGCAGCCCCAGCGCGATCAGCAGCGCCTGCTTGGCGCGCCAGGTGCTGAACAACAGCAGCAGCGCACCCAGGTACCAGGGCGCGAAGCTGGCCAGCGCATACAGGCTGGGGCCGGCGTCGCCGCGCAGCGTGAAGGCCAGCATGGTGCCGCAGAAGTACAGCGCCACCGCCGTGGCGCCGCAGCGCTGCCACAGGTGCAGGCGCTGCGGCTGGCGCCGGGTCAGCAGGCCCAGCGCCGCGAACGCCAGCACCAGGGCCGGGTAGGCGATGCGGTCGCTGGGCTCGATGACGCCCAGCCGGGTCTCGCCGGTCCAGACGGCCAGCGCCGACACGACGATGAGGCCGAACAGCCAGCAGGTGCCGCGTGGGCCCAGCAGCACCAGCGTGGGCGCGCCCATCAGGCCGATTCCCGCAGCGCCAGCGCCGCGGC
>JBKBVY010000320.1:798-3243 GCA_046289335.1 Roseateles sp. | reverse complement strand
GCGCGGACGCGGCCGCGGCACTCAAGGTGGCGACCTGCGCGGCCGGCGCCAGCGGCTGGGTGCCGTCCAGCGCGGCGCGCTCCGCGGTCTTGTCCAGCCGCAGGCCGTCGGCCACGCGGCGCAGCGTCTCGACGGCGGGCGCCGACGCGGCCGTCAGCGCACCAATGGCGGCGGCAGGGCGGGGGGCGGCCAACTGGGCCAGCTCGGCGCTGCGGTCTTCGCGCGGGCGCAGGGCCTCGCGGCTGCGCGACAAGGCCTCCAGCGCCGGGCTGGACGCAGCCCCCAGCGTCGCGATGGCGGCGCTGGGCAGCGCGGGGTCGATGTCCACGCGCCAGTGCTCGGGGCGGGCACGCTCGACGGCGATCAGCGCGCGCGCCGGCCGCTCGGGTGGCGCGTCCTCGACCAGTTCCAGCAGGCGCGGCGGGGGCGTCTCGTCGTCCCCGGGCGCGGGCGGCAGGGCCGCAGCGGGGGCTGTCCCGGCCAGCTCGGCAGGGCCTGCCTGGTCGGGCAGCAGTGGCGGCAGCGCGGCGGGCGGTGCAGGCGGGGCGGCGTCCAGCAGCACGCGCAGCTCGACCGCCTCGCCGCGGCGCTGCTGCCACGGGAACTCCAGGCCCGGCAGGCCGCTGCCCTGGCCAAAGCTGAGGCTGAGCAGCAGGCCATGTGCCAGCAGCGAGGCCAGCAAGGCTGGCGGCAGCCGGCGGCCGCGCGTGGCGCGGCTCAGGCGCACAGGGGCGTCTCCGTCTGCGTTGGGTCCATCGGTCTGCGCATCATCGATGCCATTGTCGATGCCCGGCCGCGGCAGGCCGTGCTCGTCATGCCATGCCTTGGCTTGAGCGCATGTTGGGGATGACAGCCCTCGGGGGGCGGTCAATGATGGTTGCCGCCGCTGCGGGCGCTCACCAGGCCCTGAACCGTCCGGTGATGTGCAGCAGGTTCATGAACTGCAGCAGGCCGTCGTAGTAGCGCCACCGGCCGGTGGGCGGGTCCAGCGCCCACAAGGCGTTGACGAAGGGCGCGGCCAGCGCCTGGTCCACCAGCAGCGCGGCGACCGCATTGCACGAGATCAGGCCCTTGGAGGGCTCGGCGTTCAGCGGCTTGCCGTCCAGCGTGTAGAGGTGGGGATAGGGCTGCTTCTGCGCGGCGAAGAAGTTCAGCAGCTTGTGGCTCAAGCCGTGGGCCGCCGGGTTCTTGCCCCACCAGGCCTGGTCGACGCTCCAGTTCACCGCGGTGCGGAAGGCGTCGTAGCGGAAGTCCTCATGCCCATCGAGCACCTTGGGGCGGCCGTCGAAGTGCGCGTAGTCGGGTGTGAGGCCGGTGCGCGGGTGGGCCGCCTTGGTGAAGTAGTCACGGCTGATGGCGGCGATCTCGCGCCAGCGCTGGCGGTCCTCGGCCTTGGCGGCACGGCGGGCCCAGATCTCGTAGAAGGCCGGCAGGTGGTAGGAGGGGTCGCTGAACTCGGCCGCGTCGCCCACCGGCACGAAGACCACTTGGCCGTGCTCGGGCGAGAACATCGAACGCGCGCCCTCCTTGATGCCGCCGTTCATCGTCTCCTTGTGCAGCATGGCGGTCAGGAGTTCCTGCGCCTGGGCGTTGTAGTCGTAGATGCCGGGCCCGTTGCCCCAGCGCGCGGCGGCCATCAGCAGCGCGGTGGCGAAGTACTCCTCGCCGTCGGAGGCGGGCACGGCGTTCTTGCCAAAACCCGCACAGCCCTCGGGCTTGCACTGCCAGCGGAAGTAGCTCTGGCGCGGACCAGAGCGGTAGCGCATATGGGTCCAGGCCCAGTTCCACAGCGCGTCGAACTCGGCCTTGCGGCCCATCTGCACGGCCACCATCATCCCGTAGGACATGCCCTCGCTGCGCACGTCGTCGTTGCCCACGTCGAGCACATAGGACGCCGGGCCGTGCGGGGTGGGCGCGGCGGGGAAGACGATGCGCTCGTCGGGGCCGCCTTCGAACAGCGAGCGCCAGTAGCCAGCCAGTTTGTTGTCGATGTCGGCCTCGGTGATGTCGGGGCGCAACTCGCGCAGCAGGTTGCGGTACTGGCCGGTCTCGGCGGCGGCGGTGCTGCTCGGCGTGCCGCTGCGCTGGCCCGGCTGCAACACCAGTCTTTGCAGCACGGCGTTGTCGTCCAGGCGCCAGACGCGAATGACATGCTTGCCCGCCGGCAGCTGGACGGCGTCGGTCCGCAGCACGAAGCCGTTGTCGATGACGGCCTTGGACCAGTCCTGCTGCTCGCGCGTGACGGCCGACGTGGCGGTGGGAATGAGGTTGAGCGTCAGCGTCTGCGGCCGACCATCGCCAATGGCCGCCGCGATGCGGATGCCACCGGCCTTGCGCACGTCGATGGTGGGCACCATGTGCAGCTCCAGCGTCCACGCATTGGGCTGCTCGGTCTGCACCTCGTACTCCAGCCGCACGTCGTCGGCCACCGTGGTGGCCGCACGC
>JBKBVY010000320.1:0-788 GCA_046289335.1 Roseateles sp. | reverse complement strand
CACCAGCCGCCCGGCGCCGCCCCGGGGGGGGCCCCCACGCCCCTGCGGCAGCACCAGCGCGGCGCCGCGGTGCTGACCCAGGTTGGGGATGGCCGTCCAGCTCAGCCCCTTGGCACTGTGCGCGCGGGCGAACTGCGTGGCCTCGATGACCTGCGCCGCGGCGGGGTCGATGAGCTCGGCGTTGATCAACTGCTTCTGCACCGCCGCGGCGTCCGCCGAGCCGGGCACGCGCACGACGGCCGGCATGATGTTCTTCTCCGGCTGCTGCCAGCTCGTGTAGCCGATGTGAACCTGCAGCATCATGCCGTCCCACTTGCCGCCCGCAATGGCGTGGTAGCGATCGGTGATGGCCTGGTCGTGCTTGAACGCGGCCTCGGCCTGGTCAGCGAAGACATTGGCACGCGGATCGTTTTGCGCGGCCAGCGCGCGGTTCCAGGCCACCGCGTAGTGCAGGCGGTAGAGATTGGCCAGCGCGATGACCGGGTGCTCCACGAGCTGGAAGTAGGCGTCCAGCTGCTCAGGGCGCAGCTGCGCCTTGACCTCGGCGACGCGCGCCTGCAGCGCATCCCACTCGGCGATGCGGCGGCCGAAGTCCCCGCCCACCAGCGCGTCGCGGGTGATCGGCCCGAGGCGGAAGCTGTTCGCGTCCACCAGCTCCGGCTTGCGGCGCGCGGCGTACTGGCTGTAGCGCGTCAGCAGCTCGCCGATCTCGGCGGCGTGCGCGGCGCCGAAGGTCGCCGCCGCCCAGTCCTTCGGATAGGCCGCAAGCGCTTGCGCCGTCATGGCCT
>JBKBVY010000319.1:0-3258 GCA_046289335.1 Roseateles sp. | reverse complement strand
GACCGACAGGCTGCCGTGCGCCACCGCGCAGGCCGACAGCGTGACGGCCTGGTTCATGACGATGGAGCCGGTGCGCGCGTTGATGACCACGCGCGCGGCCGGCGCGGCGCTGTCCACCGGCAGGTTCTCCACGTCGGCCAGGAAGGCGACGCGTTCGTCCGGCGTCGACGGCGCGCGCACGCGCACCACGCGGCCGTCCAGCGCCTGGGCCACGCCCGCGCCCTTGGCCTTGTTGATGGCCTGGGCCACCGCGCGGGCGGTGGCGAAGTCGCTGCTGTTCAGGTCGAACTGGATGAAGTCGCCGTTGGCCAGCGGCGTCGGCACCGAGCGCTCCACCAGCGCGCCCGCCGGGATGCGGCCGGCGCTCAAGTGGTTGATCTGCACCTTGGAGCCACCGGCCGATGCGCCCGCGCCGCCCACCACCAGGTTGCCCTGGGCGATGGCATAGACCTGGCCGTCCGCGCCGCGCAGCGGCGTGGCGATCAGCGTGCCGCCGCGCAGGCTCTTGGCATTGCCGATGGAAGAGACGTTGATGTCCAGCTGCTGGCCCGGCTGCGCGAAGGCGGGCAGCGAGGCCGTCACCATGACGGCGGCGATGTTGCGCGGCTGCATGGTCACGCCCTGGGGCAGCAGCACGCCGAACTGCTGCAGCATGGCCGTCAGGCTCTGGCCGGTGAAGGGCGCCTGCGTGGTCTGGTCGCCCGTGCCGTCCAGGCCCACGACCAGGCCATAGCCCGTCAGCGGGTTGGAACGCACGCCGGCCACCGACGCCACTTCCTTGATGCGGGCAGCGTCGGCCAGCGGCGCGAACGCGACGGCCAGGGCGAGGAGGGCTTGCAGGGTCTTCACTCGGTCGATTCTGCGGATGCTTGAGCCCGCGAAGCCGCGGAAAAGGCGGGTGTCGGCCCGGCATTTCCCGCCCGTCAGACCCCCGGGCTCACGGGGGCTGACGGCCAGCAGCAAGCTGGCGCTCAGCTTGCCAAAGGTTTCCGAATGTGTCTGTTCGTAAATTGTCGACTCTTTCCCGATCGCTGCCGCAGCCCATCCCATGCGCCATCCCCTCGAACCGCTGACCCTGGTTCACGTCGTGTTCTCGTCCCGCATCGCGGGCGGCGAGCGGCATTGCATCGACCTTGCCAACGCCCAGGCGGCGCTGGGCCATCGGGTGCACGTGATCGGCTCGCACGGCTCCGCCGTTGCCGGCGCGCTGGCACCGGCCGTGCGCTTCCACGGGCTGCGCTTGCCACTGCTGCGCGGCTGGCGTGTCGCGGCGCTGGCCAGGCGGCTGGGGGCGGATGTCTGCCACGGCCACCTGGGCCCGGCCTGCAAGGCGGTCGCGCGCAGCGAGTGGGGCCTGCGGGTCGGCACGCTGCACGTGGGCTACAAGGCCCACCACCATGCGCGGCTGGACGCGCTCATCTGCGTGAACCGTGCGCAGCACGCCGGTCTGCCCGCCGGCGGGCCGCTGGCGCGCGTCATCCCCAATTGGTTACCGCGACGGCTGCCCGCTGCGCCGTCTCCTCGCAACCTGCGCCATGAGTTGGGCCTTGCGCCAGGCCAGTTGCTGGTGGGCAGCGTGGGGCGACTGCATGCCAGCAAGGGCATGGATCTGCTGATCCGTGCCTTCCGGGCCCAGGCGCCGGCCCACGCCGTGCTTGCCCTGGTTGGCGAAGGCCCGGACGAGGCGGCGCTGAAGGCGCTGGCGCGCGGCGACGCGCGCATCCGCCTGCTCGGCTTCCGCAGTGATGTCGAGACCTTGCTCGGCGACTTCGATCTCTTCGTGTCGCCCTCGCGCGAGGAGACCTTCTCGCTGGCCATCCTGGAGGCCATGTGTGCGGGCCGCCCCGTGCTGGCCACCGCCACACAGGGACCGCTGGAAATCCTGGCTGGCCAGCCGGCGCGGCTGGTGCCTGTCGGCGATGTCGATGCGCTGGGGCGGGCGCTGGCCGAGGAACTGGCAAGGCTGGGGGCGCTTGCCCCGGCGGATCGGGTGGTGCGTTATGCCACCCAGGCCTTTGATCGCGACCAGGCCGTGGACCGCACGCTGCGCTTCTACCGTGACGCGATGGCCCGACAGGCGGGCCAGATCGCGCAGTTCGAGGACGAGGCCGTCACCGCCTGATGCTCCGGCGACCCCGCACCGACTTCTGGCAGGTCGGCATTCTTCCGCTGGCCGTGCAGGACGTTGACGCGCAGGCGTTGGCGGCCGTGCGCGAGCGCATCACCTGGCTGCCCGACGCCGGCCGCTGGCGCTACCTGGCCGACCCCTTCGGCCTGGTGCGTGGCGACGCGCTGCACGTCTTCGTCGAGGCGTTCGATTACCGCATCAAGCGCGCCCACATCGAGCGCCACGAGTTCGCGCGGGATGGCCTGGCCTGGCGCGGCCGGATGACGGTGCTGGACAAGCCCTTTCACCTGTCCTACCCACAGGTCTTCGAGCAGGGCGGCGAGACCTGGATGGTGCCCGAGAGCTACCAGGCCGGCGAGATTGCGCTGTACCGCGCCACCGATGCCTCGCTGGACCGCTGGACCCGTGAATGCGCGCTGCTGGGCGGCGTGCCGGGCGCGGACGCCTCGCTGATCGAGCACGACGGTCGCTGGTGGATGTTCTACGCGCTGGTGGGGCCCAGAGCCCGTGACCAGCGTGAGCTGCATATCGCCCACGCGCCGACGCTGACCGGTCCCTGGACGCCGCTGCCGGCCAACCCGGTGCGCAGCAGCCGCGACGGCGCCCGCCCGGCAGGCCGCCCCTTCGTCGGCCATGACGGCGTGCTGGTACTGCCCGTCCAGGACTGTTCCACCGGCTACGGCGGCGCCACCCGGCTGCTGCGCTTGCCCGAGCTGACGCCCGAGCGCGTCGTTATCGATGCCGGCACCGAGCGCCTCACGGGCGACCTCGTCAGCAGCACCCACACCGCCGGCCTGCACACGCTGACCGGCTGCGGCGACGCCTACACGCTGATCGACGTGAAGCGCATCGACCGCTCGCGTGGCCGCCAGTGGCTGGACTTCAAGCGCCGGCTCAGACGCCTGCTGAAGCGATAGCGCTTGCGATGTGTATTGTGTGTGCAATGCACTAATACACATGCCGCGGTCCTCCCCGGTCACCTTCGACATCCAGCCGCAGCTGGCCACGCCCATCTACCGCCAGGTGGTGGAGCAGGTGCAGCGCCTGGTGGCCGGCGGCCAGCTGGCGGCCGGGGCCGAGCTGCCCAGCGTGCGCGCGGTGGCCGAGCGCCACGCCATCAACCCCATGAC
>JBKBVY010000318.1:0-3281 GCA_046289335.1 Roseateles sp. | reverse complement strand
CGAGGTCGACGACGACCGGTTCCGCCAGCAGACCGACAAACGCCTCTATGTCTCGCCCTTCATGGGGATGGAGATGGACTATGTCTTCCGGGGCCGCCCGCCCGGCGAGACCCTGAGCCTGGCGATCGACGGCCGCGACGCCCAGGGCCTGTTGATCGCCACCGCCATGACCGGCCGCCGTCGCCCCCTGACCGACCGCGCCCTGGTCGCCGCCGCGCCCGAGCGCGGTCCGGAACTGGCGGCCGCCGCCAAGGCCGCCGACGTCGCCATCGTGTTCGCCTGGCACTGGCAGACCGAAGCCCAGGACGCCCCATCGATCGCGCTGCCCGAGAACCAGGACGCCCTGATCGAGGCGGTCGCGGCCGCCAACAGGAACGCGGTCGTGGTGCTCGAGACCGGCGGTCCAGTGCTGATGCCGTGGCTCGATAAGGTCGGCGCGGTGCTGCAGGCCTGGTACCCGGGCCAGCGCGGCGGCCAGGCCCAGCGCCGCATAGGCCGCGGCGGGCCCGGCCAGCGGCTGGTTGAACAGCAGGTCCGCCGACGAGGCGCCGCCGCCGTGCAGGCCCAGGTCACTGCCCAGCAGCGTCAGCGAACCGGCCGCCAGGCCCACGCCCAGCGCCAGGCCCAGCACGGTGCCGATGGCGCCGATGGCCGCGCCCTCCAGCACGATGAGCCGCCAGCGCATGCGCGCCGACACGCCCAGCACGCCCAGCAGCGCCCACTGCGGCAGCCGCTGTGCGGTGGCCAGCGACAGCACGGCGTAGACCAGGAAGCTGCCGGTGAACAAGGCCATCAGCGACAGCAGCCCGAGGTTGACGCGGTAGGCGCGGGTCAGGTCCGACAGGCGCTCGCCCTGGTCGGGCGGCGGCTCGGCAAGCCAGCGCGCGGGCAGCCGCGCGGCCCAGGCGCGGGCGTCCACGCCGGGCTGCAGTTGCACGTCGATGCGGTCCAGCATGCCCAGCCGGCCCAGCAGCTGTTGCGCGTCGGCGATGTCCAGCACGGCCAGCGGCGTGTTGCCCGCGGCCACGCGGCCGCCGACGGCGAAGTCCACGTCCTGCGGCGTGCCGCTGCCGGGCCGGGCCACGCGCAGCGTGATCCGCGCCTGACCGGGTGCCAGGCGTTGCCTTGCGGCGGCATTGAGGTGCAGCGTGCGCGCGGGCATCAGGGCCGTCATGCCGCTGCCTTCGTCCAGCTGCGGCATCAGGTCGGGCGCCAGCGGCCGCGAGTCGGCGGCCGAGGCGATGAGGGCCAGCAGGTCCGCGCCCACCACCCGCACCAGCAGGCCGCGGCCGTCAGCGTCGGCCTGGCCGGCCCACAGGGCCTGGCCTTCGACGACGGGGTTGGCCGCGCTGACCTCGGGATGGTTGAGCAGCTCGGCCAGGTCGGCGTCGGCCAGCGCCCCGCTGCGGGCCTGCACCACCAGGTCGGGCTGGCCGTTGACGCTGCGCGCCGCGCGGGCGAACTCGGCCAGCGCGGCGCCGTTGAGCAGATGCACGCCAAAGGCCAGTGCCACGCCCAGCATCACGGCGACGATGGCCAGCACGACGCGGCCGGGGTGGTCGCGCCAGGCGGGCCAGGTGAGGTGGGGCCACAGGGAGGTCATTGGGGTTGGGCTGCGCGTCCGTGTTTTGGGCTGGCGCCCAGGCCCGCCGGGGCGAATTCCCGGCTGGGCCTTGCCACCAAGCCGAACTCACTCATGCGGTGTCATGCAGCGTGCAAGCCGTTCGCATCCAGCCGCGAGCGCCGATCCGCCGCCTGCGCCGCCACCTCGGAATGCGTCACCAGCAGGCACGCCGCCCCCGCCTCCTGCGTGCAGCGCCGCAGCAGCGCCAGCACGTCCGCCGCATGGCGCGCGTCCAGGTTGCCGGTGGGCTCGTCGGCCAGCACCAGGCGCGGCCGGTGCACCAGGGCGCGGGCGATGGCCACGCGCTGCAGCTGCCCGCCCGACAGCTGCCGCGGCATGCGCGCCGCCAGCGCCGCCAGGTTCACCGCCTCCAGCATCTGCGCCACGCGGCCCTCGTCGCGCTGGCCCAGCAGGCGCAGCGGCAGCCTCACGTTGTCGGCCACGCTCAGGTGCGGCAGCAGGTGGAAGGCCTGGAAGATGAAACCCAGCTCGCGCCGTCGCAGCGCCGAGCGCGCCTCGTCGTCCAGCGCGCGCAAGTCCTGCCCGGCCAGCGTGATCGAACCCGCATCGGCCTCGTCCAGCCCGGCCAGGCAGTTCAGCAGCGTGCTCTTGCCGCTGCCCGACTCGCCCAGCAGCGCGACGATCTCGCCGGGCGCCAGGTCGATGTCGATGCGGGCGAAGACCGGCGTGTCGCCGTAGCGCTTGGCCAGGCCGCGCGCGCTGAGGACGGTCATGCGTGCATCAACCTCTGCAGGCCGGCCAGCAGCGCGGCGATGGGCTGCGGCCCGTCGCAGGCGATGACGCGGCGCTTCGGCATGCTGCGCAGCCAGGTCACCTGCCGCTTGGCCAGCTGCCGCGTGGCCGCGATGCCGCGCTCGCGCAGGTCGGAGAAGTCGCCCGAGTCCAGCGCCTCCCACACCTGCCGGTAGCCCACGCAGCGCATGGACGGCAGCGCCAGCGACAGGTCGCCGCGGGCGCGCAAGGCCTTCACCTCGTCCACCAGGCCGGCCGCCAGCATCTGGTCGAAGCGCTGTGCCAGCCGCTCGTGCAGCCAGGCGCGGTCGTCGGGCTCCAGCGAGAACAGCGGCCAGTCCACGCCGTCGTCACGTGACGCGGCGTGCAGCGCGCTCAAGGGCTGGCCGGTCAGGCGGATGACCTCCAGCGCGCGCTGGATGCGCTGGCTGTCGTTGGGGGCCAGCCGGGCACCGGTCTCGGGGTCCAGCCGGGCCAGCTCGGCATGCAGCGCCGGCCAGCCGCGCTCGGCGGCCTCGGCGTCGATGGCTGCGCGTAGCGTGGCATCGGCCTGCGGCAGCGTGGACAGGCCGTCGAACAGCGCCTTGAAGTACAGCATGGTGCCGCCCACCAGCAGCGGCAGCCGGCCGCGCGCGCTGATGTCGGCGGCCAGGCGCTTGGCGTCGCGCACGAATTCGGCGGCGGAATAGCTGTCCGTCGGCTCCAGGATGTCGATCAGGTGGTGCGGCACGGCCGCCTGCTCGGCGGCCGTGGGCTTGGCGGTGCCGATGTCCATGCCGCGGTAGACCTGCATGGCGTCGGTGTTGACCACCTCGCCACCGAGGCGCTCGGCGAGGTCGAGGCTCAACCCGGTCTTGCCGGACGCCGTCGCGCCGACGAGGGCGACGATCGGCTGGGGCATGGG
>JBKBVY010000317.1:0-3305 GCA_046289335.1 Roseateles sp. | reverse complement strand
TGCTGGGCGACCCCAAGATCTGCAAGGTCTCCATCGTGGGCATCGGCATGCGCTCGCATGTGGGTGTGGCCAGCAAGATGTTCCGCGCGCTGTCGGAAGAGGGCATCAACATCCAGATGATCTCCACGAGCGAGATCAAGACCAGCGTCGTCATCGACGAGAAGTACATGGAGCTGGCGGTGCGCGCGCTGCACAAGGCCTTCGACCTGGATCAGGAAGCCGCGCCGGGCGCCTGAACGATTTCTCTCCGAGAGCCCGCCGCGCTGGTATAGAATGCGCGGCTGTGCTGGAAACGTGACCGAGTGGCCGAAGGTGCTCCCCTGCTAAGGGAGTATGTGGGCAAAACCTGCATCGAGGGTTCGAATCCCTCCGTTTCCGCCAAACAACCAAAGCCCGTCCTCGTGACGGGCTTTTCTTTTGCCGCCGTGACATCCGCCCGCGTTGCAGGCTTCTGTCAGATTCCCTTTCATTTTGATCATTTGTGATCAATTTTGTGCAAAGTGGAATGACGAGTCGCTGGCTGCGGCGTGCAGTGCTCCCTCTGCTGCTGGCGGTGTTGCCGGCATGGAGCGCGCTGGCTGCGGTGCAGACGGTGCGCAGCCCGGAGGGCGGTGTGGCGTCTTCCCAGGCGGCGGGAGCCGGCCTGCGCCTTTTCGTGCCCTTCCACGCCGGCGGTGAAGCCGATGCCTCGGCGCGCAACTTCCAGAAGAGCGTTACGCGGTCCACCGGTCGACGCATGGAGATCGTCAACCTGACGGCCGAATCGGGCGGCGCGGCGGGGCGTGCGGTCCAGCAGGCGGCGCCTGACGGCAATACCCTGCTGCTGGCCCGAGTCCGCAACCTGTCGGTGCTGCCGCTGCTGGTGCCCCAAGCGGCGCCGGCCGCGGCGGACCTGACGGTGCTGGCCGTGCTGGACCAGGCGCCGCTGATCTGCTTCGTGCGCAGTGCCGCGCCCATCGAGTCGCTGCGCGATCTGCAGGCCGCACTGGCTGCCCAGCCCGGCCAACTGCGCTACAGCACGGGCGGCGCCCACAGCCTGCAGGCCATCGCCGTGCGCTACCTGCTGCTGCTCAGCAGCCTGCCGCAGGATGCCGCGCGGGCCGTGCCGGTGAGCGAGGGGGCGCTGGTCACCCAGGCCGTGCTGACGGGCGAGGCCGACTTCGCCTGCAACACGCCGCAGCAGCGTGCTGCCGCAGGTCGAGGCCGGCCTGCTGCGGCCGCTGCTGACCACGGCCCAGGGACGGCTGAAGGCGCTGCAGCGCCTGCAGAACGCGGCCGAACTGGGGTTGCGTGATCTGCAGCACCTGCAGGCCTGGTCGGCCTTGCTGGGCCCGCCGGGCATGGCGGCGGACACGGTGGCGCGCTGGCGCGGCCTGCTGGACCAGGTGGCCGGCGATGCAGACTGGGTCGCGGCCACCGAGAGCCTGGACGCCGCGCCGCGCATCCGGGCCATCCCCGACCCAGCACCTGCGCCAGCAGGCCCAGTTCTACGAGCGCCTGGTGGCGCGGCTGGGCCTGCTGCCGTGACGCCCCGATCGCGGGCGGTTCTCTGGCCCCTGCTGGCGGACGCGACCCTGGTGGCCGTGCTGCTGGCCGTGGGGCTGGTGGCCAGCGTGACGGCCTATCGGTCGCTGGCCTTGCGCGCGGCCGCGCAGGAGCGCGAGCTGCTCAATGCGATGGGCCAGAGCATCGTGGGCGCCTTCGAGCAGCAGCAGGCTCGGGCGCTGGAGGCCTTGCAGGTGACGGCGCTGATGCTGTCGTCGCAGGGCGGCCCCACCCGCGCCCAGTTCCTGGCCTACGGCGAGAGCCTGCTGAGCGAGTCGTCCACGTTGACGCTGCTGGAGTGGCAGCCCGCCGTGCGGGGCGCGCAGCTGGCCGAGTTCGAGCGCCGTGCGGCCGCCGAGCAGCCGGGCTTTCGCGTCGTGGAGCCCGGCGCGGCGCCGGATGAATTCGTCCCCGCGCGGCCGCGCGAGCTGCATGTGCCGGTGCTGTACTCCTGGCCCGAGGCGGGCGCGGCGCTGGGCGTGGACATGGCGTTCGACCCGCGCCGCATGCGCTACAAGCTGCTGGCGCGCGATGCGGGTTCGCCCTTCGCTCCGGAGACCTTCGGCCTGATCCGCCGCGGGCGGGCGGGGCCGCTGTCCACGGGCTTTGCGGTATCGGCGCCGGTCTACCGCGGCGGGCGCCCGGCCGGCGAGGACGAGCACTATGCGGCGGAGTTCCGCATGCGCCATGCGCAAGGCCATTGGGTCTGGGTACAGAGCATCGGTCGCGTGGTCGAGCGCGACGTCCAGGGGCGCGCGCTGCCGCTGGCCGGCACCCACATGGACATCTCGCAGCGCAAGGCCGACGAACTGCGCCTGGCCGACGATGCCCGCGCGATGGAGGCCGCCAACCGCCAGCTGCGCGACCTGGCCATCGTGGACGCGCTCACCAGCGCCTTCAACCGGCGCCATTTCAACGACGTGAGCCGGGCCGCGCTGGCCGATTCCCAGCGCGGGCAGGCGGTGGCCTTGTGCATGCTCGACGTGGACTTCTTCAAGGCCTACAACGACCACTACGGGCACCAGGCCGGCGACGCCGTGCTGAAGGCGCTGGCCCAGGCCCTCAAGGACGGCCTGCAGCGCTCGACGGATGCGCTGTTCCGGCTGGGCGGCGAGGAGTTCGGCATCATCTTCTCGGCCACGTCGGCCGAGGCCGCGCGTGCCTTCGTCGGCCAACTGCGCGCCGCCATCCATGCGCTGGCGCTGCCGCACGAATGCAGCCCCAAGGGCATCGTCACCGCGAGCTTCGGTCTGGCCTGGTGGGGGGCGCCCACGCTGCGGCTGACACCCGAGACCATGTATGCCCAGGCCGATGCGGCGCTGTACGACGCCAAGCGCGCCGGGCGCGACCAGATCGCCGTGCGCTGCTTCCCGGCGGGCGAGGGGGAGGAAGTGACGGTTGTGGCGACGAGCAGCCCGGTCCTGGCGCCGGACGGCAGCCCTCACGCGTAGCGTGTGGCCCGGCCCTCCCGCACGAAGGCCCACAGCTGCAGGCCCAGCCGCTCGGCGCTCTGGATGGCCAGGCTGCTGGGGGCGGACACGCAGGCCAGCAGGCCCATGCCTGCCATCGCGGCCTTGTGCACCAGCTCGTGGCTGGCGCGGCTGGACAGCGCGACGAAGCCCGTCCCGGCCAGCCCCTGGCGGGCGCGGGCGCCGACCAGCTTGTCCAGCGCGTTGTGGCGGCCCACGTCCTCGCGGGCCAGCAGCAGGCGGCCGTCGGTCGCGCACCAGGCTGCGCCGTGCAGACCGCCGCAGCGGGCG
>JBKBVY010000031.1:0-20177 GCA_046289335.1 Roseateles sp. | reverse complement strand
TCATCAGCTGGCCGCCCTGGGCCATGCCGGTGATCAGCGTGGGCTTCAGGTTGGCGCGGGCGGCGTAGATCGCGGCGGTGTAGCCGGCCGGGCCGGAGCCGAGGATGAGCAGGCCGTGGTGTTGGGTGGTTGCAGTCATGGTGGGGAGGTGGGGCGGTGGGCGGGCTCGCAAGTCTCTGCGCTTGCCATTGCTGGGGTGAAAACCCCAAGGCTGTTCGTTGAGGCAAGCCCTGCCACGTGTGCAAAATGCACGCCATTTTAGGCAGGCGCTTTCATCGGCGCCTGCCTGGGCCCCAAACCTGGAGAGTGCATATGGCGATGATTTCCAACCTGGACCTAATCCGGCGGGTGCCGCTGTTCTCGATGCTGACCACCGATCAGGCCCAGTCCATCGCCGACAGCGTCGTCAAGCGCCGTTTCAAGCGTGGTGAGTTGATCGTCGAGCAGGGCACCAAGTCCAATGCGCTGTTCATCCTGCTGAACGGCCGTGCCCGTGTGCTGACGGCCGATCACCGCGGCCGCGAAGTCATCCTGGCCGTGCTGCAGTCGGGTGACTATGTCGGCGAAATGAGCCTGATCGACAACGAGCCGCATTCGGCCACCGTGCGCGCCGAGGTGCAGACCGACATGCTGGTGCTGGGGCGCATGGAGTTCGCGCGCTGCCTGCCGGAGAGCAGCAGCCTGGCCTACGGCATCCTGCGCGGCCTGGTGGCTCGGTTGCGCAATGCCGACCGGCAGATCGAGTCGCTCGCGCTGCTGGACGTCTACGGCCGCGTGGCGCGCACGCTGCTGGACATGGCAGAGGACGAGAAGGGCATCAAGATCATCCGCGGCAAGGTCTCGCGCCAGGACATGGCCAAGGTCGTGGGCGCATCGCGCGAGATGGTCAGCCGGGTCATGAAGGACCTGGAGGAGCGCGGCGTCATCGAAACGCTTGAGAACGGTTCGGTGGTCATCAAGGAACGCCTGACCCACGATTGACGGTGACAATGCGGGGATGAGTTTTCCCCTCGGTTCCCTGATGGATGGCGGCGATGCCGCAGAGCCCAGCAGCCCCGCAAAAACCGTGCGCCGGCAGGCGCCCAAACGCGAAGCGGCGCCGCCCTCGGCCGCCTCTCGGCTGCTGCGCACGCCGCTGTGGCTGGCGCTGACGGCCCTGGCGCTGGCGCTGTTGGTGCTGGCCTTGGCCACGCATGACTTGCGTGACGCCGCCTTCAGCACCAGCGGGCAGGGGGAGTTGGTCGGCAACCGTGTCGGCGGCTTCGGCGCCTGGTTGTCAGACGGCCTGCTGTTCGTCTTCGGCTTTTCCGCCTGGTGGCTGCCCTTGCTGGCCTTGCGGGGCTGGCTGCGCAGCCTGGCCGGGCTGCTGCGCCGTGATCCGCCGGCGCCGCTGCGCTGGAGTCAGCGAGCCCGGGGCTGGGCCGGCATCGTGCTGCTGATCGGCGCGAGCTGTGCGCTGGAGTGGAGCCGCCTCTACGCGCTGGAGCCGCGTCTGCCGGGCCATGCCGGTGGCGTGATCGGCTACACGCTGGGGCCGCTGGGCATGAAGGCGCTGGGCTTCGCCGGCTCGGGTGTGGTCTGGATCGTGCTGTTGCTGACCGGGCTGTCATGGGCGTTGAAGTTCTCCTGGGGCCAACTGGCCGAGCGCATCGGCGAGCGCATCGAGCACCTGCGCGAGCAGCAGATCGAGAAGCGCGAGATCAAGGCCGACCAGAAGGCCGGCCAGCAGGCCGTCAAGGAGCGCGAGCTGGAGGTGGAGGTCGAGCGGGAGGCCGAGCGCCAGCTGGAGCGCGACCTCGGCATCGAGCCCGACGTGCCGCTGGTCATCGAGCCGCCGGTCGTGGAGGTGCCGCAATCCACCCGCGTGGCCAAGGAGCGCCAGCAGACGCTGTTTGCCGACTCCGGCGATGCGAAGCTGCCGCAGGTGGACCTGCTGGATGCCGCGCCGGGCCGCCAGGAGACGGTGACGCCCGAGTCGCTGGAGATGACCAGCCGCCTCATCGAGAAGAAGCTGCGCGACTTCGGCGTGGAAGTGCATGTCGTCGCGGCGCAGCCGGGCCCGGTCATCACCCGCTACGAGATCGAGCCGGCCACGGGGGTCAAGGGCTCGCAGGTCGTCAACCTGGCCAAGGATCTGGCCCGTTCGCTGAGCCTGGTGTCCATCCGCGTCGTCGAGACCATCCCGGGCAAGAACTACATGGCGCTGGAGCTGCCCAATGCGCGGCGTCAGACCATCCGCCTGTCCGAGATCCTGGGCTCGCAGGTCTATGCCGATGCGGCCTCGCCGCTGACCATGGGCCTGGGCAAGGACATCGTGGGCCTGCCGGTGGTGGCCGACCTGGCCAAGATGCCGCACTGCCTGGTCGCCGGCACGACCGGCTCGGGCAAGTCGGTGGGCATCAACGCGATGATCCTCAGCCTGCTCTACAAGGCCGAGGCGCGCGACGTGCGGCTGATCCTCATCGACCCCAAGATGCTGGAGATGAGCGTCTACGAGGGCATCCCGCACCTGCTGGCGCCGGTCGTGACGGACATGAAGCAGGCCGGCAACGCGCTGAACTGGTGTGTCGGCGAAATGGAGCGGCGCTACAAGCTCATGTCCAAGATGGGCGTGCGCAACCTGGCCGGCTACAACAAGAAGATTGACGAGGCCCGGGCCGCCGGCCAGAGCATCCCCAACCCGTTCAGCCTGACGCCCGAGGAGCCCGAGCCGCTGGAGCGCCTGCCCTTCATCGTCGTTGTCATCGACGAGCTGGCCGACCTGATGATGGTGGTCGGCAAGAAGATCGAGGAGCTCATCGCCCGCCTGGCACAGAAGGCCCGTGCAGCGGGCATCCATCTGATCCTGGCGACGCAGCGGCCGTCGGTGGACGTCATCACCGGCCTCATCAAGGCCAACATCCCGACCCGCCTGTCCTTCCAGGTCAGCTCCAAGATCGACAGCCGCACCATCCTCGACCAGATGGGCGCCGAGGCGCTGCTGGGCATGGGCGACATGCTCTATATGCCGTCCGGCACCGGTCTGCCCATCCGCGTGCACGGCGCCTTTGTCAGCGACGACGAGGTGCACCGCGTTGTGGAGTACATCAAGTCCCAGGGCGAACCCAACTACATCGAAGGCATCCTCGAAGGCGGCGTGCTGGACGACCTGGGCGGCGAGGCGCCCGCGCCGGGCGAGTCCAATGGCGAGGCCGACCCCATGTACGACCAGGCCGTGGCCATCGTGCTGCAGCACCGCAAGGCCTCCATCTCGCTGGTGCAGCGCCATCTGCGCATCGGCTACAACCGCGCGGCGCGGCTGCTGGAGCAGATGGAGAAGTCCGGCCTGGTGGGCGCGCTGGCCTCCAACGGCAGCCGCGAACTGATTGTTCCCAAGCGAGACGAATGAAGAAGACCCTCATCGCCCTGACGCTGCTGCTGAGCGGCGTCGCCCATGCGGACGCCGTCGACGCGCTGCGCGACTTCGGCCGTGACGTGAAGAGCGGCAAGGCCAACTTCACGCAAACCGTCACCTCGCCCGATGGCAAGCGCAAGAAGCTGTCCAGCGGCAGCTTCGAGTTCCAGCGGCCCAACCGCTTTCGTTTCGCCTATGCCAAGCCCTTCGAGCAGGTCATCGTGGCCGACGGCAGCAAGGTGTGGATCTACGACGCCGAACTGAACCAGGCCAGCTCGCGCAAGCTGGCCGATGCGCTCGGGGCCACGCCCGCCGCGCTGCTGGCCGGAACCGATCTCGAACGCGACTTCACGCTGAAGGCTGCGGCCGCCGACGGCGGGCTGGACTGGGTGCAGGCGATCCCGAAGCAGGCTGAGTCGACGATCCAGTCGCTGAAGCTGGGCTTCAAGGGCAAGGAGCTGGCCGCGATGGAGATCGTCGACGGCTTCGGCCAGCGCTCGCGGCTGGACTTCAGCGCCGTGCAGGCCAATGTGGCGGTGCCGGCCGAGCGCTTCCAGTTCAAGCTGCCCGCGGGGGCGGACCTGATCGAGCAGTGAACTCGCTGTTCGACGACGAGCCCCTGCCCGACGCCAAGCCTGCGCCGGTGGCACCGCTCGCCGGCATCCCGTTGGCCGAACGCTTGCGGCCCAGGACGCTGGACGAGGTCATCGGCCAGCGCCACCTGCTAGGTCCCGGCATGCCGCTGCGTGTCGCCTTCGACGCCGGCCGCCTGCACAGCATGATCCTGTGGGGCCCGCCGGGCGTCGGCAAGACCACGCTGGCGCGGCTGATGGCCGGCGCCTTCGACGCGCAGTTCATCGCCATCTCGGCCGTGCTGGGCGGCGTGAAGGAGATTCGTGAAGCCGTCGAACGCGCCCAGGTGGCGGCCGCCCAGGGGCGGCGCACGGTCGTGTTCGTGGACGAGGTGCACCGCTTCAACAAGTCGCAGCAGGACGCCTTTCTGCCGCATGTGGAGGCGGGCCTGTTCACCTTCATCGGCGCGACCACGGAGAACCCCAGCTTCGAGGTCAACTCGGCGCTGCTGTCGCGTGCCACGGTGCAGGTGCTCAAGAGCCTGGACGCCGAGGAGCTGGGCCAGCTCATCGCCCGCGGCGCGGCCGAACTGGGCGTGCCCCAGCCCACGCCCGAGGCGGCGCAGCGCCTGATCGGCTATGCGGATGGCGACGCACGCCGGCTGCTCAACGCCTTCGACACGGCGGCCTCGCTGGCCCAGGGCGCGCAGATCGACGAGGCCTTGCTGGAACGCGCTTTGGGCGAGCAGCTGCGCCGCTACGACAAGGGCGGCGACCAGTTCTACGACGTCATCAGCGCGCTGCACAAGTCGGTGCGCGGCAGCAACCCGGACGGCGCGCTGTACTGGTTCGCGCGCATGCTGGACGGCGGTGTGGACGCCCGCTACATCTCGCGCCGTCTGATCCGCATGGCCAGCGAGGACATCGGCCTGGCCGACCCGCGCGCGCTGCGCATCACGCTGGACGCCGCCGAGGCCTACGAGCGCCTGGGCTCGCCCGAGGGCGAGCTGGCGCTGGCCGAGGCCGTCGTGTACCTGGCCGTCGCGGCCAAGAGCAACGCGGTCTACAAGGCCTTCAACGAGGTGCGCGCCTTCATCAAGCAGGACCAGAGCCGCCCCGTGCCCGTGCACCTGCGCAACGCGCCCACCAAGCTCATGAAGGAGCTGGGCTATGGCCGTGCCTACCGCTATGCGCACGACGAGCCCAACGCCTACGCGGCCGGCGAGCAGTACCTGCCGGACGGGCTGGAGGGGCAGGGCTGGTACGCCCCCGTGCCGCGCGGGCTGGAGGCGCGCATTGCCGACAAGTTGGCCGAACTGCGGCGGCTGGACGATGAAGCGGCTGCTGGCACTTAGCGCCTTGCTGCTCGCGGGTGCAGCCCTGGCGGCGGACGGGCCCACGCTGACCCGCGTGCGCGACACCGGCGTCATCGTGCTGGGGTACCGGGCGGCGTCGCTGCCGTTCTCCTACCTCGACGCCCAGCTCAAGCCCACCGGCTACAGCATCGAGCTGTGCGAGCGCATCGTGGCCGCCGTGCGTACGCGGCTGCAGTTGCCGGACCTTGAGGTGCGCCGTGTGGAGGTGGCGTCGGCCACGCGCATGCCGCTGGTGGCCAACGGCACGCTGGACCTGGAATGCGGCATCACCACCCACACCGCGGAGCGCGAGCGCACGCAGGCGTTCTCGCTGACGACCTTCGTCGCCGAGACCCGGCTGCTGACGCGTGGCCCGGTGCGCGTGGAGGGCCTGGCGGACCTGCGCGGCCAGCCGGTGGCCTCCACGGTCGGCACCACCAGCATCCAGCACCTGGCCAAGGTCAACGAGCAGCAGGGCTTGAGCATCCACATCCTGGGCGGGCTGGACGACCCAGAAGGCTTTCAGCTGCTCAAGAGCGGCCGCGCCAAGGCCTTTCTGATGGACGACGTGCTGCTGCGCGCGCTGCTGGCCCAGCAGGGGGGCGGCGCCGCCGACTACCGGCTGTCCGAGCGGGCGCTGACCATCGAGCCGTATGCCATCGGCCTGCGGCGTGATGACCCGCAGTTCAAGGCGCTGGTGGACGAGGTGCTGGCCGGGCTCTACCGCAGCGGCGAGATCCATGCGATCTACCGGCGCTGGTTCGAGTCGCCGTTGCCGGCCTCCGGCCTGAACCTGAAGCTGCCGATGAGCGCGGCCTTCCGCCGCGTCATCGCCAACCCGACGGATTCGCCGGACCCCGAGCGCTATCGCTGAGCGGTAACCTCAATTGAAGCCCTGGCCGCGGATCAGGCCCACGGCCAGACCCTCGATGCAGAAGGCCTCGCTGTTTTCGTTGACCACGATGGGCTGGAAGTCGGGGTTCTCGGGCAGCAGCCGGATGCCGTCCGGCCCGCGCTGGAAGCGCTTGACGGTGACCTCGTCGCCGACGCGGGCGACGACGATCTGGCCGTTGCGGGCCTCCCTGGCAGACTGGACCGCCAGCAGGTCGCCGTCCAGGATGCCGATGTCCTTCATGCTCATGCCCTTGACCTTGAGCAGGTAGTCGGGCTTCTTGGCGAACAGGCCCGGCTCGACGGCATAGGTCTGCTCCACATGCTCCTGGGCCAGGATGGGCGCGCCGGCGGCCACGCGGCCGATCAGCGGCAGCGTCAGCTGGGCGAGGTTGGGCAGGGGCAGGCTGAACTGCCGCGCGCGGTTGACGGCGCTCAGCGTGTCGGACTTCAGGCGGATGCCGCGGGACGTGCCGCCCACCAGCTCCAGCATGCCCTTGCGGGCCAGCGCCTGCAGGTGCTCCTCGGCCGCATTGGCGGACTTGAAGCCCAGCTCGGCCGCGATCTCGGCCCGGGTAGGCGGGGCGCCGGTGCGTTCAATCGTCTGGCGGACCAGGTCGAAGATCTGCTGCTGGCGGGCGGTAAGCTTGGGTCGGTCTTGCACGGCGGGCCTTTGATGAGGCTGGCGATTTGTCCAGCCACTGTATTTTTGTCCAGGAAGCCACGAAATTGCAAACTGCAGCGGAACTGATCGTCATTCTGGGCACGGGCGGCACCATTGCCGGCACGGCCAGCAGCGCGGGCGACGGCGTGGGCTACACCGCC
Organism: Roseateles sp.; assembly: GCA_046289335.1. Lineage (GTDB taxonomy): Bacteria > Pseudomonadota > Gammaproteobacteria > Burkholderiales > Burkholderiaceae_C > Pelomonas. The sequence continues at coordinate 13,140 of JBKBVY010000031.1, read as the reverse complement.
GCGCAGCTGCGCGTGGACGACTTGCTGGCGGCCGTGCCGGCACTGGGCGCGCGGCCGCTGGAGGCCCACCAGGTCGCCCAGCTCGACAGCAAGGACATGGACGCCGCCACCTGGCAGCGCCTGGCTGCTGCCGTGCACGAGCAGCTGCAGCGGCCCGAGGTGCGCGGCATCGTCGTGACCCATGGCACCGACACGCTGGAGGAGACGGCCTACTTCCTGCACCGCGTGCTGGCGCCGGCCAAGCCGGTGGTGCTGACGGCGGCCATGCGGCCGGCCACCGCGCTGGCGGCGGACGGCCCGCAGAACCTGTTCGATGCGGTGCAGGTGGCGGCGGCGCCGGGGGCGACGGGCGTGGTGGTGGCGTTTGCCGGCCGCGTGCATGACGCGCTGCAGGTGCGCAAGACGCACAGCTACCGCATCGATGCCTTCGAGTCGTCGGATGGCGGGCTGGTCGCGCGGGTGGAGGAGGGCGTGGTGCGGCCCGTGGGCCGCTGGCCCGAGGGGCAGGCGCTGGGGCTGGCGCGCATCGCGCGGCCCGCCGCGGACTGGCCGCGCGTGGACATCGTGCTGAATCACGCGGGCGCCGATGGCCGCATCGTGCATGCGCTGCTGGCCGCGGGCGTGGACGGCATCGTCGCCGCCGGCACCGGCAATGGCACGCTGAGTGCGCCGCTGGATGCGGCGCTGCGCGAGGCGCAGCGCCTGGGCGTCCAGGTGTGGCGCAGCACGCGCTGCGACGCCGGGCCGGTGATGCCGCTGCCGGGCCTGCTGCCCAGCGCGGGCGCGCTGAGCCCGGTCAAGGCCAGGATCGAGCTGATGCTGGCCTTGCTGGAAGCCTGATCAGACGATGGTCAGGCTGACGTCCACGTTGCCGCGGGTGGCGTTGGAGTAGGGGCAGACCTCGTGGGCGATCTTCACCAGCTCTTCGAGCTGGGCGCGGTCCATGCCGGGCACGGAGATCTTCATGTCGACCTGGATGCCGAAGGCGCCGGGCTTGTTGGCGTGCGGGCCGATGGCCACGTCGCTGGTGATGGACACCTCGGCGGGCAGGGCGATCTTCTGGCGGCCGGCCACGGCCTTCATCGCGCCGATGAAGCAGGCGCTGTAGCCCGCTGCGAACAGCTGCTCGGGGTTGGTGCCGGGGCCGCCGCCGCCGCCCAGCTCCTTGGGCGTGGACAGCGTCACGTCGATGGCGCCGTCGGACGACTTGGCGGTGCCGGCGCGGCCGCCGGTGGCGGTGGCGGTGGCGGTGTAGAGGGCTTTCTCGATGGCCATGGTGGGCTCCTTGGGGGTGGTGGGAAAAGTCAGGTGGCCGCGTCGGCGGCGCTGTGGAGTTGCTCGCGCAGCTGCTGCAGCCGCTGCGTGAGCGCGATGAGTTCGTCCAGCTCGCAGGCGCTGGCGCAGGCGAGATGGCCGGGGATGTCCAGCGCCAGTTCGCGCAGCTTGCGGCCGGCCGGCGTCAGGAAGATGTCGACGCGACGCTCGTCGTCGCTGGCGCGGCGGCGCTCGATGTGGCCCAGGGCCTCCAGGCGCTTGAGCAGCGGCGTCAGCGTGCCCGAGTCCAGCGACAGGCGCTGGCCCAGCTGCGAGACGCTCAAGCCCTCGGCCTCCCACAACACCAGCATCACGAGGTATTGCGGGTAGGTCAGGCCCAGCGGCGCGAGCAGCGGCTTGTAGAGCTTGGTCATGGCCAGCGAGCTGCTGTAGAGCGCAAAGCACAGCTGCCGGTCCAGCTGCAGCCATTGCGCGCGGGAGTCGCTGTTGCGGGATGCCTTGCTGCGAGCCATGGCTGAAAATGTAGTTTGCAATTAAATTGCGCACAAGCAAAATGGTCTTTCAGGTGACAGCGGACGCTGAGGCGATCCGGGATGATTCGCCACCCCAAAAAACGAAGGAGAGCGGTGATGGAGATGGTTGCCATCGTGCTGGCGGCGCTGGTGGCGCTGCTGCACGTGTACATCCTGGTGCTGGAGATGTTCCTGTGGACCCAGCCGCAGGGGCGCCGCGCCTTCGGGCTGAAGGCCGACTTTGCCGAGCAGAGCAAGACGCTGGCGGCCAACCAGGGGCTCTACAACGGCTTCCTGGCCGCGGGCCTGTTCTGGGGGCTGATGCAGGGCGCGGCCGGCGCCGGCAAGCCCTGGCTGGTGTTCTTCCTGGGCTGCGTCATCGTGGCCGGGGTGTTCGGCGCAGCCACGGCGTCGCGCAAGATCCTGTTTGTGCAGGCACTGCCGGGCGCCGTCGCGCTGGCGGCGGTGCTGGCGCTCTGACCGGGTCAGCCGGCCGTCATCGCCTCGATCTGCTCGCCCAATTCCAGCCAGCGCCCCTCGGCCGCTTCCAGCTCGTCGGCGATGGCCTTGAGACGCCGGCCCATCTCGGCGATGGCCGGTGCCGCAGCGCCCTCGGCCAGCTGGGCTTCGATGTCGGCGCGCTCTGCAGCCAGGTCGTGCAGGCGCTTGTCGATGGCTTCCATCTCCTTGCGCAGCGGCCGGGTCTGCTCGGCAAGCCGGGCACGCGCCTGGCCGGAGACCTTGCGGTCCTCGCGTGAAGCCGGCGGCGCGGCGACGACGGCCGCCACCGGCGCAGGCGCGGCGGCAGCGGGCTGCTTCCTGGCGGCGCGGGCGGCTTCCTTGCTCTGGTCCAGCAGCCAGCGCTGGTAGTCGTCCAGGTCGCCGTCGAAGGGCTTGACGACGCCGTCGGCCACCAGCCAGAACTCGTCGCAGACCTCGCGCAGCAGTGCGCGGTCGTGGCTGACCAGCATGACCGTGCCCTCGAACTCGTTGAGCGCCATCGACAGCGCCTCGCGCGTGTTCAGGTCCAGGTGGTTGGTCGGTTCGTCCAGCAGCAGCAGGTTGGGCCGCTGCCAGACCAGCATGGCCAGCACCAGGCGGGCCTTCTCGCCGCCGGACAGGCTGCCGACCTGCTGGTTGACCATGTCGCCGGTGAAGCGGAACTGGCCCAGGAAGTCGCGCAGTTCCTGCTCGCGTCCCGGCGGTCCCACGTCGCGGGCCAGGCGCACCATGTGCTCCAGCGGGCCTTCATCCAGGCGCAGCACGTCCAGCTCCTGCTGGGCGAAGTAGCCGATGGACAGGCCCTTGCCCTCGGTCAGCCTGCCGCCCATGGGCGGCTGCGCGCGCGCGATGGTCTTGACCAGCGTGGACTTGCCCTGGCCGTTGGCGCCCAGGATGCCGATGCGCTGGCCGGCCAGCACGGAGTGGTCCACGCCGCGCACGATGATCTTGTCGCCTTCGTCGGTACGGTAGCCAGCCGACAGGTCGTCGAACATCAGCATCGGGTTGGGCAGGCTCAGCGGCTCGCGGAACTCGAAGCTGAAGTCGGCCGCCGTCAGCACCGGTGCGAGCTTCTCCATGCGCTCCAGCGCCTTCACGCGGCTCTGTGCCTGCTTGGCCTTGCTGGCCTTGGCCTTGAAGCGGTCGATGAACTTCTGCAGGTGCGCGACCTTTTCCTGCTGCTTCTCGAAAGCCGCCTGCTGCAGCACCATGCGCTCGGCGCGCTGGCTCTCGAAGCTGGTGTAGTTGCCGCCGTAGCGCACCAGCTTGCCTTCGTCCAGATGCAGCGTGACCTTGGTGATCGCGTCCAGGAACTCGCGGTCGTGGCTGATGATGATCAGCGTGCCGTCGTAGCGCTGCAGCCAGGCTTCCAGCCAGACCAGGGCGTCCAGGTCCAGGTGGTTGGTGGGCTCGTCCAGCAGCATCAGCTCGGCCGGGCACATCAGCGCGCGGGCCAGCTGCAGCCGCATGCGCCAGCCGCCGGAGAAGCTGTTGACGGGGGCGTCCAACTGTTCGGTGCGGAAGCCCAGGCCCATCAGCAGCGCCTGGGCGCGCGAGCGGGCGTCGAAGGCACCGGCATCGGCCAGCGCGGCATGGGCCTCGGCCATCGCATGGCCGTCGCCGGCCTTCTCGGCCTCGTCCAGCGCGACGCGGGCGGCCACCAGCGTGGTGTCGCCCTGCAGCACGAAGTCGGTCGCGCCGTCCTCGGTGTCCGGCATGTCCTGCGCGACCTCGGAGCGGCGCCAGTGCCTGGGCACCTCCACCTCGCCGCGGTCGTTGGACAGCCGGCCGGTCAGCAGCGCGAACAGGCTGGACTTGCCGGCGCCGTTGCGGCCCACCAGGCCGATCTTTTCGCCGGGCTGCAGCGTGGCGGAGGCGCCGTCCAGCACCACCTTGACGCCGCGGCGCAGCGTGATGTCTCTGAGCGTGATCACAACAGGTTTTCTTTCGTCACCAGCAGCACCTGGTCGGCGCCGGAGGAGGTTTCCATCCAGACGATTTCCAGCGTCGGGAAGGCGGCTTCGAAATGCTCGCGCTCGTTGCCGATCTCCAGCACCAGCACGCCGCCGTCGTTCAAGGCCGCGGGGGCGTCGCGCAGCAGCGCGCGGATGAAGTCCATGCCGTCCGCGCCGCCGGCCAGCGCCAGCTCGGGCTCGGCGCGGTACTCGGCAGGCAGGGCGGCCATGCTCTGGCTGTTCACGTAAGGCGGGTTGCAGAGGATGAGGTCGTAAGGGCCGTCGGCCCCGGCCAGGCCGTCGCCCTGCAGCAGCCGCACGCGCAGCGCCAGGTTGTGGCGCTCGATGTTGAGCTTGGCGACGGCCAGCGCGTTGGCGTCGATGTCCAGCGCGTCGACCTCCACATCGGGCCAGGCCATGGCCGCCAGCACGGCCAGGCTGCCGTTGCCGGTGCACAGGTCCAGCACGCGGCGGCTGGCCGGGTTCAGCCAGGGGTCGATGCTGGCGTCGGCGATCAGCTCGGCGATGAAGCTGCGCGGCACGATGGCGCGCTCGTCGATGGTGAAGGGCACGCCTTGCAGCCAAGCCTCGCCGGTCAGGTAGGCGGCGGGCTTGCGGGTCGTGATGCGCTCGTCGATCAGCGCCGCGATGGCAGCGACCTCGGCGTCGCTCAGCTCGCGGTCCTCGTGCTCGTCGAGCGCATCCAGGGGCAGGCCCAGCCGCCACAGCGCCAGCCACATGGCCTCGTCGAACGCGTTGGTCGTGCCATGGCCAAAAAACAAGCCCGCCTGGGCGAGGCGGGCGGCTTGGGTGTCAATGCAGTCGATGAGCTTCACGTGCCGCGGACGTCCAGGGTGATTTCGGTGAAGCTGGCCTCGTCGGCCGCCTTCTCTTCCTTGCGCGGCGCATTGGCCAGGCGGGCACCGGGTGCCTCGTTCTGCAGGCGCCACAGCAGGTTGGTGGGCGAGTCGGCGAAGGCCAGGCCTTCCTCGCGGGTGATGACGCCGTCGGTGATGAGCTTGGCGAAATGCTCTTCGTAGGTCTGCGAGCCCTCGGCAATGGATTTCTCCATTGCTTCCTTCACGCCGGTGAAGTCGCCCTGCTCGATCAGCTCGGCGGTCAGCTTGGTGTTCAGCAGGATCTCCACCACCGGCACGCGGCCGCCGGCCGTCGCGCGCACCAGGCGCTGCGACACGATGGCCTTCAGGCCTGCGGCCAGGTCGTTCAGCAGCGCCGGCCGGGACTCGGGCGTGTAGAAGGACAGGATGCGGTTCAGCGCGTGGTAGGTGTTGTTGCCGTGCAGCGTGGCCAGCACCAGGTGGCCCGACAGCGAATAGGAGATGGCCGCCGTCATGGTCTCGCGGTCGCGGATCTCGCCGATGAGGATGCAGTCCGGCGCCTGGCGCAGCGCGTTCTTCAGCGCGATCTGCAGCGAGGCCGTGTCGCGGCCGATCTCGCGCTGGTTGACCACCGAGCGCTTGTTGCTGAACAGGTACTCGATCGGGTCCTCGATGGTGAGGATGTGCCCGGTCATGGTCTGGTTGCGCAGCTCCAGCATGGACGCGAGCGTGGTGCTCTTGCCGGTGCCGGTGGCACCCACCATCAGGATGAGGCCGCGCTTTTCCTTGATCATCTGGCCCAGGATGGGCGGCAGCCCCAGCGATTCCATCGACGGGATGTTGTGCGGGATGTGGCGGAACACGCCTGCAATCGACCCGCGCTGGCGGAAGCCCGACAACCGGAAGCTGCCCACACCGCTGACCGACACGGCCATGTTCAGCTCGCCGGTGTTGTCCAGTTCGGCCAGGCTGGCGGGGTCGACGACCTCGGAGATCAGCTGGCGGGGCTGGGGCGGCGTCAGGAGCTGGTCGGACAGCTGCACCGTCTGGCCGTTGATGCGGATCAGCACCGGCATGTTGGCCGACAGATAGCAGTCCGACGCACCCTTGTCGGCCATCAGCCGCAGGATGCGCTCCATGTTGCCGCTGGTCGCCATGATCAGGAACGCAGCAGTTCGTTGATGCTGGTCTTGGAACGCGTCTGCGCGTCGACGCGCTTCACGATGATGGCGGCGTACAGGCTGTAGCGGCCGCCGTCCTTGGGCAGCGAGCCCGAGATGACGACGGAGCCCGCCGGGATGCGGCCGTAGCTGATCGTGTCGGTCGCGCGGTCGTAGATGGGCGTGCTCTGGCCGATGTAGACGCCCATGGAGATCACCGAGTTCTCCTCGACGATGACGCCCTCGACCACCTCGGAGCGGGCGCCGATGAAGCAGTTGTCCTCGATGATGGTCGGGTTGGCCTGCAGCGGCTCCAGCACGCCGCCGATGCCCACGCCGCCGGACAGGTGCACGTTTTTGCCGATCTGCGCGCACGAGCCGACGGTGGCCCAGGTGTCCACCATGGCGCCTTCGTCCACGTAGGCGCCGATGTTCACGTAGCTGGGCATCAGCACCACGTTCTTGCCCTGGAAGCTGCCGCGGCGGGCGACGGCCGGCGGCACCACGCGCACGCCGGTGGCGCGCAGCTGGGCCTCGCTCATGCCGGCGAACTTGGTGGGCACCTTGTCGAAGAAGGTCAGGTCCTTGTCGCCCATCAGGTGGTTGTCGTTCAGGCGGAACGACAGCAGCACGGCCTTCTTGATCCACTGGTGCACGGTCCACTGGCCCACGCCCTCGCGGGTGGCCACGCGCAGCCGGCCGGCGTCCAGCTCGGCAATGACATGCTCGACCGCCTCGCGCAGCTCGGGGGCGTTGGTGGGATCCAGCGACGCCCGGTTGTCCCAGGCGAGGTCGATCAGGCTTTGCAGTTCGGCGGTGTTCATCAGCGGGGATTCTTCGTGAAGGAGACGATGCGGCGGGCGGCCTCAAGGCACTCGGCCTCGTCGGCCACCAGGGCCAGGCGGATGCGGCCGGCGCCGGGATTGGCGCCATGGGCGGAGCGGGCCAGCAGGCTGCCCGGCAGGACCGCCAGATTGTATTGAGCGAGCAGCCCTTGAGCGAAGGCGATGTCGTCCCCGCCAGGCACACCGGCCCAGAGGTAGAAGCCGGCATCGGGCAAGGCCACATCCAGCACTTGCGAAAGCAGCGGCGTCACGTCGGCGAACTTCCGGCGGTAGCGCGCGCGGTTGTCGACCACATGCGCCTCGTCGTTCCACGCCGCGATGCTGGCGGCCTGCACGAGGGGGCTCATCGCGCTGCCGTGGTAGGTGCGGTAGAGCAGGAACTGCTTCAGCAACGCCGCGTCGCCTGCGACGAAGCCCGAGCGCAGGCCCGGCACGTTGGAGCGCTTGGACAGCGAGGTGAACGCGATGAGGTTCTTGAAGCCGCTGCGGCCGAGCCTGGCGGCGGCTTCCAGGCCGCCCAGCGGGGCCTCGTCGCGGAAATAGATCTCCGAATAGCACTCGTCCGACGCGATGACGAAGCCATGGCGGTCGCTCAGCTCGAACAGTGCCTGCCATTCCGCCAGCGGCATCACCGCGCCACTGGGGTTGCCCGGCGAGCAGACGTAGAGCAGCTGCGTGCGGGCCCAGGTGGCGTCGTCAATCTGGCGCCAGTCAACGGCGAAGTTGCGCGCCGGGTCGGAGTTGGCAAAGGCCACGTCGGCGCCGGCCAGCAGGGCAGCGCCTTCGTAGATCTGATAGAACGGGTTGGGGCAGACGACCGTCGCGCCCGGGCGGCTCGCGTCCACCACCGTCTGCGCGATGGCAAACAGCGCCTCGCGCGAGCCGTTGACCGGCAGCACCTGCGTGGCCGGGTCGACGTTCAGCCCGTAGCGGCGCGCGATCCAGCCGGCGATGGCCTCGCGCAGCGCCGGCGAGCCGGCCGTGGCCGGATAGCCTGACAGCCCGGCCATGGCGCCCTTGATGGCCTCCTCGATCAGCGCCGGCGCCGCATGTCGCGGCTCGCCGATGCCCAGAGAGATGGGCTTGAAATCGGGGTTGGGCGTGATGCCCGCGGTCAGCTGGCGCAGCCGCTCGAAGGGGTAGGGCTGCAGCCGGTCGAGCAGTGGATTCATCAGCCGAGCATTCCGGATTCGAAGCCGTGTGTCGGCAGCTCCACCCGCGGCGCCGGCGTCCAGCCGGGCTTGCGGTGCTCGGCGACGACGTTGGTGTAGATGCCGCCGCGCACATACCACTTGGCGGTGATGCGGATGAAGCGTGGGTCGGTGACGGCGACGATGTCGTCCAGGATCTTGTTGGTGACCTTCTCGTGGAAGGCGCCCTCGTTGCGGTAGCTCCAGAAGTACATCTTCAGGCTCTTGAGCTCCACGCAGAGCTCGTCCGCAATCATGTCGATGGTGAAGTGCGCGAAGTCCGGCTGGCCGGTCAGCGGGCAGTGGCAGGTGAACTCGGGCACCTGGAACTGGATGACGTAGTCGCGCTCCGGGTTGGGGTTCGGGAAGACCAGGATGTCCTTGCTGGGCTTGCTGGGCGGGTTCTTGGGCACCTCGCGCATCTTGGGCTTCTTCTTGGCGGGGGCGGCGGCAGACTTCTTGGTGGCCATGGTGCAAAGGCTTTCTGAGAGGGGGCGAATGCTATCATCCAGCCCCATCAAAGCGCCCCCAAAAGGCGCTTTTCTTTAGCCAAATCAACGGCTTACGCGCCTCCTCCATGCGGCTGAACTCGATCAAGCTGGCCGGCTTCAAATCCTTTGCCGAACCCACCACCTTCCAGCTGCCCGGGCAGCTCGTGGGCGTGGTGGGCCCCAATGGCTGCGGCAAGTCCAACATCATGGACGCCGTGCGCTGGGTGCTGGGCGAGAGCAAGGCCAGCGAGCTGCGCGGCGAGTCCATGCAGGACGTCATCTTCAACGGCAGCGGCAACCGCAAGCCCGCCGGCCGCGCCAGCGTGGAGCTGGTGTTCGACAACAGTTCCGCCCGTGCCGGCGGGCCGTGGAACCAGTTCACCGAGATCGCCGTCAAGCGCGTGCTGACGCGCGACGGCACGAGCAGCTACTTCATCAACAACCAGCCGGTGCGCCGCCGCGACGTGCAGGACGTGTTCCTCGGCACGGGCCTGGGGCCGCGGGCCTACGCCATCATCGGCCAGGGCACCATCTCGCGCATCATCGAGAGCAAGCCCGAGGAGATGCGGCTGTTCCTCGAAGAGGCGGCCGGCGTGTCCAAGTACAAAGAGCGGCGCCGCGAGACCGAGAACCGGCTCAAGGACACGCGCGAGAACCTCACCCGCGTCGACGACATCCTGCGCGAGCTGAACGCCAATCTCGAAAAGCTGGAGCGCCAGGCCGAGGTGGCGGCCAGCTATCGCAGCCTGCAGGACGCCGGCACGCTGAAGCTGCACCAGCTCTGGTTCCTCAAGGCCCGCGATGCCGGCAACGAGGCGGCGCGCGTGAAGGCGGCACATGCCGAGGCCGTCAATGCGCTGGAGGCGCGGCTGGCCGAGCTGCGCGCGGTGGAGGCCACGCTGGAGGAAGTGCGCCAGCAGCACTACGCCGCCGGCGACGAGCTGCACGCGTCACAAGGCCGTTATGCCGAGGCCCAGCTGGAGGTGAGCCGGCTGGAGGAGCGCATCCGCTTCGTCGTCGAAAGCCGCAACCGCGCGCAGCAGCGACTGGCCGAGCTGCAGGCGCAGGACCGGCAGTGGCGCGAGCGGGTCGAGGCCTCGGCCGCCGAGCTGGAGGGCATTGCCGAGCAGATCGCCGGTGCCGACGAGCAGAGCGAAATCCTGGCCGCGCAGGCCGAGGAGCAGCAGGCCCAGCTGCCCCATGCCGAGGACGCGCTGCGTGCTGCCCAGGCCCGTGCCAACGAACAGCGCACGCTGGTGGCCCAGGTGCAGCAGCAGATCCAGGTGCTGGCCGCCGAGAGCCGCAGCGTGGACGAGCAGGCGAGGGCGCTGCGTCAGCGCGAGGACAAGCTGACCGCCGAGTCGCGCGCGCTGGGCGCGCCCGACCATGAGGCACTGGCAGCGCTGAAGGCCCGCAGCGCCGAGGCCGACGAGGCCCGCGACCTGGCCGATGCGCGCCTGCAGGAGCTGGCCGAGCAGCTGCCGCAGCTGGAAGAGCAACGCCGCGCCGCTCAGCAGGACGCCAATGCGCAGCTGGCCAGGCAGTCCGAGCTGACCGCCCGCCTGGAAGCGCTGAAGGCCCTGCAGGAAAAGGTGCAGACCGAGGGCAAGCTCAAGCCCTGGCTGGCCAAGCACGGCTTGGACGGCCTGCAAGGCCTGTGGACGCGGCTGCACATCGAGCCCGGCTGGGAGAACGCGCTGGAGGCCGCGCTGCGCGAGCGCATGGGCGCCTTGAGCGTGGGCCGTCTGGACACGGTGCGCGCCTTCGAGGCCGACGCGCCGCCCGCGCGCCTGGCTTTCTATTCGACGCCGGCGGCCTCGATTGCCAACACGCACGAGACGCTGCCCAAGCTGACCTCGTTGCTGAAGCTGGACGACGCCGGCCTGGTCGCGCTGCTGAACGACTGGCTGGAAGGCGTCTACACCGCGCCCGACCTGAACGCCGCGCTGGCCGCGCGCGACCGGCTGACGCATGGCGAGCTGATCCTGACGCCGCAGGGCCATGCGGTGGGTCAGTTCTCGGTGACTTTCTACGCGCCCGATTCCGAGCAGGCGGGGCTTCTCGCCCGCGCGCAGGAGATCGAGCAGCTGACGACGGCCCAGCGCGCACAGAACCTGATCGCCGACGAGGCCCGGCTGGCGCTGAGCCGGGTGGAGCATCAGTTCAACGACGCCAACGGGCGGCTGGCCACGCTGCGCCGCGAGGCCAGCGAGGCGCAGACTCGCGCCCACCAGATCCATGTCGAGCTGCTGCGGCTGAGCAGCCAGGCCGAGGCCAGCCAGCAGCGCCGCACCGCGCTGGATGCCGAGCTGGCCGAGATCGCCGCGCAGCAGGAGGCGCTGCAGGAGCGCCGTGCGGTGGGCGAGGCCCGCTTCGAGGAGCTGGACATGCAGCTGGGCGATGCGCAGCAACGCCATGCCGAGCTGGAAGACGCCGTCATCGCCGCCGAGCGCCGCCTGGCCGACGCCCGCGAGCAGCTGCGCACGCTGGAGCGCCGCGCCCAGGAGGCGCGCTTCGCCACGCAGACGCTGGCGGCCCGCCGCGGCGAGCTGCAGCGCGGCATCGAGACCGCGCAGGCCCAGATCCAGCAGGTGGCCGCGTCCGCCGCCAGCCTGCAGACCGAGCTGGACGGCTTCAACGATGCCGCAGCGCAAGCCGGCCTGCAGGATGCGTTGGCCCTCAAGCTCGAACGCGAGCAGCAGCTGGCCGCCGTGCGTGCCAACTACGACGACCTGTCCCTGCGCCTGCGCAAGGCGGACGAGCAGCGGATGAGCTTCGAGCGCAGCCTGGAGCCGCTGCGCGAGACCATCACCAAGCTGCAGCTGGAGGAGCAGGCCGCGCAGCTGGGCGGCGCGCAGTACCGCGAGCAGCTGGAGGCGGCCGGGGTGGACCAGGAGGCGCTGGCGAAATCCATCGAGGAAGGCGGCGTGAAGCTCTACGGCCTGCAGGGCGAGATCGACCGCATCAACCGCGAGATCGCGGCCCTCGGCGCGGTCAACCTGGCCGCGCTGGACGAGCTGACCGCCGCCCGCGAGCGCAAGACCTTCCTGGACTCGCAATGCGCCGACCTGAATGCGGCCATCAAGACGCTGGAAGACGCCATCCACAAGATCGACCTGGAGACCCGCGATCTGCTGGGCGCCACCTTCAACCAGGTCAACGAGCACTTCGGCCGCATGTTCCCCAGCCTGTTCGGTGGCGGCCAGGCCAGGCTGGTCATGACCGGCGACGAGATCCTGGATGCCGGCGTGCAGGTCATGGCCCAGCCGCCGGGCAAGAAGAACTCCACCATCCACCTGCTGTCCGGCGGCGAGAAGGCGCTGACCGCCATCGCGCTGGTGTTCGCGATCTTCCAGCTCAACCCAGCACCCTTCTGCCTGCTGGACGAGGTGGATGCGCCGCTGGATGACGCCAACACCGAGCGTTATGCCAAGCTCGTCTCGCAGATGAGCAGCGCCACCCAATTCCTCTTCATCTCCCACAACAAGATCGCGATGGAGATGGCCGAGCAGCTGATCGGCGTGACCATGCAGGAGCAGGGCGTCTCCCGCATTGTCGCCGTCGACATGGACAAGGCCCTCGCCATGGCGGAACTCGCATGAGTCTGACCCTGACCGAACTTCTCGCCATTGCCGGCGGCCTGGTGCTGGCCGGCGTGGTGGCCCATGGCGCCTGGGCCGCCCGCAAGGCCGGGCCCAAGCGCGCGCTGCCCCCGATGGAGGAGCCGCATTTCGACGCCCCGCCTGCCGTGGCCGAAGGCGAGCCGCCCGCTATCGAGGCCGATGCGGCGCTGGATGTGACGCTGCCCGCCGTGGCCCGGCCGCTGCGCCGGCCCTCGGCGCGCATCGACGCGTTGATCGACGCCATCGCCACCATCACCGTGGAGCAGGCCGTGTCTGGCGAGCTGGCCTTGCAGCACCAGCCCGGCAGCCGCCGTGCCGGCACCAAGCCGCTGCAGATCGAAGGCCTGAACACGGCCAGCGGCGACTGGGAGCTGCCGGCGCCGGGGCAGCGCTACAGCGAGTTCCAGGCCGGCCTCAAGATGGCCAACCGCAGCGGGCCGCTGAACGAGATCGAGTACTCCGAGTTCGTGCAGAAGATCCAGGCCTTTGCCGACGGCATCGGCGGCTTCGTGCAGTTCCCGGACATGCTGGACGTGGTGGCCCGCGCGCGCGAGCTGGACCAGTTCGCCGCCAGCCATGATGCCCAGCTGGCGCTGCTGCTGCGGGCCAAGGGCGCGGCCTGGACGCCGGGCTTCGTGCAGCAGGCCGCCGCGCGGCACGGCTTCGTGGCCGGCGCGCTGCCGGGCCGGCTGGTGCTGCCCTCGGGCGAAGCCGGCGCGCCGCCGCTGCTGACGCTGCAGTTCGACGCC
>JBKBVY010000316.1:0-3355 GCA_046289335.1 Roseateles sp. | reverse complement strand
GCGATGCTCGCGGCATTGAGCCGCGAGCACATCGCCGGACGGGCCGGCTTGGGAGCGGCCCGGCGCTCGGCCCGATGAAGCAAGGTGCCGTACACGATCTCAGCGCGCATGCGGAATAGCCGGACCGCGCCCGCCTTTCTCCGGCCTTTCGCCGGGCTGGGCCCATGGTCTAGTGGTGTCCGTGCTGTCTCCTGCCGTCGCTCCGACCATGCGTACCCTCCGTCGCCTCCTGCCGCTGGCCCTGGCCTGCGGCCTTGCCGCGCCCGCCTGGGCGCAGCTGCGCTGCGGCGAGGACGATGCAGCCGTCGTCAACGACAAGGCCCGCGGCGTGGACCTGTCCATCGCCTCCAGCGACCCGCGCGGGCAGCTGGTGTCGCTGGTGGAGACGGCGCTGCGCCGCAGCGAGCAGATCGGCGCTGCCACGCTGCTGGCCCAGGCCGCGCGCGAAGACTGGGTGCAGGCCAGCGAGGCCAACAAGCCCAGCGTCAATGCCACGCTCAGCGGCGCCGCGGCGGGCCAGCAGGTCAACGGGCTGCGCCAGCAGCAGACGCAGTCGCAGCTGTCGCTGGGCTTCAGCATGCCGCTGTGGGACGCCGGCCGCACGGCCTACAACAGCGCCTGGCGGGCGCAGCTGGCCGAGGCCTCGCGCCAGGGCTTGTTCAATGCCGAGCAGCAGATCGCGGTGCAGGTGGTCAACTACTCGCTGGACCGCGGCCGGCTGCTGCTGCAGGCCCAGATCTATCGCCAGTACATGCGCCGTATGGCCTGCCTGGTGGAGGCGCTGGAGGGCGTGGTCAAGGTGGACAAGGGGCGCGCCAGCGAGCTGATCCAGGCGCAGAAAAGCCAGATGACGGCCGAGCTGTCGATGGAGCAGACCATCAGCGCATTGCGCTCCACCGAGTTCCGCCTCAAGCGCCTGGTGGGCGACGAGCTGCCACCCAGCGCCAGCTATGCCGCCGTGCTGAACCAGCTGCCCGACCTGGACGTGCTGCGCCGCGCCGCCGCCCAGGCGCCCGACGTGCTGGCGCTGCAGGCAAGCTCGCGCGCCCAGCGTCGCTATGCCGAGAGCGTCGCGGCGCAGGGCAAGCCGCAGATCACCCTGGGCGGGGCCAGCATGGCCACGTTCACCAACCGGGGCACCAAGGCCGGCGAATGGAATGCCGGCGTCAGCCTGACCGTGCCGCTGCTGCAGCCCGGCCAGCAGGCCGCCGAGCTGGCCGCGGCGAAGCGCGCCGAAGCCGCCGAGGCCCAGGTGCGCGAGGCGCTGAACGCCAAGACCTACCAGATGAGCGACCTCTACAGCTCTGCCGAGGCCGCGCTGGACCGCTCGCGCCGCATCGTCGAGATCCTGCGCAACAGCGAGCGGCTGCGCGCCGCCACGCTGGTGCAGTGGCAGCAGATGGGCCGGCGCTCGCTGTTCGACGTGATGGGCGCGGAGTCCGACTACTATTCCCTGCGCGTGGCTCAGCTGAGCACGCTGTTCGAGGCGCAGCAGGCGGTGGCACTGCTGTGGTCGCTGGGGCCGGGGGTCATGGCGGCGCTGCAGTGAACCGGGCCGCCCCAGGGGCTGCTTTTGCTTCAGGAGAGTGAGTGAGCGAAGTCGTCGCGGTGGTGCATCGCTTTGACCTTGGGACGGCGGCCAGTCTGGTCGCTCAGCGGCCGGTGCGGCCATTCGTTGTGGATCCGGTCATGCATGACCGTTGCGTGGTTCACGGTCTTGCGGCGCCGCTGGTGCACACCCGCTCCACGGCGGACGTGGCCTGCGCTGCCTATGCCGAGGCCCAGGTGCTGGCGCGGGCGTTGTGCCGCGACCTCGGGGACGTGCTGGCCCGACTGGCACCCGGTGCAACCGGCGCCGGCTGGAGCGCCCACCGCATCTTTCACCTCCTGTGGACGGTGCTGGGTTACCGCCGCATCTGGGCAGATGTGCTGGGCCAGCACGCGCATGCGCACTGGCATGTGATGCTGCCCCAGCAGGCCCACACCTACGGCGTGCACTCCTTCATCCCGGGGTTGATGCTGATCAACACGCTGCGCGAGCGCAGCGTGCCGCACACGGCCTACACCTTCGACTGCCCGGGGCTGGACGCCTACCAGTTGCCTGACCTGCGCCGTTTGCCGCCCGAGTTGGACCTCATCGCCCACCTGCCGACCTGCAAGTACGATGCGCCCCATATCGCCGACGAACTTCGCGCCAGCGGGCTGCGGGCCGCTGCGCTGACCTCGCAGCTGTACGACGCGCCGCTGGACGGCATCCCCGCCACCGGCCTCGTCGATCTCGCCGTGGTGCGTGAGTTGCTGGGCGCCGGGGCGTGCGGACATGTGGAAGCGTTGCAGGCGCCGCTCAGTGACGTGCTGCGCCGCCACCTGCTGCCGTGGATCGCGCAGCCGCGCTTCCTCGAACTGCAGGTCCAGGCGCTCTGGGAGGCACTGGAGGCGCAGGCGCTCCTGCATCTCTGGCTGGAGCGGCATTTCGCTGGCCGGTTGCCGCGTCAGCTCTTGATCTCCAACCACGACGCGACCGTCCACGGCGCATTGACGGGCTTCGCGGAGCAGCATGGCATCGCCACCTTTGTGCTGCCGCACTCACGCGTGCACAACATGGCAATCAAGATCGACGGCCCTGCGCCGCGGTGTCTGCACCATGCGCTTCAGGGCAGCGACTGCTTCGACCTGGCCGACCGGTTGCTGCCGTCGGGCCTGCTGCGCTTCCCCGGCGAGTGGGTTGCGCCGCCCGACGACGGCGCACTGCGCACGCTGGGCCTGGTGTTGAACGGACTCAGCGCCAACGGCATGTGCCTGGTGCACTTCGACGACTACGTCGACAGTCTGCGCCTTTGGCTGGACTGGGCGCGTGAGCGTGGTCTGGCGCTGAAGCTGCGCGTGCGAGTCGCCGAGACGCCGGTGCTGCTGCTGGCCGAGCGGCTGCAGATGGACGCGGAGGTGCTGATGCAGGGCATGCAGGGCAGCCTGATCGAGTTTGCGACCGGCTGCGACCTGACGTTGGGTCTGGATCAGCCCACGTCCGGCCTGCAAGACCTGGTGCGCATGGGCATGGCCGCGATGCAGGTGGAACTGCGCCCACTGGCGCGCAACGAATGGAGCATCGTGGACGAGCGCATCGTGCCGCGCCATGGCGGTGTCGAGGCGCGCGAGCGGCTGGCACTGCTGCAGGCCAACCCGACGCTGTTCGTGCGCTACCGGCGCGAGCAGTTCGAGGCGGCCCGGGCCCGCGCGGCCGCTGCCAGGCCGCTGCGGGACTGGCTGGCAGCCTGAGAACTCAGAACGTGTGAACGAACCTCGCCCGCCGAACGTTGAGCAACGCATGAGTGCTGCGACGGTCGGGGACGAGGGC
>JBKBVY010000315.1:0-3401 GCA_046289335.1 Roseateles sp. | reverse complement strand
AGCGCCTGGGCGTGGACGGCGCGCGCCCGAAGCGGGTGCGATCAACGCCCATAATGTGATCGCGGCGGCCGGCCTGTGGCGGCGCCACGGGGGGGCCGGGGCGCTGGCCCTGTGGGCGCTGCATGTGGCGCTGGTCATGCTGGCGCTGCCGGTGCAGGGCATTGCCGGCCCGCAGCCGCTGGCCTACATCGACTCCAGCATCCACCAGTACCAGATGCAGGTGGCCCGCGAGCTGTGGGCCCAGGGCCGGCTGATCGGCTACGACCCCTGGTTCGCCGCCGGCCACCTGGGCGGCGTGAACTTCAACGTCAGTGCCAAGCTGCCGGCGCTGATGGCGGCGCTGCTGCCCTCGGCCGGCATTGCCCAGCTGTACAAGCTGTACGTGGCGCTGGCGCCGGGGCTGGCGCTGCTGGGCGTGCGCCGGCTGGGCCTGAGCGGCGGCGTGGCGGCGACCGCGGCAGGCTTGGCCGTGCTGTGCTGGTGGGTTACGCAGCTGCACTGGTATCACACGGCTGGCATGGTGTCCTTCGTGCTGGCCAGCTACCTGGCCTTCGCTGTGCTGGCCTGGGCCTGCTGGTGGCGGGGGCTTCTTCCTGCATCCGCTGTTCGTCGTGCCGCTGCTGTGCATGGCCGTGCCGCTGCTGGCCTGCTGCTGGCCGCAGGTGCGCGGCCGCAGCCTGGTGCGCGTGGTGCTCGCCGCCACGCTGCTGGGCCTGCTGCCCAACCTGCTGTGGCTGTGGCCCACGCTCAGCCTGCCGGGCCTGGGCAAGGAGTCCATCCAGCCCTTCCAGCGCGCCACCGGGCTGTACATCGCCTGGACCGAGGCCACCAGCCGCATCGGCGGCGTGGCCCGCGGCGCCAAGCTCAACCTGGTGCTGTGGTTTGCGACGGCCTGGGACATCCCACGCCCCACCATGGCCGCGCCGCGCCGGAGATCCGCGGCGAAGGGCCGCTGACCGCCTGGCTGAAGCAGGTGCTGGCCACGCACACGACGCCCGCGGGCCGCATCCTGTTCGAGACCTCGCTGGGGCGGGTGCACGACGGCGCCCACATCGCCGGGCCGCTGGCCCATGCGCTGGGCCGCGAGTTCATCGGCGGGCCCTACGTCTGCATGCACCACGCCGGCTTCTGGGACGGCCAGCTGTTCGGCCGGCCCATCCAGTCCTTCGGCGCCGACGCCTTCCGCGAGCGCCTGGCGCTCTACAACGTCGGCTGGGTCGTCGTGCACTCTGACGTGTCCAAGGCCTTTCTCGACACGCTGCCGGCGGCGCGCCTGCTGGCCCGGCAGGGGCCGCTGGCCGTCTACGCCTGGGACGGCGCGCCGCTGAGCTATGTGCTCAAGGGCGCCGGCGAGGTGGCGTCGCGCGGCGTGAACCGGCTGTCGCTGCAGGGCCTGGCGGGCGACGAGGTCATCCTCAAGTACCACCACGCGCCGGGCCTGCAGACCACGCCGGCCGTGACGCTTGAGCCGGTGCTGCTGCCGGGCGACCCCCAGCCCTTCATCCGGCTGCGGCACCCGCCGGCCAGCCTGGAGATTCGCCAGCGCTGATCACAGTTCTTTACGCCGGCCCCAACAAGCGAACACACGGGCGCGACACCATGACGGCGTCGTTCAACCCGGAGTGTTCACCATGAACCACGCAAGCTTCTTCCGTCCCGTTGCCGCGGCGCTGATCGCGTCGTCCCTGGCCCTGACGGGCCTGGCCGCGCAGGCGCAGCCGAAGTACGGCCACCATGGTGGCCCGGCCAGGATGGCGCCCGGCGCCATGTTCGGCGGCCACCTGCTGGAGCTGGCCAACGTCAGCGACGCACAGCGCAGCCAGATCGAGGCCATCTACAAGGCCGCCCGGCAGGACCTGGCCGGTCAGCGCGAGGCGGGCCGCAAGCTGCATGAGCAGATGCTCAAGCTGTACACGGCCACCAACGTCGATGCCGTTGCCATCGAGGCGGTGCGCGCGCAGATGGCCGCTCAGCACGAGGCGGCATCCAAGCGCCTGACGCAGGCCAGCGTCGAGGCCGCGCGCGTGCTGTCGCCCGAGCAGCGCACCAAGATCGCCGAGGCGCTCAAGAAGCGCCACGCCCGCATGGCCGAGCGGGCCCAGCGTCACGCCAACTGATCGGGTGGTGCCGGGAGTTCTGCGATGCTTCAGGTTCGCACCACCGGCGCCAGCGTGCACCGGCCCCCGTATTCCCCGTTGACCCCGCTGATGACTGCCCGACTCCTGCTGATCGACGATGACGCCCGCCTGACCGGCATGGTGGGCGACTACCTGCGCAACGCCGGCTTCGAGGTCAGCACGGCCGGCTCGCTGGCCCAGGCTCGCGAGGCGCTGGCCAGCGGCCGCTTCGAGCTGCTGGTGCTGGACATCATGCTGCCCGACGGCGACGGCCTGGACTTCTGCCGCTGGCTGCGTGGCGACCCGCGCTGGCGCCACCAGCCGGTGCTGATGCTGTCGGCCCGCGGCGAGCCCATGGACCGCATCCTCGGTCTGGAGCTGGGCGCCGACGACTACCTGGCCAAGCCCTTCGAGCCGCGCGAGCTGCAGGCCCGCATCAAGGCCTTGCTGCGTCGGCTGGAGCCCAAGCTGGACGGCGACGAGGTGCTGCGCTTCGGCCGCCTGGAGATCGACCTGGCCGCCCGCGCGGCACGCCTGGACGGCAAGATCTGCGACCTCACCAGCCACCAGTTCGACCTGCTGGTGGTGCTGGCCCAGAGCCCCGGCCGGGTACTGAGCCGCGACCAGATCATGGACGCGCTCAAGGGCCACCCGCTGGAAGCCTTCGACCGCTCCATCGACGTGCACATCTCGCGCATCCGGGCCGTCATCGAGGACGATCCCAAGCACCCGCGCCGCGTGCTGACCGTGCGCGGCGCCGGCTACGTGTTCGCGCGCAAGCAAGACGCTGATTCCGACGCCTCTTGAAGTCCCTCTACGTCCGCATCTACCTGACGCTGGTGGCGCTGCTGCTGGCGTTCGCCTTTGGTTCGGCCTGGCTGTTCCAGCGCCACATCGAGCAGGAGCGCGGCAATGTCGAGATCGCAGCCAACGAGCGGCTGAATGCGATTGCCGACCTGTTGCGGCTGGCGCTGCCGCCGGCCAGCGCGCCGCGCGAGCAGCAGGCCGAGGCGTTCAGGGAATGGGGCGGGCGGCTGCGCATGCCGCTGGCGCTGGAGGACGGGCGCGGTCGCATCGCCGAGACGTCGGCCTTCCTGCGCCGGGTCGACGACCCAGGCGCCGTCATCGTGCGTGCCAGCCTGGGCGATGGGCGCAACCTGGACCTGGTGCGCACCATGCGCCCGCCCGGCCTGCCCCCCGGGCCCGGGGCCAGCGGGCCGCAGACGCCGGGCATGGCGCGGCCGCTGCGCGAGGAGGGCGTGTGGAGCGGGCCGTGGACGGTGC
>JBKBVY010000314.1:0-3519 GCA_046289335.1 Roseateles sp. | reverse complement strand
CGGCGGTCGATGCCGCCCTCTTCGGGCAGCACCCGCTGGCTGCCCGTGGGCTTGACGTAGATGCCAACGCCGCCGAGCCGGGCTCCTCCTCGGCCAGCGCACCGTCCAGGCCGCGCAGCACCGCCATGACACGACCACGGCCAAAGCCAGCAGTCTCTTGAACTTCGGCGCCTTACCAGCCCACGGCGGCGCCGTCGCGGCGCGGGTCGCTGGCGGCCACGTAGCCGTTCACGGCCGGGTCGCCCAGCCGCCAGATGAACTGGCCGGCGCCGAAGTCCTGGTAGCTGTCGTGAATGCCGCCCACCTGGTGGCCGCGCGCCTGCAGGCCCGCGATGGTGGCGGCCGGCATGTGCGGCTCGATGTTGATGGACAGGCCCTCGTTGAAGCGCCAGCGCGGCGCATCGCAGGCGGCCTGCGGGTTCTGGCCGTAGCACAGCATGCGCACCAGCGTCTGCATGTGGCCCTGGGGCTGCATGTTGCCGCCCATGACGCCGAAGCTCATCACCGGCGCGCCGTCCTTGGTGAGGAAGGCCGGGATGATGGTGTGGAAGGGGCGCTTGCCGGGCGCAACCTGGTTGGGATGGCCGGCCTCCAGCGTGAAGCAGTGGCCGCGGTTTTGCAGGCTGACGCCATAGCCCGGCAGCACCAGGCCCGAGCCGAAGCCCATGTAGTTGCTCTGGATGAAGCTGACCATCATGCCGTGCTCGTCGGCCGCGGTCAGGTAGATGGTGCCGCCCTTGATGGGGTTGCCGGCGCCGAAGACCTGGGCGCGCTGCGGGTCGATGAGCCGGGCGCGCCGGCCCAGGTAGTCGGGGTCCAGCAGTTGGGCCGGGCTGACCGCCATCGCCGCCGGCTCGGCGACGAAGCGGTAGACGTCGGCAAAGGCCAGCTTCATGGCCTCGATCATCAGATGCTGGGCCTCGGGGCTGTCGACGGCATGCGCGGTCACGTCGCAATGGGCCAGCAGGCCCAGCGCCATCTGCGCCGCGATGCCCTGGCCGTTGGGCGGGATCTCGTGCAGCGTGTGGCCGGCGAAGTCCTGCGCCAGCGGCGTGACCCACTCGGGCCGGTAGGCGGCCAGGTCGGCCTCGGTCAGCGCGCCGCCGGTCTCGCGCGCAAAGCGCGCCAGCGCCGCCGCGATCTCGCCGCGGTAGAAGGCCTCGCCGCCGCTCTCGGCGATGAGCCTCAGGCTGCGCGCCGCGTCGGAAAAGCGGAACAGCTCGCCCACCTCGGGCGCGCGCCCCTGCGGCAGAAAGGCCTGCGCAAAGCCGGGCTGCGAGGCCAGCTCCGGCAGCGCTGCGGCCAGCGCCCATTTGCCCTGCACGATGGGCGGCACCGCATAGCCGCGCTCGGCGATCTCGATGGCGGGCTGCATCAGGTCGCCGAAGGGCAACTTGCCGAAGCGCCGGCTCAGCGCCATCCAGCCGCCCACCGCACCCGGCACGGTCACCGAGCCCCAGCCCCGCCGCGGCAGGCCCTGGCCGGCGAAGAACTCGGGCGTCCACGCCGCCGGCGCCGGGCCGGAGGCGTTCAGGCCGTGCAGTTGCTGGCCGTCCCACAGGATGCAGAAGGCGTCCGAGCCCAGGCCGTTGCTGCAGGGCTCCACCAGCGTCATGCAGGCCGCGGCGGCGATGGCCGCATCGACTGCGTTGCCGCCGGCCTGCATGACGCGCAGCCCGGCCTGGGCCGCCAGCGGATGCGAGGTCGACACGATGTTGCGGCCGAACAGCGGGCTGCGCCGGCTGGGATAGCCGGCGCTCCAGTCGAAGCGGTGTGCGGTGTTCATGAGGGCGGATTCTGCGCGGTCATCGCTGCCTGGGCGCCGCTCGACGCGGTGCGTGGCCAGCGGCACGCCGTACTGGGCGAAGACTTCGGGGTTGAGCGCACGCAGTTCCGCCAGGTCTTGGCTCAAGTCCTGCCGGCTTGGCGCGCCGGTCGCGGATCGTTCTGGTCACGGTCTGCCCGGCGCCTCATCCCCAACGAGCATGCCGCCACGGTCGGGAGCTCGACCGTGGCGATTTCGTGCAATGCGCCACCGGCGCGCCGTGAACTGGTTCTCGAACCAGCGCTGAGCCCCCCGCATCGAGGCGTGACGCGGCGACGAGCGCCTTCCTAGACTGGCTGACTTTGCCCTTCGCCAAGCCCCATGCGCCGCCTACTGCTGACCGCCTGTCTTGCCCTCGCCTGCACCGCCCATGCCGCCCCCATCAGCCTGGGTCTGGATGCCAGCCTCAACCTGCTGGCGTTCGGCAACATGAACGTGAGCAGCAGCGACGTGGAGGGCCGGGTGGCCGTCGGCGGCAACGCGACGATCAGCGGCTACTCCATCAACACCAAGACCGGCTCCAGCGCGCTGTACGGGGGCACGGGCCTCACGGTGGGCGGCAACCTCGACTTCACGAACGGCACGATCTGGAGCGGCGTCAGCGTGGGTGGCAGCTACGCCCCCAACGCCAGCGGCAACGTCTTCGGCGGTGTCAGCTACGGCCAGGGTTTCGACTTCGCAGGCGAGAAGCAGCGCCTGGGCATGCTGTCGACGTCGCTGGACGCGCTGGCCAACACGGGCACGGTTGTCGACAAGTGGGGCACGCTGCACTTCGATGCTGCCGGCCGGATGCTGGCCGTGTTCGACATCGCCGCCGCCGATGCGATGCGCAACATGCAGATCGACAATCTGCCCACGGGCGCGCAGATGCTGATCAACATCCATGGCGCGTCGGTGGACTTCGGCAACCACGGCTACCTGGGCTTCAACAAGGGTCAGGTCTTGTTCAACCTGCCGGACGCGACCAGCCTGCTGCTCAACGGCGGCATCAACGCATCGGTGCTGGCGCTGAATGCCTCCGTCGCCCAGGGATGGGGCCAGATCAACGGCCAGGTGGTCGTGAAGGACTGGAACAGCAGCGTGCAGGTCAACGACGCGCCCATGCTGACGGCCGGCATCGGCCGACCGCCCAGCGGCCTGCAGGCGCAGCGCCTGCCGGAGCCCGCGTCGCTGGCGCTGGTGGGGCTGGGTCTGGCGGCCGTGGGCCTGGCGCGCCGGCGCCGTTGCTGAGCGTCAGCGCAGCGGCGACAGCTCGCGCAATGCCTTCACCGCACCGGCGCCCACGCCGGCGCCGAAGCGCTTGGCTAGCCGCTCGGCGACGTTCTCGCGCGGCGTGTAGTCGATGACGTCCTCGGCCTTGACGACCTCGCGGGCGACGAAATCGAGATTGCCGTAGCGGTCCGCCAGGCCCATCTGCACGGCCTGCTCGCCGTTCCAGAACAGGCCCGAGAAGGTCTCGGGCGTTTCCTTCAGCCGCTTGCCGCGGCCTTCGCGCACGACGCTGATGAACTGCTGGTGGATCTGGTTCAGCATGGCCTGCGCATGGGCGCGCTGCCTGGGGTCCAGCGGGCTGAACGGATCCAGCATGCCCTTGTTGGCACCAGACGTCATCAAACGGCGTTCAATGCCAATCTTGTCCATCACACCCGTGAAGCCAAAACCGTCCATCAACACACCGATGGATCCCACCACGG
>JBKBVY010000313.1:0-3527 GCA_046289335.1 Roseateles sp. | reverse complement strand
CAGCGACCGCGACACCGCAGGCCTTCAGCCCTCAGGGCTGCTGGCTCAGTTTGGAACATACAAGGGGACGGCGATGCACGCGGCATTGAGCCGCATGCACATCGCCCGACGGGCCGGCTTGGGGCGGCCCGGCACTCGGCCCAAACACAATTCGACTGAATGATGGCCAGACCCCACCTCGCGCTCAATCTTTTCTGGCGCACCTTCGCCTGGCTGGCCCTGCTGCTGGCCGGCGCGGTGCTGGCCTGGCAGCAGACCTTCAAGGCGCTGGAGGCCGAGCCGCGTGCGCTGGAGGCGGCCGAGCAGTTGGCCGGCCTGGTCAAGCTCAGCCGCATCGCGCTGGAGCACACCGACCCCATCAACCGCGTGGCCGTCATCACGTCCATGTCGCGCGGCGACACGGTGCAGGTGCGCGTGGCGGAGCAGACCGACCGCTGGCTGCCCTACGACACCAGCACCTTCTCCAAGGAGCTGGCCGCCGAGCTGCGCCAGGCCATCGGCCCCGAGACCGTGGTGGCACGCAGCGTCAACGAGCAGCCGGGCCTGTGGGTGCGCTACGTCGTCGGCGAGGACGCCTTCTGGCTGCGCACCAGCCCTGCGCCGCTGTCCGTCGCGCTGTCCAGCAACTGGTGGTGGGTGCTGATCGCGCTGCTGGCCACCGTGGTGGGCTCGGCGCTGATCGCCCGCCTCATCAACCAGCCGCTGCGCGAGCTGGCCGAGGCCGCAGGCCGCATCCGCGAGGGCGAGTACGACTCGCGGCTGGACGAGAACACCATGACCAGCGAGATCCGCGAGGTCAACCGCGGCTTCAACCGCATGGCCCGCGAGCTGGCCAAGCTGGAGGAGGACCGCGCCGTCATGCTGGCCGGCATCTCCCACGACCTGCGCACGCCGCTGGCCCGCCTGCGGCTGGAGACCGAGATGAGCGTCAGCGACGAGCAGGCCCGCCAGTTCATGGCGCAGGACATCGACCAGCTCGACGCCATCATCAGCAAGTTCATGGACTACGCGCGGCCCAACGAGACCCAGCTGCGCGAGACGCGGCTGGCCGAGCTGGTCGAGCGCGAGGTGCAGGGCTTCCGCGACCCCGACCAGATCCGCTTCCGCGTGCAGGTCAGCGCGTCTCTGAAGGTCCTCGTGGACGACACCGAGCTGGGCAGGGTGCTGCTCAACCTGTTCGAGAACGCGCGCCGCTACGGCCACCAGCCCGGCGAGCCGGCGCGCGTGGACGTGAGCGCCACGCGCCAGGGCGCCTGGGTGGAACTGCGCGTGCGCGACCACGGCCCCGGCGTGC
Source organism: Roseateles sp. (assembly GCA_046289335.1). GTDB lineage: Bacteria > Pseudomonadota > Gammaproteobacteria > Burkholderiales > Burkholderiaceae_C > Pelomonas. The sequence continues at coordinate 2,233 of JBKBVY010000313.1, read as the reverse complement.
CGGCGGACCGCCTGCAGCGGCTGACCACGCCCTTCTACCGCGGCGACGCCGCCCGCACCGCCGCCAGCGGCGCCGGCCTGGGCCTGGCCATCGTGGAGAAGTCGGTGCAGCGCCTGGGTGGCCAGCTGTCCATCAGCAACGCGCCCGACGGCGGGCTGCTGACGGTGCTCAAACTTCAGGGCGCCTGAGCTAACCTGCGGCCATGCCACGGGCCGCCCTCCTCCTCGCGCTGCTGCTGCCGGCCGCCGCGCCGGCGCAAGATTTGGCGCTGGAGATGCTGGTCTATCCGAACGCCGGTGTGTTCGAGTCGGCGCCAGGGAAGGGGCCCAGCGGGCCGGGCGGCGCCATGCTGCAGCGGCTGCAGGCGCTCAGCGGCGTGAGGCTGAACCAGCAGTTGGTGCCCATCCCGCGCGCGCTGGTCATGCTGAAGCACAACCCCGGCCATTGCGCGGTGGCGCTGACGCGCACGCCCGAGCGCGAGACCCAGCACCTGTGGGCCGGCCCCTGGGCGCGGGGCGCTACCGCCATCTTCGTGCGGGAGGACGACCAGCGCCCCTTCCGGGCTCCGAGCGACCTGCAAGGCCACCGCATCGTCGTGCTGCGCGAGTCCGGCGCGGCGGAGTGGCTCAAGACCCAGGGCCTGCCGGCGCTGGAAGTGAAGGACAACACCACCGGCCTGCGCATGCTGCAGGCCGGGCGGGTGGACTACTGGGTCGCCAACGACCTGGCGGCCCAGTTCGTCATCCGCGCCGAGCGCGGGCCCACGCCGCGGCTGCTGCACAGCCTGGGTCGGATCGATCTCTACATGGCCTGCCACCCGCAAAGCGATCCTGCCGCCGTCGCGGCGCTGGACGCCGCCATCACGCAGCTGCGCCGCAATGGCGAGCTGACCGAGTTCGGCCTGCGCTGATCAGCCCCGCGCCAGCAGGCACACCGCCCGCGCCTCGATGGCGCGGCCCTCGCCCACCGGGCCCATCTGCTCGGCCGTCTTGGCCTTGACGTTGACCTGGGCCCCGTCCACGCCCAGCACCTCGGCCAGCCGCGCGCGCATGGCCGGGATGTGCGGCGCCATCTTGGGCGCCTGGGCCACGATGGTGGTGTCCAGGTTCACCAGCTGCCAGCCCGCGTCGCGCACGCGGCGGTAGGCCTCGGCCAGCAGCACCATGGAATCGGCGCCCTTGAACTCGGCGGCCGTGTCGGGGAAGAGCTTGCCGATGTCGCCCAGGGCGGCGGCACCCAGCAGCGCGTCGGTGATGGCATGCGCCAGCGCGTCGGCGTCGGAGTGGCCCAGCAGTCCGTGCGTGTGCGGGATGGTGATGCCGCCGAGGATCAGCGGCCGGCCGGTGACGAGCTGGTGGGTGTCCCAGCCTTCACCGATTCGAAGCGGCGGAAGAGTCATGCGGGCATTGTCGCTGCCTGCTATGGTGCGCCCCGCCATGAAACGACTCGTTCTCGTCTGCCTGCTAGCGCTGGCCCAGGCCGCCCTCGCCCAAGCCCCGCGCCCCAAGGTGGGTGTCGTCCTGTCCGGCGGCGGCGCGCGCGGCCTGGCCCACATCGGCGTGCTGCGGGTGCTGGAGGAAAAACAGGTGCCCATCGACCTGGTGGTGGGCACCAGCATGGGCGCCGTGGTGGGCGGGGCCTATGCGTCCGGCCGCAGCCTGGACGAGATCGAGGCCATCGTGAAGGCCGCCAACTGGAACGCCATCCTGGCCGACCGCCCGGCGCGCGAGCGCCTGTCCATACGCCGGCGCGAGGACGACGAGCGCCTGCCCTCGCGCATCGAGTTCGGCTTCGACCTGACGCGCGGCGCCACGCTGCCCAGCGGCGCCGCGGCCAACGGCCAGCTGGAGGCCACGCTGGCCGCGCTGCTGCCCAGCACGCGGGCCGAGCTGCCGCTGCGCCAGCTGCCGCTGCCCTTCCGCGCCGTCGCCACCGACCTGCTGTCCGGCGCCATGCTGGATCAGGCCGACACGCCGCTGTTCCTCGCGCTGCGCGCCTCCATGGCCGTGCCGGGCGTGTTCGCGCCGCTGCGCGTGAACGGCCGGCCGCGGGTGGACGGCGGCCTGGTGCGCAACCTGCCCATCGACATCGCGCGCCAGCTGGGGGCCGACATCATCATCGCCGTCAACGTGGGCACGCCGCTGCTGGAAGACCGCGAGATCACCAGCGCGGTCATGGTGGCCAACCAGATGCTGCAGATCCTGACCGAACAGAACGTGCAGCGCTCGCTGCA
>JBKBVY010000312.1:0-3558 GCA_046289335.1 Roseateles sp. | reverse complement strand
CGCTCGAAAAGCGGGGTTCACTGACTTCAAACGGGAACAAGTCGTTTATGCCAACCATCAATCAACTGGTGCGCCACGGCCGTGAGGCCGAGGTCACCAAGTCCAAGTCGCCTGCGATGCAGAACTGCCCGCAGCGCCGCGGTGTCTGCACCCGCGTCTACACCACCACGCCGAAGAAGCCGAACTCGGCTCTGCGTAAGGTCGCCAAGGTGCGCCTGACCAACGGCTTCGAGGTCATCTCCTACATCGGCGGCGAAGGCCACAACCTGCAAGAGCACAGCGTCGTGCTGGTGCGCGGCGGCCGTGTGAAGGATCTGCCCGGTGTGCGTTACCACATCGTCCGCGGTTCGCTTGACCTGCAAGGCGTCAAGGATCGCAAGCAGGCTCGTTCCAAGTACGGCGCCAAGCGTCCCAAGAAGTAAATCGTCGGTTCGGTTCAGTCGCCACTGACTGATCCAACGTTGTTGCGGCTGTTCAGCAGCCGAGTAAGTGGACAAGCCCCAGATGTTGGTGGTTGTCCGACGGAGAAAGCCCTGGAGGGCTGCTCCAACTGAAGCAGAAGGAAGATTCCCATGCCACGTCGTCGCGAAGTACCCAAGCGCGAGATCCTGCCCGATCCCAAGTTCGGTTCCGTTGATCTGTCCAAGTTCATGAACGTCATCATGGAGTCGGGCAAGAAGGCCGTCGCCGAGCGCATCATCTACGGTGCCCTTGAGCAGGTCGAGAAGAAGGCCGGCAAGGACCCGCTGGAAGTGTTCATGGTCGCCCTGAACAACGTGAAGCCCATGGTCGAAGTGAAGTCCCGCCGCGTCGGCGGTGCGAACTACCAAGTTCCCGTGGAAGTTCGTCCCGTCCGCCGGATGGCCCTCGCCATGCGCTGGCTGAAGGAATCGGCGCGCAAGCGCGGTGAGAAGTCGATGGCTCAGCGCCTGGCCAATGAGCTGCTGGAGGCCTCGGAAGGGCGCGGCGGCGCGATGAAGAAGCGCGACGAAGTTCACCGCATGGCCGAAGCCAACAAGGCCTTCTCGCACTTCCGCTTCTAAACCCACTGTCTTTCGGCCGCCTCGGGTTTCTACCAACCCGCTGGCGGCTCCTGCCTTCTGGAGCAAACCATGGCCCGCAAAACCCCCATCGAGCGCTACCGCAACATCGGTATCTCGGCGCACATCGATGCCGGCAAGACCACCACGACCGAGCGCATCCTCTACTACACCGGTGTGAACCACAAGATCGGTGAGGTGCACGACGGCGCCGCCACGATGGACTGGATGGAGCAGGAGCAGGAGCGCGGCATCACGATCACGTCGGCCGCGACGACCTGCTTCTGGAAGGGCATGGACATGTCCTACCCCGAGCATCGCTTCAACATCATCGACACCCCCGGACACGTGGACTTCACCATCGAGGTGGAGCGTTCCATGCGCGTGCTGGATGGTGCCTGCATGGTGTACTGCGCCGTGGGTGGTGTGCAGCCCCAGTCGGAAACCGTCTGGCGCCAGGCCAACAAGTACAAGGTGCCCCGCCTCGCGTTCGTCAACAAGATGGACCGCACCGGCGCGAACTTCTTCAAGGTCGTCGACCAGATGAAGACCCGCCTGAAGGCCAACCCGGTGCCCATCGTGATCCCCATCGGCGCCGAGGAAAACTTCAAGGGTGTGGTGGACCTGTTCAAGATGAAGGCTATCATCTGGGATGAGGCCTCGCAGGGCATGAAGTTCACCTACGAGGACATCCCGGCCGATCTCGTCAGCGTCGCCCAGGAATGGCGCGAGAAGATGGTCGAGGCGGCTGCCGAGGCCAGCGAAGAGCTGATGAACAAGTACCTGGAGACGGGTGACCTGTCCGAGGAAGAGATCAAGCTCGCGATCCGTCAGCGCACGATTGCGACCGAGATCCAGCCCATGCTGTGCGGCACGGCCTTCAAGAACAAGGGCGTGCAGCGCATGCTGGACGCCGTCATCGACTTCCTGCCGTCGCCCGTGGACATCCCGCCGGTGCCGGGCACGGATGAGGACGACAAGGAAGTCGTTCGCAAGGCCGACGACAACGAGAAGTTCGCCGCGCTGGCGTTCAAGCTGATGACCGACCCCTACGTGGGTCAGCTGACCTTCGTGCGCGTGTACTCGGGCGTGCTGACCTCGGGCGCGACCGTCTACAACCCGATCCGCGGCAAGAAGGAGCGCATCGGCCGGATCCTGCAGATGCACGCCAACCAGCGTGAGGAAATCAAGGAAATTCTGGCCGGCGACATCGCCGCCTGCGTGGGCCTGAAGGAAGTCACCACGGGCGAAACCCTGTGCGACCCCGAAGCCATCATCACGCTGGAGAAGATGGTCTTCCCCGAGCCCGTGATCTCCCAGGCCGTCGAACCCAAGACCAAGGCCGACCAGGAGAAGATGGGCATCGCGCTGGGCCGTCTGGCTGCCGAAGACCCGTCCTTCCGTCTGCGCACCGACGAAGAGTCCGGCCAGACCATCATCTCCGGCATGGGCGAGCTGCACCTGGAAATCATCGTCGACCGCATGAAGCGCGAGTTCGGCGTGGAAGCCAATGTCGGCAAGCCGCAGGTGGCCTACCGCGAAACCATCCGCAAGACCGCGACCGACGTCGAAGGCAAGTTCGTCCGCCAGTCGGGCGGCAAGGGCCAGTACGGTCACGTCGTGCTGACGGTCGAGCCGCAGGAGCCGGGCAAGGGCTTCGAGTTCGTCGACGCCATCAAGGGCGGCGTGGTGCCGCGCGAGTACATCCCCGCGGTCGAAAAGGGCATCATCGACACCCTGCCGAACGGTGTGCTGGCCGGCTATCCGGTCGTGGACGTCAAGGTCACGCTGACCTTCGGTTCGTACCACGACGTGGACTCGAACGAAAACGCGTTCAAGATGGCCGCCTCCATGGGCTTCAAGGAAGCCTGCCGTCGCGCCAGCCCCGTCATCCTGGAGCCCATGATGGCCGTGGAAGTCGAGACGCCGGAAGACTACGCCGGCACGGTCATGGGCGACCTGTCCAGCCGTCGCGGCATGGTGCAGGGCATGGACGACATGCCGGGCGGCGGCAAGGTCATCAAGGCCGAGGTGCCGCTGAGCGAGATGTTCGGCTACTCCACGTCGCTGCGTTCGGCCACTCAAGGCCGTGCGACCTACACGATGGAGTTCAAGCACTACGCCGAGGCGCCCAAGAACGTGGCCGACGCCATCATCCTGGCGCGCGGCAAGTCCTGATCACCCGCTGATCCGAATCGTCTTCACAGCGGCCCGCCCGCTTCGCCAGTCGGCGGGAATCACGGGCGCTGTGGAAACGCTAAACCAACAGACTGGCGAGATGCTCTTTTTGGAGATAAGAAATGGCAAAAGGCAAGTTTGAACGGACCAAGCCGCACGTGAACGTGGGCACGATTGGTCACGTGGACCACGGCAAGACGACGCTGACGGCGGCGATCGCGACGGTGCTGTCCAGCAAGTTCGGCGGCGAGGCCAAGAAGTACGACGAGATCGACGCGGCGCCCGAAGAGAAGGCGCGCGGCATCACGATCAACACCGCCCACGTCGAGTACGAGACGGC
>JBKBVY010000311.1:0-3570 GCA_046289335.1 Roseateles sp. | reverse complement strand
GCCGCCGCGCGGCGCCGGGCCGCGGGGGGCGGGCAGGTAGCGCGCGGGGTCGGCGCCGGGGCTGAAGCGCACCTCCAGCGCCAGGATGGCCAGCGTGGCCGGGTCGAGCTTGAGCTCCACCGAGTTGCCGTCGACGTCGCGGCCGCGCAGCTCGTCGCAGCCGTCGTCGATGCGCAGCCGCTCGGTCGTGATGCCGCGCTCGGCCGCATGGGCGGTGACGGCCTCGCGCGGCTGCCATTCGGCCATCGGGCGCCGGCAGTCGTCGCGGGCCCAGGCGGCAGGGCCGGCCAGTGCGGCCAGGCAGGCGATGGCGATGAGGCGCTTCATGGCGGTGCTCCTTTATCCTCGGTAGCCGGAGGTTGCGCCGCGCAGGTGACCGCAACCTGAAGGCCTGAGCGCCGCGGCTTCAGCGGGCCGTCAGGTTGAGTACGGGCAGCCCGAGGCGGGAAGCGGATGCGTGTGCTGCTGATTGAAGACGATGCCGTGCTGGGCGCGGCGGTGCGCGACCAGATCGCGGACGACGGCCATTCCGTCGACTGGGTGCAGCGGCTGGACGCCGCCGCGCCGGTGATCGCCGGCGTGCCCTACGACCTGGTGCTGCTGGACCTGATGCTGCCCGACGGCCGTGCTGTCACATGCCGCCGACCCGGCCCTCTTTCCGCCCTGGCGCGGCCCCGGCTTCGGCCGCTCGGACAGCCACCGCTTCTACAGCGAGGAGACGCTGCAGGGCTCGGTGCGGCTGACGGTGGCCGAGCCGCTGGCGTACCGCCGGGCGGTCACGCGCGAGATCCAGCTGGGCCTGGGCCTGCCGCTGCTGGTGGTCCTGCCGGTGGCGCTGCTGGCCATCGCGGTCGTCGTGCGCCTGAGCCTGGCGCCGCTGCGGCGGCTTCGCGAGCAGCTGGCCGCGCGCGGCGCGCGCGACTTCTCGCCGGTGCCGGCCGACGGCCTGCCCGCCGAGGTGGCGCCGCTCGCCGACAGCCTGAACGATTTGTTCGGCCGGCTGGACGCGGCCTTCGAGGCCGAGCGCAGCTTTGCGGCCAATGCCGCGCACGAGCTGCGCACGCCGCTGGCCAGCGCCATCGCGCAGGCGCAGCGCCTGCAGGCCGAGGAGATTCGCGCAACGCGGGGCCTGGCCGCCTGCTGCTGACGCTGCCGCCCGCGCCGCTGCTGTCCGACCTGGACCCCGACGTGTTCGCCATCCTGCTGCGCAACCTGGTGGACAACGCGCTGCGCCACGGCGATGCGCAGGCGCCGGTGCAGGTGGCGCTGGGCGTCGATGGCATGCTGACGGTGGCTAACGACGGGCCGGTGCTGCCGGACGCGGCGCTGGCGCGGCTCGCGCAGCGCTTCGAGCGCGCCGGCACGCCCACCCAGGGCAGCGGCCTGGGCCTGGCCATCGTGCAGGCCGTGGCCCAGCGCATCGGCAGCGCGCTGGTGCTGCGCTCGCCGCGGCCGGGGCAGGCACGGGCTTCGAGGCGAGGCTGGCGCTGCCGGTCGTTGCCTAGCGGAGCTGGGCCAGCAGCCCGTCGCAGGCCGCCTCCACCAGGTCCAGCACTTCCTCGAAGCCGGCCGCGCCGCCGTAGTAGGGGTCGGGCACATGGCGCCGGCCCAGGTGCGGCGCGTAGTCCAGCAGCAGCTTGAGCCGGTGGCGTTGCGTCGGCGGGCACAGGCGCTCGGCATGGGCCAGGTTGTCGCCGTCCATGGCCAGCACCAGGTCGAAGCGCTCGAAGTCCTCGGCCACCAGCTGGCGGGCGCGCAGCGCGCTGAGGTCGTAGCCGCGCCTGCGCGCATGGGCCTGGCTGCGCTCGTCGGGCGGCTCGCCGGCATGCCAGCCGTGCGTGCCGGCGGAATCGACCTCGATGTCCAGCCCGGCAGCGGCCAGCTTGGCGCGCATGACGCCGTCGGCCGTGGGGCTGCGGCAGATGTTGCCCATGCAGAAGAACAGGATGCGGCGTGTCATGGCCGCATTCTCTTCAAGCGTCAAAACCTCATGTCGGCGCGCAGCGAAACCACGCGGAAGGTCTTGTTGCGCGACCAGCTCTCGGTCAGGTAGTCGCGCTGCGTGACGCTGTTGGTGCTGAGGCCTTCGGAGCGCGACTCGGCGTCGCGCGGCGTCAGGTTGGCCACGGACAGGCGCCAGTTGATGCCGTCGCGCACGGCGCCGCTGCTCCAGGACAGGTAGGCGTCGAACTGGCGGCGCGCCGTCTCCTCGCGGCGCAGCGTCTCGGTCTGCTGCACCTTGGTGGCGGGCACGTAGTTGGCGTTGAAGCCGCTGCCGAACTTCTGGCCCCAGGCGGTCCAGCGGTGGTCCAGGCCGATGTTGAAGCTGCCGCGCGGCTGCTGGTCGAGGCGGTTGTTGCGGCCCGGGATGCCCTGGACCTCGCTCTTGAAGACGGCGGCGTTGAAGCGCAGCAGCATCATCTGCAGCTCGGCCGGCGCGTCCTCCCACAGCTCGTCCATGCGGGCCTTGAACTCGAACTCCAGCCCCATGGTGCGGGCGCTGCCCGTGTTGCGCGGCCGGCTGACCCAGCGCTGGGCGGTGTCCCAGCTCACCGTTTCCAGCAGGACCTGACGGTTGACCACGCCGCTGATGTTGCGCAGGAAGGCGCTGCCGGAAATGATGCCGCCGGTGGGCAGCCAGTGTTCCAGGCTGAGGTCCACGCCGGTGGCCAGTTCGGGCTTGAGGTCGGGGTTGCCGGCGCGGTCGGCATGGGTCTGGTAGTTGGGGCCGTCGGGGTAGGTGGTGTTGATGCTGGGCCGGGCGGCCAGGTCGTTCAGGTTGGGGGCGCGGTAGCTGCGCGTCAGCGCCAGGCGCACCTGGTCCTTGGGGAAGGCGGCGGGCTTCCACAGCACATGGAACAGCGGCGAGGTGACCTGCGAGACGTTGCGCGTCTCGGGCAGGCTGCCGGCGGCGGCGACGGTGGTCTCGATGCGCTCGTAGCGGATGCCGGCATAGAACGACCACTGCCTGCTGGGGCTCCACTCGTCCTGCGTGAAGGCGGCGAAGCGCTGGTTGCGCGTGGCCAGCGTGTTGCCGAAGCGCACCAGGCCCGGCAGTGGGGCGCCGTTGACCAGGGTGTCGACCACCTGCGTGCGCTGGCTGCGCTCGGCCTCCAGGCCGGTGACCCACTGGTGCTCCTGGGCCGTCTTCAGGCTCCAGCGGCCGCTGAGGCTGGTCTGGTCCTCTTCCACCTTGCTGCGGTCATCCTGGACGCGTTCGGTGCTGACGCCGCCGATGGCCATCTTGTCGCGGCGGTTGCTGTTGCGGGTGTTCTTGGAGGTGCCGGTGCCCAGGCGCAGGCTGAAGCTCTCGCCCGGCTGGGGCCGGTAGTCGGCCGACAGGTTCAGGCGCAGGTTGTGGTTCCTGGCGTCGTTCTCGCCGTGCACATCGCGAAAGCGCGTGCCCTCGGAGTTGTACTGGCTGCTGCCCTCGTTCTGCGACAGGAAGAACGACGGCGCGAGGTTGAAGTTCAGCGTGTCGCTGTACTTCCAGCGTAGCCGCGCATTGCCGTTGAGGCTGGTGTTCTGGCTCTCGCTGGTGCCGATCTGTGTGTTCTGCTCGGTGACCTC
>JBKBVY010000310.1:0-3570 GCA_046289335.1 Roseateles sp. | reverse complement strand
GGGCGCGTCGATGCCCTTGGTGGTCGGCGCCAGGTCGCTCAGCCCCTTCCAGATCGTCTTGGGCTTGGTGTCATAGTCGTAGAAGCCCTTGCCGTTCTTGCGGCCGTAGCGTCCGCCCTCGACCATCTTGGCGACGATGTCGGCCGGCTTGCCGGACTCGGCAGCCTTCTCGGTGGCGATCTTGCGCTCCTTCTCGACCAGCTCGGCCGGCACTTCGGCGCTGGACAGCGCGGCGGGCTTCATCGCGGCGATGTGCATGGCCACGTCCTTCGCAGCCACGGCGTCGCCGTCAAACTCGACCATCACGCCGATGCGGGTGCCGTGCAGGTAGGAGGCCAGCTGCGTGTTGGCATAGCGCTGGAAGCGGCGGATCGTCATGTTCTCGCCGATCTTGCCGATCAGCCCCTTGCGCACGTCTTCCACCGTCGGGCCGAAGCCTTCCTGCGACAGCGGCAGGGCCGACAGCGCAGCCACGTCGGCCGGGTTGTGCTCGGCCACCAGGCCGGACAGCGCACCGACGAAGGCCAGGAAGGCGTCGTTCTTGGAGACGAAGTCCGTCTCGCAGTTGACTTCGATCAGGGCGCCGTTGCCGCCGACGACCGCAGCCGACACCACGCCTTCGGCCGTGATGCGCGAGGCGGCCTTGCCGGCCTTGTTGCCCAGCTTGACGCGCAGGATCTCCTCAGCGCGGGCCAGATCGCCGTCGGCCTCGGTCAGCGCCTTCTTGCACTCCATCATCGGGGCGTCGGTGCGGGCACGCAGTTCGCCCACCATGCTTGCGGTGATAGCAGCCATATCTCTTCTCCAGATTTCGGTTGGCCAAATTCAGTTGGCAAAAGGGGCCTCGCGGCCCCTTTCAGATGCAGGGTCGAAGGGGCTCAGGCCTCTTCGGAAACCTCGACGAACTCGTCGCCGGCAGGGGCGACGGCAGCCAGCACGTCGGCGGTGGCATTGGCCTTGCCTTCGAGCACGGCGTCAGCCACGGCGCGGGCGTACAGGGCCACGGCCTTGGCGGAGTCGTCGTTGCCGGGGATCACGTAATCGATGCCCTCGGGCGAGTGGTTGGTGTCCACCACGCCGATGACGGGAATGCCCAGCTTCTTGGCTTCGGCCACGGCGATCTTGTGGTAGCCGACGTCGATGACGAAGATGGCGTCGGGCAGCGCGGTCATGTCCTGGATGCCGCCGATGTTCTTCTCCAGCTTGGCGATCTCGCGCTGGAACAGCAGGGCTTCCTTCTTGATGGCGGGCTGCGTGCCGGCCTCGACCTGGGCCTGCATGTCCTTCAGGTTCTTCAGCGAGGCCTTGACCGTCTTGAAGTTGGTCATCATGCCGCCCAGCCAACGCGAGTCGACATAGGGCATGCCGCAGCGCTGAGCCTCGGCCGCGACGAACTCGCGAGCCTGACGCTTGGTGCCGATCATCAGGATGGTGCCGCGCTTGGCAGAGAGCTGGCGGATGAACTTCATCGCCTCGTTGAACGCGGGCAGCGTCTTCTCGAGATTGATGATGTGGATCTTGTTGCGATGGCCGTAGATGTACGGGGCCATCTTGGGATTCCAGAAGCGGGTTTGGTGGCCGAAATGGACGCCGGCTTCCAGCATCTCGCGCATCGTGACAGACATGGGTCTTCCTCGAAGGTTGGGTCTAAAATCCGGCGCGAATCACGTTGCAGCGCCTGGTAACCGAAGTTTCCGCGCGCCGCAAGCCGCAACACCTTGATGTGGCCGGTTTGCGATTGGTTGCAACGCATGCCGCCGACGCCTTGAGCGGTCCCGACAGCGATTCATCACAACATTTGCTCCGCCGGATTCAGGCAATGCACCTCGCATTGCGCCCTCCGGCAAAACCCGAAGAGTATACACGACTCATGGCCACCCTTCGCCAACGCGGCCGCATGCCTGCGACACAGCGCCGCAACCCCGTCCTCCGGGTGCCCGCGTGAGCCGCCGCATCGCGGTGGTAGGCGCCGGTCTGGCCGGCGTAAGCACGGCCTATGAGCTGGCTGCGCTGGGCTGCGAGGTGCAGGTCTTCGAGCGCTGCAGCAGCGTCGCCGAGCAGGCCAGTTTTGCGGGCAGCGCGCTGCTGGCGCCCTGTGTGCCGGGCCTGTACGCGGTGGACATGCCAGCCCCGCTGGGCTGGCGCTGGCAGCGCTGGCGCCGCCGCCACGATGCCGGCGGCGCTGCAGCCCTGGCCCGGCTGAGCGACCTTGGCCTCGCGCGCACCACGCAGCTGCGCCACGACCTCGGCCTGGACGACGATGCGACGACCGGCCTGCTGGTGGCGCTGACCGACGCCAAGCGCCTGGCCGCCGCCGAGGCCCGGCGGCCTGAATGGGCCACGCTGGGGCTGCGCGTCGAGCTGCTGGACGCCGCATCCGCCCGCCAGCGCGAACCAGGCCTGAATGGCGAGGCCGAACTCGCCGGCGCGCTGGCCATCCAGCCGGGCGGCGCCGGCAACGCGCGGCTGTTCGCGCAGCAACTGCGCCTGCAGGCGCAGCGCCTGGGCGTGGGCTTTCGCTTTCACACGACGGTGCGAGCCCTCACGGCCGACAACGCCGGCGTGACGCTGCGCCACGAGCCCACGCCGCCGGCGGACGTGCCGGCGCGCAGCGTCGAGCGCGATGCCGGCGATACGCTGCCGCAACCGCTGGGCCCGCAAGACGAGCGCTTCGACGCCGTCGTCCTCTGCAACGGCCTGGACGCCGCCGCTCTGCTGGGGCAGCGCCTGCCGCTGGCCGCCCAGCACGAAGCCTCGGTCACCGCCCCGCTGCGGGTGCTGGAGGCCCACCCCGACCTGGGCCCCAGGGCCGCCTGGGTGGACCTCGAACGGGGTCTGACCATCGCCCGCACCGGCCAGCGCGTGCGCGTGACCGGCGGGATGGCGATCACCGGCGTCAAGGCCAAGGCGGCGCCCGACTTCGAGGCGCTACACCGCGGCCTGCAGCACTGGTTCCCGGGCTCGGTGCTGCACCAGCAGGTGCAGCACGGGCAAAGCCGCCGCGCCGTGGCTGCCGATGGCCTGCCGCTGCTGGGCGCCAGCCAGCGGCCCGGCATCTGGCTGAACCTCTCGCCCGGCGGCCAGGGCTGGGGCCTGGCCTGCGGCGCCGCGCAGGCGCTGGCGCTGCAGATCAGCGGGCAGGCGCAGGCCCTCGCCGACTTCACCCCGCTGAGTCCGCAGCGGCTGGCCTAAGCTTGGCGCATGCGCGCCCTGCTGCCCACCACCGCCACGCTGCCGCTGTTCGACGTCGCCGCCAGCCGGCGCATCGAGGCACGCGCCCTCGCCCACACGCCGGACCTGATGGAGCGGGCTGGCCTGGCCGTCGCAAAGCTGGCGCTGGGCCTGTGGTCGGGCCGGGGCCCCGTCTGGGTGGCCTGCGGCCCCGGCAACAACGGTGGCGACGGCCGGGTCGCCGCACGGCGCCTCGCGGCGGCAGGCGTGCCGGTGCATGTGGGCCATGACGCGCCGCCGCGCCCTGCCCTTGTCATCGACGCGCTGCTGGGCCTGGGCCTGAACCGCGCCCCGTCGGCGCAGATGCTGGCCGTCTTCGCCGCCCTGCAAGGCAGCGGT
>JBKBVY010000309.1:0-3571 GCA_046289335.1 Roseateles sp. | reverse complement strand
GCCCAGGCGACCGTCGACATAGGCGTGCAGGCGAGCCTCGTCGTCGGGCAACTCGGCGGGCGGGGGGGGCAGGGGCGGACTCATCGTTTCATGCGCGGCAGGTTGACGATGCGGGCGCCGGCGGCCGGCGGGTCCAGCCGCTGGCGCAGCGCCTCGCGGCCGCGGTGCAGCCGCGACATCACGGTGCCGATGGGCAGGCCCAGGATGGCGGCCGCCTCGGCATAGCTGTATTCCTCGACGATCACCAGCAGCAGCACGGCCCGTTGGCCCGCCGGCAGCGCGGCCAGCGCGCGCTCCAGGTCCAGGCGCTCGCCGGCCGGCGCCAGCGGCGCGGGCGGCTCGGGCAGGTCGTCCAGCGGCGCGTGCTCGTCGTCCAGCTGCCAGTCGCGCCGCTGGTTGAGGTGCAGGTTGTGCATCAGCGTCAGCAGCCAGGACCGCAGCGACGCGCTGGGGCGCCACAGCGTCCATTTGCGGCAAGCGCGCTCCAGCGTGTCCTGCACCAGGTCGTCGGCGCGCGTGGCGTCGCCGGTCAGCAGCCGCGCATAGCGGCGCAGGGCCGGGATGTGGGCGAGCAGCTGGTCGACGGCCACGCGCAGCGAGGGTCAGGGTCGGGCCAATTGCCAGACCTTGTTGAAGCCGTCGCCGGTGCGGTCGCCAGGCTTCTGGTCCTTGGCCCAGAAGTACAGCGGCTTGCCCTTGTAGGCCCATTGGCGGCTGCCGTCGTCGCGGGTCACGACGCTCCAGTCACCGCTGGCCTTGGCGTCGGCCGCGGCCATCAGCGGCGGCCAGTTGGTGGCGCAGGGGCCGTTGCAGACGCTCTTGCCGCTGCCGGCGGCGTCGCGGTCGAAGGTGTAGAGCGTCATGCCGTTGGCGCCCACCAGCACGCCGTTCGCCACCTGGGCGGGCGCGGGCGGGGTGGAGGCGCAGGCGGTGGCCAGCAGCACGACGGCGGTGGCGGCAAGGAGGCGGAGCGTCATGTCGGGTCTCTCGGAGTGAAGGGGACAACACGGTAAACACGCCGGCACGGCCAACTATTCCATGCCGCCAGAATCGCGCCCATGACCGCGCCTGCCCCGCCCCCGGCCAAACCCAAGTCCGCGCCCCAGAAGGCCATGGAGAAGCTGGGCCTCGTGCGCGACATCGACCTGGCCCTGCACCTGCCGCTGCGCTACGAGGACGAGACCCGCATCACCCCAATAGCCGCGCTGCGCGACAACGAGCCGGCCCAGGTGGAAGGCGTGGTGGTGGACTGCCAGGTGGAGCTGCGCAGCCGCCGCCAGCTGCTGGTGCGGCTGAAGGACGACTCGGGCACGCTGCTGCTGCGCTTCCTGCACTTCTACCCGTCGCAGCAGAAGCAGATGTCGGCGGCCACGCGGCTGCGCGTGCGCGGCGAGGCGCGCATCGGCTTCTTCGGCCGCGAGATGGTGCATCCGGTCGTCAAGGTGGTGGACGAGGACACGCCGCTGGCCGCGTCGCTGACGCCCGTCTACCCAGCCTCGGCCCAGCTACCGCAGGCCTATCTGCGCAAGGCCGTGGCCGCCGGGCTGGCGCGGGCGGACCTGCGCGAGATCCTGCCGCCCGGCACCGTGCCGGCGGGCCTGCCCAGCCTGAAGGACGCGCTGCACTACCTGCACCACCCGCCGCCCAGCGCGTCGCAGGACGCGCTGCACGAGCACCGCCACCCGGCCTGGCACCGCCTCAAGTTCGAGGAGCTGCTGGCCCAGCAGCTGTCGCAGCTGCAGGCGCAGCGCGAGCGGGCGCTGCTGGTCGCGCCGGCGCTGCGGGCGCGGCAGGGCGGGCTGCACGAGCAGCTGCTGGCGGCGCTGCCGTTCGACCTCACCGGCGCGCAGCGCCGCGTGTCCGAGGAGATTGCGCAAGACCTGGCCCGGCCCCAGCCCATGCACCGGCTGCTGCAGGGCGACGTGGGCTCGGGCAAGACGGTGGTGGCGGCGCTGGCCGCGGCCGTGGCCATCGACGCCGGCTGGCAGTGCGCGCTGATGGCGCCCACCGAGATCCTGGCCGAGCAGCATTTCCGCAAGCTCATCGCCTGGCTGGAGCCGCTGGGCGTGCAGGTGGCCTGGATCACCGGCAGCGTGAAGGGCAAGGCGCGCCAGAAGATGCTGGACGCCGCCGCCTCGGGCGCGGCGCAGCTCATCGTCGGCACGCATGCCGTCATCGAGGACAAGGTGCGCTTCGCGAAGCTGGGCCTGGCCGTCATCGACGAGCAGCACCGCTTTGGCGTCGCGCAGCGGCTGGCCTTGCGCAACAAACTGAAGGCCATGGATCTGGAGCCGCACATGCTGATGATGAGCGCGACGCCCATCCCGCGGACCTTGGCGATGACCTATTTCGCCGACCTGGACGTGTCCACCATCGACGAGCTACCGCCCGGCCGCAGCCCCATCGTCACCAAGGTGTTCACCGAGGCCAAGCGGCATGACGTCATCGACAAGATCCGCATGGCCGTGGCCGACGGCGCCCAGGTCTACTGGGTCTGTCCGCTGGTGGAGGAATCAGAGGCCGTAGACCTGCGCAACGCCACCGAGACACACGAGGAGCTGAGCGCGGCGCTGCCGGGCGCCAGCGTGGGCCTGCTGCACGGCCGCATGTCGCCGGCGGACAAGGCGGCGGTGATGGCGCAGTTCTCCAGCGGCGCGATGAGCGTGCTGGTGGCCACCACCGTCATCGAGGTGGGCGTGGACGTGCCCAATGCCAGTCTGATGGTCATCGAACATGCCGAGCGCTTCGGCCTGGCGCAGCTGCATCAGCTGCGCGGCCGCGTGGGGCGCGGGGCCAAGGCCAGCGTCTGCGTGCTGATCTACAGCCCGCCGCTGTCCGACACCGGCAAGGCCCGGCTCAAGGCCATGGTGGAGACCACCGACGGCTTCGAGATCGCGCGGCGCGACCTGGACATCCGCGGCCCCGGCGAGTTCATGGGCGCGCGCCAGAGCGGCGCCGAGCTGCTGCGCTTCGCCGACCTGCAGGAGGACGCGCCGCTGCTCGTCGCCGCCCGCGCGCTGGCGCCGCGGCTGCTGGACCAGCACCCCGAGGCTGCGCGCCGCCAGGTGGCGCGCTGGCTGGGGACCAAGGCGGAGTTTCTAAAAGCCTAGGCTCACTTGCAGCTGAAGCTCTTGGCGTTGACTTCCCTGACGTTGCCCGCGCCGCAGGTGGCCAGCGCCTGCTCGCTCATCTTCTGCACGGCGTTGCTGTCGGTGCTGGTGTGCACCGGCGGCGCGAACACGCAGGCGCTCAACAGGGCGGCGACAGTCAGGGACAGGGCGACGGAGGCGATGCGGTTCATTGGAGTTCTCGCGGTCAGGAGTGGAAGAGGCGCGCATCGTCGCCGATCCGGCACGCCGGCCCGCCGCCCGTGCGACAGGCTGCAGATCGGCGGGAACAGGCTGCAGATGCGCGCCAGGGCCTGTTAACGCTACGGGAGCAGGCCCTAGTCGCCCAGGCAGATGCCGAGATCGCGCGCCGTGGCCAGCGTGTCGCCGTCCAGCGGCACGGCCTTCATGCGGCCGGCCACCTCGGCCAGCGGCACGGGCACGACGCGGTGGCCATCCAGCGC
>JBKBVY010000308.1:0-3592 GCA_046289335.1 Roseateles sp. | reverse complement strand
GCAAGATGAAGGAGACCTTCGGCGTGCCGGTCGAGGAGATCCAGGAAGCCATCAAGCATGGCGTGCGCAAGATCAATATCGACACCGACATCCGCCTGGCGATGACCGGTGCGGTGCGCAAGTTCATGGCCGAGAACCCCGACAAGTTCGACGCCCGCGAATGGCTCAAGCCCGCCCGCGAGGCTGCCAAGCTGATCGCCAAGGAGCGCTATCTGCAGTTCGGCTGCGAAGGCCAGGCCGCCAAGATCAAGCCGCGCACGCTGGCCGACATCGCCGCCGCCTATGCGCGCGGCGAGCTGGCGCAGAAGGTCCAGTGAAGGATGCAGTGACGACGGCTCACTGCTTCACCTACGGCTCGCTGATGTGGGCCGACATCATGGCCCGCGTCTGCGGGCGTGAGTTCAGCGCCGAGCCCGCCACGCTGGCGGGCCATCGCCGTCATCCGGTGCGTGGCCAGGACTATCCCGGGCTGCGCGCCGCACCCGGCGGCGTCGTGCCCGGCCGGCTCTACCGCGACGTGGATGCCCAAGCCTGGGTGCGGCTGGATGCCTTCGAGGGCGAGGAGTACGAGCGCGTGGCCGTGCGCGTCGCGCTGGCCGACGGCAGCACGCTGCCGGCCCAGGTCTACCGCTTCCGCGACGCCTTCGCGCAGCGCCTGCTGCCCGGCGACTGGGACGCCGCCGCCTTCGCCCGCGAGGGGCATGCGCGCTTCAGCGCACGCTACGTGGGCTTCGGGCAGTTGGACCGGCGCTGACGTTCGGGCAATAAATCCCACCGCCAGCCCGGTCGCTGCGCGGCTGCAGCGTTCAGAATCGGCGCCATAACCCGGCCGTCGCTTGGTCGGAGAGCGTGATGGACGAGCTGACCGGCATCGTCGCGCGGGCGGGCTTCCTGCCGCACGGCTACTGCTTCCAGTGGTCTCCTGGCCTGTTGTGGACCATGGTGAGCGCGGACATGGCCATCGCGCTGGCCTATTTCTCCATCCCGCTGGTCATCTCCAGCTATGCGCGCCAGCGGCCGCAGGTCAACCTGGGGCGGCTGGCGACGCTGTTTGCGGTGTTCATCTTCGCCTGCGGCGTCACCCATGTGCTGGACGTCTGGACCATCTGGCGGCCCGACTACGAGCTGCAGACCGCCGGCAAGGTGTTCACGGCCGGCGCGTCGGTGCTGACGGCGGCGGTCGCCTGGCGGCTGATGCCCACGCTGCTGTCGCTGCCGTCTGTGCAGGAGATGCGCGAGGCCAACGAGGCCTTGCGGCAGGAGATGGCGCGCCGCCACAGCGCCGAGGACCATTGGCTGGAGGCCGAGCAGGGCCTGGCCGCGACGCTGTCGGCCATCGACGCCGGTCTGCTGACGACCGACGACCAGGGCCGCATCCGGCGGCTCAACGCGGTGGCGGAGCGCCTC
Source organism: Roseateles sp. (assembly GCA_046289335.1). Taxonomy (GTDB): domain Bacteria; phylum Pseudomonadota; class Gammaproteobacteria; order Burkholderiales; family Burkholderiaceae_C; genus Pelomonas. Next base: position 2,185 of record JBKBVY010000308.1, on the reverse strand, counting down.
ACCGGCTGGACCTCGGCGCAGGCGCTGGGCCGGCCGCTGTGGGAGGTCTTCGTGCGCGAAGGCGCGCCGGCCGACCCCGGCAACCCGGCCGACCTGGTGCGCGAGCGCGCCGCCGGCCTGCTGGGGCAGGCCGTCTGCATCGCCCGCGACGGCGGGCGCTGTCCCATCGAAGTCCATGCCGACCTTACCCACCACGCCGCCGGCCGCGTGCGCGGCGTGGCCATCGTGTTCCGCGACATGGGCCGCATCACCGAGGCCGAGGCCGAGGTGAGGCGCCTGGCCGCGGTGGTCGAGTCCACCGCCGACGCCATCGTCGTCAAGACGCTGGACGGCCGCATCACGAACTGGAACGGGGCCGCCGAGCAGATGTTCGGCTACAGCGCCGGCGAGGCCGTGGGCCAGCCGGTGCAGATGCTGATCCCGCCGGAGCGCGAGGCCGAGGAGATGCAGGTGCTGGCCAGCCTGGCGCAGGGCCGGCAGGTGCCGCCGCTGCGCACCGTGCGCGTCGCCAAGGACGGCCGGCGCATCGAGGTCTCGGCTCAGGTGTCGCCGCTGCGCGACGGCGCAGGGCGCATCATCGGCGGCGTCAGTTCGGCCCGTGACCTGACGCACCAGCGCCAGATCGAGGCCGCGCTGCGCCAGAGCGAGGCCAGGCTGCGCTTCGCGCTGGAGTCCGCGGCCATCGGCGACTGGGAAATGGAGCTGGCCAGCGGTCGCATCCACCGCTCGCGCCGCTACGACCAATGCTTCGGCCTGACCGACCCGGCGAGTCCTTGGGGCCGCGAGCGCATGCTTGCGGCCGTGCACGTTGATGACCGGGCCGGCGTGGCGGCGGGCCTGGAGGCGCTGCTCGCGGCGGCCGGGCCGGCGTCGCCCTGGCATGCCGAGTTCCGGGTCGTCTGGCCCGACGACAGCCAGCACTGGCTGCGCCTGGACGCGCGCCTGGCGCCCGATGACGCCGGCGCGTCGCGGCTGGTGGGCATCGTTGCCGACGTGACCGCCATGCGCACCGCCGAACAGGCGCGCCAGCAGTCGATCTGGCTGGCGGCCGAGAACCGCCGCGTGCAGGAGGGCAGCCGGCTCAAGAGCCTGTTCCTGGCCAACATGTCCCACGAGCTGCGCACGCCGCTGAACGCCATCATCGGCTTCGCCGACCTGCTCGCCATGAGCGAGCCGGCACCGACCCACCCGCGCCACCGCGACTGGCTGCAGCACATTGCCAACAGCGGCCGGCATCTGCTGGCCATGATCAACGACGTGCTGGCCCGCCAGGGCGGCATCCGCCTGCAGTCCGAGGTGGAGCCGGGCCTGGACGACCTGGTGCTGGACCCGGCGCGCCTCAAGCAGGTGCTGCTGAACTACCTGTCCAACGCCATCAAGTTCACGCCGTCCGGCGGCGTCGTCACGCTGCGGGCCATCGGCGAGGGGCCGCGGCTGTGGCGGCTGGAGGTGGAGGACAGCGGCATCGGCATCGCGCCGGAGCGCGTGGGCCAGCTGTTCGTCGAATTCCAGCAGCTGGACGACGGTCTGTCCAAGCGCCACCAGGGCACGGGCCGGGGCCTGGCGCTGACGCGGCGGCTGGTCGAGGCGCAGGGCGGGCGCGTGGGCGTCTACAGCCGGCCGGGCGAAGGCAGCCGCTTCTATGCGGTGCTGCCGCGCCGGCCCGAGCCGCAGGACGACGCCGCCCGGCCGTCCCCGCAGCAGCTGGTGGCGCTGCGCGACCATCCGCTGCGCGACGGCCTGGCGCGCGAGCTGTCGCTGGCCGGCGTCGCCACCGATGCCGCCGCCACCGCGGCCGAGGTGCTGCGCCTGGCGCGCCAGCGCCGCTACACCGAGCTGGCGCTGGATCTGGCCCTGCCGGATTCGCCCGGCCTCACGCTGCTGGCGGCGCTGCGCAGCGGCGGGCCGTCCATGCATGCGGCCGTCAAGGCGCTGGGGCTGACGCCGCCGTCCGGCGCGGGCGTGGCCTTCCCGGTTTCGGAGGTGCTGGCCAAGCCGCTGCGCCGCGCCGCGCTGGCCCGCGCGCTGGTGCCGCTGCGCGAGCGCTTCGGGCCGGGGCGGCCGGTGCTGGTCGTCGACGACGAGGCCGGCGCCCGCGAGCTGATGTGCGCGGCACTGGCGGCCAACGGCATCGAGGCCGTCGCGCTGGCCGGCGGCGCCGAGGCCTTGCAGGCGCTGCCGCGGC
>JBKBVY010000307.1:0-3617 GCA_046289335.1 Roseateles sp. | reverse complement strand
TGGCGGCCGGCGCGCTGGCCAGCTATCTGCTGGGCGACTCGGTGCTGCAGTTCTCCACCGTCATTGGCGTCTACCTGTTCGCGATGGGGCTGGGCTCGTGGCTGTCGCGCTTCGTCGAGCGGCAGCTGGTGGGCGTGTTCCTGCAGGTGGAGCTGCTGGTGGGCGTCATCGGCGGGCTGATGCCGGCAGCGCTGTTCGCCGTGCACAGCCTGCTGCCGCCGGGCGCGGCCACGCCGTTCCGCGTGCTGCTGTACGGGCTGGTGCTGCTGGTGGGCACGCTGGTGGGCCTGGAGATCCCGCTGGTCATGCGCATCCTCAAGCGCCACTTCAGCGCGCGCTACGGGCTCAAGGACCTGGTCTCACAGGTGCTGACCTTCGACTACCTCGGCGCGCTGCTCGTCGCGCTGGCCTTCCCGCTGCTGCTGGTGCCGCACCTGGGCCTGGTGCGCACGGGCGTGGTGTTCGGGCTGCTGAACGTGGCGGTGGCCATCTGGGCGCTGTGGCTGTTCCGCGCCGAGGTGCGCGCGCGGGCCGCGATGACGGCGGCCTGTGCGCTGTCTGCCGGCCTGCTGCTGGCCGCGCTGCTGGGTGCCGAGCGGCTGACGACCTGGGCCGAGGACCGCTTCTACGGCGAGAGCATCGTCTTCAAGCAGAGCAGCCCCTACCAGCGCATCGTCGTCACCGACGGCCGTGCCGGCACGCGGCTGTTCCTGAACGGCAACCTGCAGTTCCACTCCAAGGACGAATACCGTTATCACGAGGCCCTGGTCCAGCCCGCGATGGCCGCGCACGGCGCCCCGAAGCGCGTGCTGGTGCTGGGCGGCGGCGACGGCATGGCCGTGCGCGAGGTGCTGAAGTACACCAGCGTCGAGCAGGTCACGCTGGTGGAACTGGACCCGCTGATGACCACGCTGTTCCGCGACACGCCCAAGCTCGCCGCGCTGAACGGCCAGGCGCTGTCTTCACCCAAGCTGCGCATCATCAATGCCGATGCCTTCGGCTGGCTGGAGCAGCAGACCGAGACCTTCGACGTCATCGTCATCGACTTCCCCGACCCGTCCAACTTCGCCATCGGCAAGCTCTACACGGCCAGCTTCTACGAATTCGTGGACCAGCACCTCAGTGCGGGCGGCTACGCCGTCGTGCAGACCACCTCGCCGCTGATCGCGCGGCGCAGCTTCTGGACCGTGGTGACCACCATCGAGTCGGTGGGGTTGACGGCCACGCCCTACCACGCCCATGTGCCGAGCTTCGGCGAATGGGGCTTCATCCTCGCGTCGCGCCGGCCGTTCCGCCTGCCCACGCAGTTCCCGCCCGGGCTGCGCTTCATGAATGCGCAGACGCTGCCCACCCTGCTGGACTTTCCGCCCGACATGGCTCGCGTGCCCACCGAGGTGAACCGGCTGAGCAACCAGGTGCTGGTGCAGACCTTCGAGGAAGAATGGGGCCAGGTGCATTGAGGCGGCGCACGCTGCTGCTCGCGGGCCTGGCCGCCGGCTGCGCGCCCGACGCACCGCCGCTGCAGGGAGGCTGGGTCGGCACACATCCCGAGCGCGGCCACCGGCTGCGCGGCGGCCTGCCCGCGGCCTCCGGCCCGCTGCGCAAGACCGGCGTGCTCATCGTCGGCGCCGGCATCGCCGGGCTGGCCTGCGCCCGCGCGCTGCAGCGCCGCGGCGTGGACGACATCGCGCTGCTGGACCTGGAAGACCAGGCCGGCGGCAACAGCCGCGGCCATCTCCTCGCCGGCGCGCGCTGCCCGCTGGGCGCGCATTACCTGCCCATTCCCGGCGCCGAGGCGCGCGAGGTGGCTGAGCTGCTGCACGAGCTGGGGCTGGCGCGCTCGCAGCTGGGCCGCACCACCTGGGACGAACGCCACCTGTGCCACAGCCCGCAGGAGCGCCTCTTCATCGACGGCGCATGGCATGAGGGCCTGCTGCCGCCGGCCGAGGACGCCGCCACGCGCGAGCAGTACCGGCGCTTCTCGGCGCGGGTGGCCCAGGCCCGGCGCGAGGCCGGCTTTGCGATGCCCACGCGGCGTGCGCGCTGGACGGCGGCGCATGCCGCGCTGGATGCCCAGACCTTTGCTGGCTGGCTGGACCGCGACGGCCTGACCGACACCCGCCTGCGCTGGTATCTGGACTACTGCTGCCGCGACGACTTCGGCGCCGATGCGGCCACCGTCTCGGCCTGGGCCGGCCTGCATTACTTCGCCAGCCGCCACGGCTTCCATGCGCCGGGCGACGAGGCCGCCGAGCGCGAGCCGGTGCTGACCTGGCCCGAGGGCAATGGCTGGCTCAGCGCACGCCTGGCAGAGCCGCTGCGCGACCGTTTGCACCTGGGTCGCAGCGTGCTGCGTGTGAGCGAGCACAAGCTTGGCGTCGAGCTGCTGGCCTGGCACGAGGCCGCTGGCGCGCCGGAGCGCTGGCAGGCGCAGGCTGTCGTCATGGCCACGCCGCTGTTCATCGCCGCGCGCGTGCTGGCCGTGCCGCCCGACGCGCTGCGCCAGGCCGCCGGCCAGCTGCGCTACGCGCCCTGGCTGACCGCCAATGTGTTGCTGCGCGAGCCGCTGCTGCTGCGCCCGGGCCTGCCCGCCGCCTGGGACAGCGTGCGCTACGGCACCACGGCGTTGGGCTATGTGGACGCGCGCCACCAGTCCATGGACCCGACGCCCAAGCCACCGCTGCTGACGGCCTACCTGGCCCTGCCCACGGCGCAGCGCGCCGACCTGCTGAGGCAGCCCTGGCAGCACTGGGCCCGCGTCGTCACCGACGAGCTGGCCCAGACCCATCCCGACCTGCCGGGCAAGGTCGAGCGCATGGACCTGTGCCGCTTCGGGCATGCGATGAGCATCCCGGTGCCCGGCCTGCGCGGCTCGGCGGCGCTGGCGGCGCTGAATGAAGCACGAGGCCGCGTCGTCTTCGCGCATGCCGACCTGGCCGGCTACTCGGTGTTCGAGGAGGCCTACACGGCCGGCGTCGACGCGGCGGCGCGGTTGAGGCTCTGACGCTGGACCGAGGTCGGCGCGAACGCGGCGATCAATGCCGCCATCAGCACCTCGGCCTTGGCGCTGTTGTCCGTGCCGTAGTTGCAGACGTAGACGTCCAGCGTCACGCCGCCCAGCTCGGGCCAGGTGTGGACGGCCAGGTGCGACTCGGCCAGCAGCACGACGCCGGTGATGCCCGACTGCGAATCCGCCGGACCGAAGCGGTGGAAGAGTTCGGCCACGCCGGCAAGGCCGGACTGCTCGACCGCACGCCGGCACAGCGCTGCCAGCGCTTGCGCGTCACGCATCGGCGGCAGCGCGGGGGCGACACCGCGCAGATCGGCCGTCAGGTGCAGGCCATCCACCGGTCAACCGCCGGTGACCGGCGGGAAGAAGGCCAGCTCGTCGCCGTCCGCCAGCGTGGCGGACTCGGCACACATCTTCTGGTTCAGCGCCGCGCGCACGGCACGGCCCGGCGCCAGTGCCTCGGCATGCACGCCGCCACGGGCACGCAAGGCTTCACGCGCCGCGCTAACGGTGCTGCCGGCCGGCAGGGCCAGCGCCTCGCCGTCGCCCAGCTTCTCGCGCAGCGCGGCGAAGAAGCGCAGCTTGACCGTGATCACGAGAGCAGCTC
>JBKBVY010000030.1:0-20718 GCA_046289335.1 Roseateles sp. | reverse complement strand
AGGCCGAGAAGCTGTACCGCCAGCTGGTGCCCAAGCCGGCGCCGGAGCTGCTGCGCGAGCTGCGCTGGGCCGCGGCGCTGCACGAGATCGGCATGCTGGTGTCGCACCACGACCACCACCGCCACAGCGCCTACATCGTGGGCCATGTGGATGCGGCCGGCTTCTCGACCAACCAGCTGCAGCGCCTGGCCACCCTGGCGCTGGGCCAGCGCGGCGGCCTGCGCAAGCTGGGGGCCGAGCTGGCCGACATGACGCTGCTGGAGCAGCTCATCGCGCTGCGGCTGGCCGTCATCCTGTGCCATGCGCGCACGGCGCCGGTGGGCAGCCCCAGGCTCACGCGCGACGGCAAGCGGCTGACGTTGCACTGCCCCAAGCACTGGTCGGCCGGCCAGGCGCGCACGCGCTTCCTGCTGAAGGAAGAGGCCGAGGCCTGGGCCCGCACCGACGCGCTGACGCTGGCGCTGGCCTAAGCCCGCTCAGAGCGCGTCCGGCACCTGGACGGCGTGCAGCGTCACCTCGGGCTCGCCGTCGCGCTGGCGCCAGCGCAGCCACCAGACGGCGCCCTTCTTGACGGCCCAGTCCTGCTCCACGCCGGCCAGCAGGTGCGCGGCCAGCTGACCCAGCGTGGGCTGGTGGCCGCAGATCAGCACCGGCTCGGCGGACCGGGGCCAGCGGGCGGCCTCGATGAGGTTGGCCCAGGGCAGGTCGGGCGCGAGGGTGGGCACGATGCGCGCCTCGCGGCCCAACGCCGCCACCGTCTGGCGGCAACGCAGCGCGGGGCTGACCAGCACGCGCGTGCTGGCCGCCAGCCGGTGGTTGAGCCAGGCCGCCATGCGCCGCGCCTGGCGCTCGCCCTTGGGCGTCAGCGCGCGCTGCAAGTCGTCCTGGCCGGGCGCGATGACCTCGGCTTCGGCGTGGCGCCACAGGATCAGGTCCATCGCCGTCTCAATCCGAGAAGCGCTTCATCAGCGCCTGCTGCGCGCTGACGCCCGAGTCGCTGACGCGCACCGAGCGTCCGTCCGGGCCCAGCTGCCAGGCGTCCAGCGTGTCGTGCAGATAGGGCTGCAGCGCCTCGTCGATGACACGCTGGCGCAGCTTGGGGTCCAGCACCGGCCAGGCCACCTCGATGCGGCGGAACATGTTGCGGCTCATCCAGTCGGCGCTGGACAGGAACAAGGCCTCGCCATCGTCGCCCTCGGACCAGCGGAAGTAGCAGACCCGCGAATGCTCCAGGAAGCGCCCCACCACCGAGCGCACGATGATGTTGTCGCTGACGCCAGGCAGCCCCGGCGGCAGCATGCAGGCGCCGCGCACGATCAGGTCCACCTTGGCCCCGGCCTGCGCCGCACGCAGCAGCGCGTGGATGAGGGCCACGTCGGTCAGCGCGTTGATCTTCACGACCACCCGGGCGCCCGCATAGCCGGCCCGGGCCGCGGCTTCCACCTGGCCCAGCAGCGCCACCATGCGCTCGTGCATGTTGAACGGCGCCAGCAGTATGCGGCGCGGCGCCTTGAACTTGCCCAACGCGGCGAGCTGGCGGAACACCGCGTCGGCGTCGGCCGTCAGGTCGGCATCGGCCGTCAGCAGGCCCAGGTCGGTGTAAAGCCGGGCCGTCTTGGGGTTGTAGTTGCCGGTGGACAGGTGGCCGTAGCGGCGCAGCTTGCCGTTCTCGCGCCGCGTGATCAGCAGCAGCTTGGCATGCGTCTTGTAGCCCACGATGCCGTACACCACCTGCGCGCCGACGGCCTCCAGCCGCTCGGCCCAGTTGATGTTGGCCTCTTCGTCGAAGCGCGCCTTCAGCTCCACGACGGCCATCACCTCCTTGCCGCGCCGCGCCGCCTCGATCAGCAAGTCCATCAGCTCCGACTTGGCGCCAGTGCGGTAGATGGTCTGCTTGATGGCCAGCACGTCGGGGTCTTCCACCGCCTCGCGCAGCAGCTGCACCACCGGCTCGAAGCTCTCGAAGGGGTGGTGCAGCAGCACGTCGCCCTTCTTCAGCCGCTCGATGATGGACTTGTGGCGCGGCAGCCGGCGGCTGGGCCAGGCCGGCTCGAAGGGCGCGAAGCGCAGCGCGGGCGCATCGGTCTGGTCGATCAGCTCGTTGAGCCGCACCAGGTTGACCGGCCCGTTGACGCGGTACAGCGCCGCCGCCGGCAGCGCGAACTGCTCCAGCAGGAACTCTGACAGCTCGGCCGGGCAGGTGTTGACCACCTCCAGCCGCACCGCGCGGCCGAAGTGGCGCGTCGTCAGCCCCGAGCGCAGCGCATGGCGCAGGTTGGCCACCTCCTCCTCGTCCACCTCCAGGTCGGAGTCGCGCGTGACGCGGAACTGCGAGAACGCCTCCACCTTGCGGCCGGGGAAGAGCTCCTCCAGGTGGGCGCGGATGACGCTGGTCAGCAGCACGAAGGCCTGGTTGCCCTTGGACACGTCGGCCGGCAGCTTGATGACGCGCGGCAGCACGCGCGGCACCTTGACGATGGCGATGCGCGTGTCGCGGCCGAAGGCGTCCTTACCCGACAGCCGCGCGATGAAGTGCAGCGACTTGTTGGCCACCTGCGGAAAGGGGTGGGCCGGATCCAGCCCCACCGGCACCAGCAGCGGCCGCACCTCGCGCTCGAAGAAGCGCTGCACCCAGCGGCGCTGCGCCTCGTCGCGGTCGGCGTGGTTCAGGATGACGATGCGCTGCTGCTTCAGCAGCGGCATGACCTGCTCGTTGAACACGTGGTACTGCTCGTCGATCAGCGTGTGCGCCGCGCGGCCCACCCGCTCCACGTCCTGGCCCGAGACGCTGCTGCTCGGGTCGCGGGCCGCGTCCAGCATGTCGGCGAAGCGCACCTCGAAGAACTCGTCCAGGTTGCTGGAGACGATGCAGATGTAGCGCAGCCGCTCCAGCAGCGGCACGTCCTCGCGCCGGGCCTGGGCCAGCACGCGGCGGTTGAATTCGAGGATGGCCTGTTCGCGGTTGAGCAGCTTCAACGGGGTCGGGTCGGTCATGGTGAAAAGTGTATGAACGCTTTGTGACAGCCGTATGGAGCCCCGCCCGCGTCAGGGGCTGTTCGGATAATGGCCGCCATGCACCTGTTGATTCCCCATGCCAGCGCGCTGGACGAGGCCGCGCGGCATGCGTTCTCGGGCCTGGCCCTGCCCCACCTGAGCGCCCAGCTGGCCCGCCTCAGCCCCGCCGAGACCTGGGGCAGCGACGAGTTCTCGCCCGCCCCGCCCCACCACCTGGCGCTGACGGCGCTGCGTGGCCAGGCCCAGCCCAGCGCCGCCGCTTGGAGCCTGGACGCCGGCCCCGAGCTGGCCTGGGCGCTGCTCACGCCCGTGCACCTGTCGGTGGGCACGGACGGCGTGGACGTGCTGCCGCCCGCGGCGCTGGCCTTGTCGGAGTCCGAAGCAGCGGGCTTCGCCGCGCTGCTGCGCGAGCTCTGGCCCGAGCACGAGGGCTGGCAATGGCGGCTGCTGGATGCCACGCGCTGGGCCATCGGCCATGCCAGCGCGCTGGACGGCCTGCAGGCCGCCAGCATCGAGCGTGCCGCCGGCCGGCCCATCGAGCCCTGGCTGCCCGACAGCCGCGTGCTGCGCCGCTGGCAGAACGAGGCGCAGATGCTGCTGCACGGCCATGCGCTGAACCAAGCCCGCGAGGCGCGCGGCGAGCTGCCGGTCAACTCGGTGTGGATCGGTGACATTGGCCGCGCCGGCGGCACGCCGGCCGCGGTGACGGTGGACGACCGGCTGACCGCGCCGCTGCTCAACGGCGACCTGGCCGCCTGGGCCGAGGCCTGGCAGCGCCTGGACGCCGGCCCGCTGGCCGGGCAGCTGAGCAGCCTGACGCTGTGCGGCGACCGCTTCGCGCGCCGCTACACGGCCCAGCCGCTGTCCTTTGTGGAGAAGCTCAAGCGACGCTTCCAGGCGCCCGACGTGGCGGCCGTGATGGAGGCGTTGTGAAACTGGTCGAACGCGAAGTGCCGCCGCGCACCGCTTGGGCGCTGGAGCAGGCCGGCGTGCCACCGCTGCTGGCGCGGCTGCTGGCCGCGCGCGGCGTGCGCGAGGCCGCCGAGCTGGACGAGAACCTGGCCCAGCTGCTGCCGCCCACCGGCCCCACGGGCTTGAAGGGCCTGCCCGAGGCGGCCCGGCTGCTGGCCGACGCCATCCAGCACGGCGAGCGCATCGTCATCGTGGCCGACTACGACTGCGACGGCGCCACCGCCTGCGCCGTCATGCTGCGCGGCCTGCGCCTGCTGGGCGCCCGGCCCGGGCAGCTGGGCTATGTGGTGCCCGACCGCGCGGTGCACGGCTACGGTCTGACGCCCACCATCGTGGACCTGGCGCTGCAGCAGTCGCCGCAGCTGCTGGTGACCGTGGACAACGGCATCGCCAGCCTGGCCGGCGTGGCCCATGCGCGCGCGCTAGGCCTCAAGGTGCTGGTGACCGACCACCACCTGCCGGCCGTCGTCGACGGCGCGGCCGTCGTCCCTGACGCCGACGCCATCGTCAACCCCAACCAGCCCGGCTGCCCCTTTCCGAGCAAGTCGCTGGCCGGCGTGGGCGTGGCCTTCTACGTGCTGATGGGCCTGCGCGCCGAACTGCGGTCACGGGGCGTGTTTGCCGAAGTGCCGCGGCTGGACGGCCTGCTGGACCTCGTCGCGCTGGGCACGGTGGCCGACGTCGTGAAGCTCGACGCCAACAACCGCCGCCTCGTCGCGCAGGGCTTGAAGCGCATGCGCGCCGGCCGCGCCCAGCCCGGCGTGATGGCCTTGTTCAGCGCCGCCAAGCGCGATGCGTCCAAGGCCCAGGGCTTCGACCTGGGCTTCGCCCTGGGCCCGCGCATCAACGCCGCCGGCCGGCTGGCCGACATGACGCTGGGCATAGAGACGCTGACCACCGACGACCCCGAGCGCGCGCTGCAGCTCGCCACCCAGCTGGATGCCATCAACCGCGAGCGCCGTGACATCGAGGCCGGCATGCGCGAGATGGCCGAGGCGCGGCTGGACGCCCTGGTGCAGGCGCTGCAGGGCGAGCTGCCGCCGGCCGTGGCGCTGTTCGACGCCGAGTTCCACGAGGGCGTGGTGGGCATCGTCGCCTCGCGCATCAAGGACCGCGTGCACCGCCCCACCTTCGTGTTCGCGCGCGGCGCCGATGGCCAGCTGAAGGGCTCGGGTCGCTCCATCCCGGGCTTCCACCTGCGCGACGCGCTGGACCTGGTGGCCAAGCGCGAGCCCGAGCTGCTGGCCAAGTTCGGCGGCCATGCGATGGCGGCAGGCGCGACGCTGGCGGTGGACGACGTGAACCGCTTCGCGCTGGCCTTTGCGCAGGTGGCGCAGGAGTGGCTCAGCGAGCAAGACCTGACCCGCACGCTGCGCCACGACGGGGCGCTGCCGGCCGAGGCGGCCACGCCCGAGACCGCGCGGCTGCTGGACAGCCAGGTCTGGGGCCAGGGCTTCGAGCCGCCGGTGTTCTGCGACCGCTTCGAGCTGGTGTCGCAGCGGCTGGTGGGCGAGAAACATCTGAAGCTCAGGCTGCGCCAGGGCGGCCGGCTCGTCGACGGCATCTGGTTCAACCAGGTGGACATGCTGCCCGAGCGCGTCACGCTGGCCTACCGGCTGAGCCTGGACGAGTGGCAGGGGCAGCAGCGGGTGCAATACCTGATCGAAGCCATGGCATGAAGCCCCTCGTCCAAGGAGTACCTTGGCCGATCACCCAAGGGGACTCCGGGCCGGCTTGGGGCGGCCCGGCGCTCGGCCCGAAGACGTGACGGAGTTGGCAGGCTCGGAGTGAAAAGTCCCGCGCGTCACCGGACTGTCACGCGGACTTCCAAGAATCCGCGGCGCCAACCGGTTCGGATGTCTCGGGCCGGTGGCCGACCCCGGAGCCCCCCCCCATGCGCGCCACCGCGCCCGATCCCCTTGCCGAAGCGCTGGACCGCCTGATCGAGCAGCGCAGCTTCGACATCCACTTCCAGCCGCTGGTGGCCATCGACCGTGCCGAGATCTACGGCTTCGAGGCGCTGACCCGCGCGCCGGCCGACGGCCCGCTGCACTCGCCGCTGGTGCTGTTCGAGGCCGCCGCGCGGCTGGGCCGGCTGGTGGAGCTGGAGCACCTCATCATCCAGCGCGCGCTGCAGCGCTTCCGGCAGCTGGGCCTGCCGGGCCAGCTGTTCCTGAACGTCACGGCCGACACCTTGCTGGGCGCGCGCGAGCATGCCGGCCTGCTGGCCGCCCAGCTGGACGAGCTGGGCCTGCCGACCTCGCGCGTGGTCATCGAGCTGACCGAGACCCGCCCCATCGAAGACCTGGCCCAGCTGGACGACGCGCTGCAGGTGCTGCGCAGCCAGGGCTTTCGCGTCGCGCTGGACGACCTGGGCGAGGGCTTCGCGTCCTTGCGCCGCTGGATGGAGATGCGGCCCGACTTCGTCAAGATCGACCGCCACTTCATCGACGGCATCGCCCAGGAGCCGCTGAAGCAGCAGTTCGTGCGCAGCATCGTCGAGATGGCCGCCACCAGCGGCTGCGAGGTGGTGGCCGAGGGGCTGGAGCAGGAGTCTGATCTCGACGTGCTGCGCCGCCTGGGCCTGACCATCTGCCAAGGCTATCTGTTCGCACGCCCCAGCGCGACGCCGCGGGCGTCCCTGAGCGCGCAGTGGAGCGGGCGGCTGGCCGCCGATGCCCAGCCACGCCTGCTGCAGAACGACCTGGCCCTGCCGCTGGCCCAGGGCGCCATCACCAGCGCGGCCCAGCTAGCGCGCCGCGGCCTGACCGTCACCGCGGCCAGCAACTGCCGCAGCGTGGTGGACCTGTTCCACCGCGACGACCAGCTGCTGGCCATTCCCGTGCTGGACGAGCAGCAGCGGCCCATCGGCGTGCTGCGCTCGCTGCACGTGCTCAAGCGCGGCAGCGAGCGCTACTTCATGGACATCTTCGACAAGCGCAGTTGCGTGGAGCTGATGGACCCGCATCCGCTGGTGTTCGACGTCGCCACGCCGCTGCGCGCGATGAGCGACGCCATGGCCAGCCTGGACGAGCGCTTGCTCATCGACGGCTTCATCGTCACCCGCGACGGCGCCTACGTCGGCACCGGCCGCAGCTCCGACCTGCTGAAGGCGGTGTCCGACCTGCAGGTGCATGCCGCCCGCTATGCCAACCCGTTGACCCTGCTGCCCGGCAACGTGCCCATCGACCACCACCTGGACCGCCTCATCGAGGCCGGCGAGACCTTTGCCGCCGTGGTGTGGGACATCGACCACTTCAAGCCCTTCAACGACGTCTACGGCTACCGCGTGGGCGACGACATCATCCGGCTGGCTGCCCGCGTGCTGACCCAGGCCGCCGACCCGCAGCTGGACTTCGTGGGCCACATCGGCGGCGACGACTTCGTCATGGTGCTGGGCAGCCCCGACTGGGAGGCCCGGCTCGCGCGCGTCTGCCAGGCGTTTGATGCCGGCGTGCGCAGCTTCTTCTCGGCCGAGCACCTGGCCGCCGGCGGCTACATCACGCTGAACCGCCAGAACCAGCCCAGCTTCCATCCGCTGCCCACCATCTCGGCCGGCGCCGTGCTGCATGTGCCGGGTCAGTTCGACAGCGCCCGCGCACTGAGCGCCGCACTGGCCGAGCCCAAGCGCGTGGCCAAGGGCCGCGCCGGCGGCAGCCGCTACTTCGTCGACCGCCGCCAGCGGCCCGGGCCGCGCAACGCCCTGCTTGCAGCCTGAGGGGGCGAGGGCCTGTGATCCCGGCCCGCCTTGCACGCTGCAAAACCCTCCACCTCTGAGCCCGGCACCGAACAACAACCATGAGACTGCTCAAAGCCACCGAAAACTGGAGCCTGCGCACCCGGCTCACCCTGATCGCCGTGCTGTCCCTGGTCCTGGGCATCGTGCCCAGCGGCATGCTGCTGCGCCAGTACGCCGCCCAGCTCGACGTCGTCGCCGGAGAACAGCATGCCCTGCCCGCCAATCGAGCCTGGCAGGCCGTGCTGGCCGCCCTGCAGCAGCAGCGCGGCCTCGGCGCCGCGGCCCTCAGCACCCAACCCGACGCCAAGCCCCAGGCGGTGGCGGCATCCGCCCAGGTCGAGCAGACCCTGCGCCAGCTCGAGCAGACCCTGACCGAGTCCCACCTGGACGCCGCCCTGGTCGCCCGGCAGCGCGAGCGCATCGCCGCGCTGCGCCGCCAGCAGGCCGCCCTGGCCAAGGCCCTCGCCGAAGGCCCGCTGGACACACCCAGGCTGATGGCCGCCCAGCTGAGCCTGGCCGCCGCCACCTTCGAGGCCATCACCGAGCTGAATGCCGGCTCGGGTCTGCTGCTCGACCCCGAGGCCTCGTCCTACTTCTCCATCATCGCCGGCCTGCAGGCCGCACCGCGCGCCCAGGATGCGCTGTCCGAACTGGCGTCCATCGCGCGCTCCGCGGCGGTCGACGACATGGCCAGCGTGGCCGCTGCGCAGACCCGCTACCGCGAGCATGCCGCCCAGATGCAGATCCATCTGCAGCTGGCCCTGCAGTCCGGCGACGGCGCCCTGACCGAGGGTCTCAAGCCCCTGGCGCAAACCGCGCACAGCCAGCGCCGCCAGGTCGATGAGACGCTGGAAGCCGCGACCAGAGACGTCAACTATCCGCTGGACCAGCTGGCCGCCCGCCTGACCGAGGCCGGCGCCCTGCAGGCCAAGCTCAGCGGCGAGATCATGGCGGTGCTGGACACCGGCCTGAAGGCGCGCGCCAACGATGCCCGGCTGCGGCGCAACCTGCTGATGGTCATCGTTCCCGCGGCCCTGGCCCTGATGCTCTTTGTCATGGCCCGCTCCATCCGCCAGCTGCTGATCCCGGTCGGGCAGATGGTGGAGGTGACCGAGCGCATCGCCGCCGGCGACCTCAGCCAGCCGGTGCCCCGCGGTCGCCGCGACGAGCTGGGCCGCGTGCTGTCGGCCCTCGAACACATGCAGCAGCGCCTGCGCAGCCTGGTCGAACGCATCCACGAGGATGCCGGCGGCATCCGCCACGCCGTGTCCGAGATCGCCGCCGGCAACCAGGACCTGGCGGCGCGTACCGAGGCTGCAGCGGCCCGCCTGCAGCAGACGGCCTCCAATGTCCAGGTGCTGACCGCCGCCGTGCAGCACAGCAGCCGCGCCGCCGAGGACGCCGAATCCCTGGCCCTGTCAACCGCCGATGTCGCTTCGCGCGGCGGCCGCATCGTCGGCGACGTGGTCGACACCATGAAGGGCATCGAGGACGGCAGCCGCCGCATCGGCGACATCACCGGGCTGATCGACGGTATCGCCTTCCAGACCAATATCCTGGCGCTGAATGCCGCCGTGGAAGCCGCCCGCGCCGGCGACGCCGGCCGCGGCTTTGCCGTCGTGGCTGCCGAGGTGCGCGCGCTGGCCCAACGCAGCGCGACGGCGGCGCGCGAGATCAAGGCGCTGATCTCGCAGTCGGTGGAGCGCGTGGAAGCCGGCACCGCACAGGCGGCCGATGCCGGCGAGGCCGTCAACGCCATCCTCGGCAAGGTGCAGGAGATGAGCGGCATCATCCACGCCATGGCCGAGCAGACCCGTGCCGAGGCCCAGCAGACCACCGAGCTCGGCGAGGCCGTGCAGGCCATCGACGCGATGACCCAGCAGAACGCCGCCCTCGTCGAGCAAGCCGCCGCGGCCGCGGACAGTCTGCGCGCCCAGGCCGCGTACATGGACGAGACGGTGAACGCCTTCAGGCTTTGAACGCGGCCGGCGCTCGGGCCGATCACCACCGCCTGAAGCAGGGAGATTCGAGCCGCCTGCGAGAATCGGTACGGTGAACCTCGATGCCTCGCTGAACGCCGACCTGCACTGCCACTCCGTCGTCTCGGACGGCACGCTGACGCCCGAGGCCCTGGCCGGCCGCGCCGCGGCCGGCGGCGTGCAGCTGTGGTCGCTGACCGACCATGACGAGATCGGCGGCCAGGCCCGCGCCATCGCCGCCGCCCGCGCGGCCGGCCTGGCCTACCTGACCGGCACCGAAATCTCCGTCAGCTTCGCCGGCCGCGTGGTGCACATCGTGGGCCTGGGCTTCGACCACGAATCCACCGAGCTGGCCGAGGGCCTGCGCGCCACCCGCGGCGGCCGCGAGGCCCGCGCCCGCGACATGGCGGCCAGCCTGGCGCAGGTGGGCATACCCGGCGCGTTCGAGGGCGCGCTGAAGTACGTCGGCAACCCCGACCTGATCTCGCGCACCCACTTCGCGCGCTTCCTGGTCGACGCGGGCCATTGCAGCGACGTGGCCGACGTGTTCCGCCGCTATCTGACCGAGGGCAAGCCCGGCTTCGTGCCGCACAAGTGGGCGGCACTGGGCGATGCGGTGGGCTGGATCACGCGGGCCGGCGGCGTGGCCGTCATCGCCCACCCGGGCCGCTACGGCTTCACGCCCACCGAGGAGTACGCGCTGATCACCGAGTTCATGGCCCACGGCGGCCGCGGCATCGAGGTGGTCACCGGCAGCCACACGGCGGCCGAGTTCCAGCAGTACGCCGACACCGCCCGCGAGTTCGGCCTGCTGGCCTCGCGCGGGTCCGACTTCCACAGCCCCGAGGAAAGCCGCGTGGACCTGGGCACGCTGCCCCCGCTGCCGGCCAGCCTGACGCCGGTGTGGGCGGCGCTGGCGGACCGCATTCATCGTTGACACCATGGCCCAGCTCTTCGAAGTCCATCCCGACAACCCGCAGCCGCGCTTCCTGCGCCAGTGCGTGCAGATGCTGCAGGCCGGCGGCATCGGCGCCATCCCGACGGACTCCAGCTATGCCTTCGTCTGCCACTTGAACGACAAGACCGCCGCCGAGGCGCTGCGGCGCGTGCGCGGCGTGGACGACAAGCACCACCTGACGCTGCTGTGCCGCGACCTGTCGGAACTCGCCACCTACGCGATGGTGGACAACCGCCAGTACCGGCTGCTCAAGCTGGCCACGCCGGGCGCCTACACCTTCATCCTGCTGGCCACCAAGGAGGTGCCGCGTCGGCTGTCCCACCCCAGCCGGCGCACCATCGGCCTGCGTGTGCCCGAGCACCGCGTCACGCAGGACCTGCTGGCACTGCTGGGCGAGCCGCTGCTGTCCACCACGCTGATCCCGCCGGGCGACACGGAGCCCATGAACGACGCCGGCGAGGTGGCCGAGCGGCTGGACCGCCAGCTGCAGTTCATCCTGGACGCCGGCGCCTGCCCGGCCCAGCCCACCACCGTGCTGGACCTCAGCCAGGGCGACGCCCCCGTGCTGGTGCGCCAGGGCCGCGGCGAGCTGGCGCGGCTGGGGCTTCAACTCGAATAGCCGCACGCTCCATCCGCCGTTTCTGCAGTTCATCCGGCGCGGCCCGCCATTGATCGCAGGCGCCTGGAAGCGCGCCGTCGCGATGACGAAACTGACTCCATCGAACCAGCAATCACGCGGTTCGAAACCCACCGAATGGAGTCCCTCATGAACCTGCAAGACCGCCTCTTCTCCGCCGTCATCGCCGCCCTCGCCGGCCTGACCTTCTCCGTCGTCGCCCAGGCCGCGCCGCAGGATGTCGTGAAGCTGGAGCGCGTTGTCGTGACCGGCAAGGCCAGCAGCGAGATCGCCCAGTTGCCCCGCGTCGTCGTCACCGGCCACGCCCAACGGGAAGTCGCCCAGCTGCCCCGCGTGGTGGTGGTCGGCTACAGCGACGCCACGCTGCTGCGCCAGATGACGCTGGCCGCCGCCAAGGGCACGACCAAGCGCGCCTGAGCGGGTGATCACGTCATGCGAATGACCCCCGCGAATCTCACCCTCGCCGAGCCGAGTCGCCAGCGTTGCCGAGCCAGCGCTGCCGATTCGGTTCGGCCTTCTGGCTATTGAACGATCTCGATGATGCGCGCCCGGTCGAAGCCCAGCACCGTCTGGCCGCGCACCACCAGCGTGGGCGTGCCGCGGCCGCCCAGCGCCTGATAGTCGGCACGGCATTGCGCATCGCGCTCGATGAAGCATTCCTGGAAGGGGATGCCTTCGTCCTGCATCCAACGCCGCGCCGCCGTGCACCAGCCGCAGGTCTCGGACGAGATCATGCGGATGTCGCCCGGCTTGACCCGCTGCACCAGCAGCTCGGCGTCCTGCGCCTTCACATGGCCACGCCACGCCCAGGAGCCCGCGGCGGCCACGGCGACGACGACGATCAACGAGAGCGGGGGCAGCTTCATGCCGCCATCGTAGGCGGACTCAATACACCTCGGGAACGACGATGCTGTCCGGCACCGGGTTGCGGATGTAGTCCTCGCGCCGCTCGCGCGCCGGCAGCTCGATGTCGGCATGCGGCACCTCCTGGTAGGCGATCTGGCCCAGCAGGTGGTGGATGCAGTTCAGCCGGGCGCGCTTCTTGTCGTCGGCCCGCACCACCCACCAGGGCGACTCCGGGATGTGGGTGCGCTCCAGCATCACCTCCTTGGCCTTGGTGTATTCCTCCCAGCGGCGGCGGGACTCCAGGTCCATGGGACTGAGCTTCCACTGCTTGAGCGGGTCGTGGATGCGGCTCAGGAAGCGCACACGCTGCTCGTCGTCGCTGATGGAGAACCAGTACTTGATCAGCTGTATGCCCGAGCGCACCAGCATGCGCTCGAACTCGGGGGCAGAGCGGAAGAACTCCTCGTACTGATCGTCGGTGCAGAAGCCCATGACCCGCTCGACGCCGGCGCGGTTGTACCAGCTGCGGTCGAACAGCACGATCTCGCCGGCCGCCGGCAGGTGCGACACATAGCGCTGGAAGTACCACTGCGTGCGCTCGCGGTCGTTGGGCGCCGGCAGCGCGGCCACGCGGCACACACGCGGGTTCAGCCGCTGCGTGATGCGCTTGATGACACCGCCCTTGCCCGCCGCGTCGCGCCCCTCGAACAGGATGACCACCTTGTGACCCTTGTGCTGCACCCAGTCCTGCAGCTTCACCAGCTCGCTCTGCAGCCGGAACAGCTCGCGGAAGTAGCGGCGGCGCTCGCCGGCGGCATCGGCCGGCGCGTCGGCAGGTGACATGCCGAACTCGCGGTCCTCCAGCTCCAGTTCCAGCTCCTCGTCGAAGTCGTCCTGCAGGTCGCGGTGGATGCGCTTCACCAGCTCGTCTTCGATGTGGCCCATGGCAGCTCCCGGCTGAAAGCCCGCCAGCCTAGGCGGCCACTGTGGCGGAGGTGTGAAGGTCTACCGACCTCGCCTACGATGACCCGCTCCTCCTTCGCTGAAGACCCAGCCCATGCGATGCACCGGCATCACGATCACGTTTTCACTTGAAGCCCCGGCGCATACCGGTGCTCATCCGTGCGCGCGGCCGTGCAGAGCGCACGCCCCGACGCTGACCGTCCGGGACGGCAAGCCATGAGCCCCATTCAGCAATGGCAGGCCACCCGCAGGCTGCGCCTCGCGCTGCAGACGCTGCGCGACATGGTCGTCTCGATGGGCCCGTTGCTGCTGCTCGGCGGCGGCCTGCTGGCGGCGGCCTACTGGTGGCTGGATCCGCAGCCGCCGCGCCAGGTGCGGCTGGCCACCGGCCCGGCGGGCAGTGCCTATGCCGGCTTCGGCGAAGGCTATGCGAAGGCGGTGGCGCGCGAGCGCATCGACGTGAAGCTGATCGCCAGCGAAGGCGCGCAGGACAACCTGGCCCATCTGCGGGCCGGCACGGCCGACGTGGGCTTCGTGCGCGGCGGCATGGCCGACCCGGCGGCCGACACCGAGGCCGGCATCGTCTCGCTGGGCAGCCTGTTCTACGAGCCGATCTGGATCTTCTACCGCCGTGATCTGGCCATCGCGCGCCGCCAGCCCGGCGGCGAACTGCAGCGCCTGACGCAGCTGCGCGGCCTGCGCGTCAACGTGGACCAGGACGGCAGCGGCGTGCCGCAGATCGTCGAGCGGCTGCTGGCGCTGAACCAGCTCAAGCCCACCGACCTGCGGCTGTCCAACCTGCCGCCCGACGCCGCGGGTGAGGCGCTGCGCCAGGGCCAGCTCGATGCCGCGGTGCTGATCTCGGCGCCGCAGGCCGGCCTGATCCGCGCGCTGCTGCTGGACCCGGCCATTGCGCTGATGGGCTTCGAGCAGGACGAGGCCTACTCGCGCCACCTGCCCTTCCTGTCCACCGTGAGGCTGCCGCGCGGCGTGGTGGACCTGGCGGCCGACCTGCCGCCGCAGGACGTGCCGCTGCTGGCCACCACCACGGCGCTGCTGGCCCGCGAGCAGACCCACCCGGCGCTGCGCCAGCTGTTCGCGCAGGCGGCCCTGGGCCAGCACGGCGGGGCGGGCTGGTTCAACGGCGCGCGCGACTTCCCGAACACCCGCACCAGCGAGCTGCCCGTCAGCGCCGAGGGCGACCGCGCCATCAACGGCACGCCGCCGGCCTGGGCGCACTACCTGCCCTTCTGGGCCGGCAACCTGCTGGAACGCATGTGGCTGGTGGTCGGCGGCCTGCTGGTGCTGATGCTGCCGCTGTCGCGCGTGGTGCCGCCGCTCTACACCTTCCGCGTGCGCTCGCGCGTGTTCCGCTGGTATGCGCGGCTGCGCGAGGTGGAGGCCAGGCTGGAAGCCGGCACCGACGCGCGCGAGGCCTTGCTCGACGAACTGGACGAACTCGACCGCGTGACCCACCGCATTGCGGTGCCGCTGTCCTATGCCGAGGAGCTTTACGCGCTGCGGAACAACATCCATGCGGTGCGGAAGCGGCTGCTGACGCAGCGGACCCGGGATACGGGCAGTGCGGCGGGCTGAGTCTTGCGGTCTGCTGACGGCCAGGAGCGGTCTGCCGCCAAAGTCTGCTTCCGATGTCTGCCGGCGTCAGGATGGCAGTGGGACGCGGGGGGGACGCAATTGCTACGTGTCCCCCGGGCCGCGGCGCGGCCCTCCTCCTTTACCTTCGCAATTGCGTCCCCCCGCATCCCACTGCCGCACCGTCGGGTTTCCTCGACGAAGGAACTGGGTGTCACGCAAGCGAGCAGTGGGGCGGGCCTGATGCGAAGGTGAAGGAGGAGGCCCGCGTAAGCGGGCCGGGGGACACGAAACGTCAGGCCCGCCCCGCTGCCTGCGCCATCCCGGCGACGAAGCTGGCTCGTGGAAGGACCGCTCAAGTGGATGGCGGGTCGTGACCCGCCCTACGGCGTCCTCTGCATCGAGCCGTTGAGCGACTACTTTCAGGCCGCGAATTCGATGGATCGGCGGACCGCTCAGGGGCGATAGCCACCCGCTCGAAGCCACTGCCGCGCTCCCGCCCTGAGGCGCGCGCCTGCCCTTAAAGTCCCGCCCTTTTCCGTCACCCTCTCCCGCCATGAGCCTGCCCGACATCCGCGCAGCCCTGGATGCCGAGTTGTCGGCCACCCCCGAGTACTACGACTTCAAGGTGCTGCACGCCGAGCGTGACGGCCCGCTGTGGCGCGTGACGCTGGAGCCCGGCTATGTGTTCGCCGAAGGCCAGCGGCCGGGCGCGGCGTCCGCGCAGGCGCTGCTGGACGACAGTCTGGACGGCGCCAGCGCCTGGTGGGGCAGCCCGGCCAAGGGCGGCGCCAGCGTCCTGGCCGTCGTGGCCGAGGACGACCAGCTGGTGCTGCAGAACGCCAGCAGCACGCCGCCGCCGGCCGGGCATCTGATTCGCCTCTACCCCACGCGCTTCCTGAACGCGGTGGCCGATGCCTGGTGGGACACGCCCTGGGCGGAGGCCGCGCTGGCCTGCCTGCCCGACCTTGCAAAGCCACAAGCGCTGCGCGGCGGCACGCCGCTGACGGGCGAGCCCTTCCGCTGGCTGCGGCCGGCGCAGCGGGCCGCGCTGGCGCTGACGGGCTTCAGCAGCGCCTTCCTGTGGGGGCCGCCCGGCACGGGCAAGACGACCACGCTGGGCGTGCTGCTGGCCGAGTACCTGGACCGCCACCCGACCGCACGCGTGCTGCTGCTGTCCACCACCAACCACGCGGTGGACCTCGCGGCGCTGGCCGTCGACAAGGCGCTGCAAAAGGGCCGGCGCGAGCCGCTGCGCGCGGCCGTGCAGCGCTTGGGCACACGCTTCGACGCCGCGGCCTACGAGGGCCGCGAGCACCTGATCCCCACGCAGGACCGCGACCTCATCGCCCGCCTGGCACGCGCCGAGGCGGCCCGGCCGCCCGCGCGCGACGCGCAGGCGCTGAAGGCCTGGGCCGACCGCGTGGCCGCGCTGCGCGACGAGCTGCGCGCGTCGTCGCTGCAGGTGCTGCGGCGCTGCCGGCTGGCGGCCATGACGACCACGCGCGCCGCCTTCACGCTGAAGACGCTGCGCGAGCTGAGCCCCGCTGGCGAGCCGCCGTTCGACCTGGTCGTGTTCGACGAAGCCAGCCAGGTGAGCCTGGCGCACACGCTGGCGCTGATGCCGCTGGGCCGGGCCCGGCTGTTCGCGGGCGACCCGCAGCAGCTGGCGCCGGTGCAGCGCAGCGAGGACCGGCTGGCCCGGCGCTGGCTGGGCCGGTCGGCGTTTGCGGAGATGCCGCGCGGTGGACCCGCGGTCGCGCTGCTGGACGAGCAGTCGCGCATGGCCGCGCCCATCGGCACGCTGGTCAGCGAGCTGTTCTACGACGGCCTGCTGCGCGTGGCGGCGGACGCCCAGGCCTCGGCCGACTGGCTGGCGGCGCGGCGGCGCGCGCTGGGCGACATCGGGCCCGAGGTGCATGTGCACCTGCACCGCGTGCAGCGCGACGGCGGCTGGTCGGCCCACGAGCGCGGGCCGGTGCGACGCGAGTCGGCCGAGGCCATTGCGGCGCTGGTGGAGCGGGCCTTGGCGCAGGGCTGGCGGCCTGACGAGCTGATCGTGCTGACGCCGTTTCGCGCGCAGCGGGCGCTGATCCGCCAGTGCCTGCGCGCGCGGGGACTGCCGGAGTCGCTGCGCGTGAGCACCGTGCACCGCGCCCAGGGCAGCGAGGCGCCGGTGGTGCTGTTCGACCCGGCCGACGGCGCACAGCCCTTCCTGCAGGGCGAGGCCGCGCAGCGGCTGCTGAACGTCGCGCTGAGCCGGGCGCAGGCCAAGCTGGTGGTGTTCGTGTCGCCGGCGGACGCGGCGGGCGAGTTCCTCGCGCCGCTGGTGCGCAAGCTGCGGCTGGCGGCGGACCCGCGGACGGCGACACCGCTGGAGGCGCTGGCGCGGCTGCCGGGCTTTCCGGCCAGCGCGGTGGGCCTGCGCGTGACGGCCGGCCGGCATGCCGGCGAGCTGGTACGGGCCAGCGCCGACGGCCGCGAGTTCTGGCTGGTCAATGAGAAAACCGGTGCCGAGCAGCGCTTCGACACCGGCTTCTGGCTGCAGCGCGCAGCCAAAGGCTAGTCAGTGGGGACAGAGCGACTCGCTTCGCTCGGGCGGTCTGTCCCGCAAAGTGCCTGATCAGTTGGGGACAGAGCTACTCGCTTCGCTCGATCGGCCGGCGCGGCAACGTCGTCAGACTGCTGCGGTGACGACGATCTCGACCTTCCACTCCGGCCGCGCCAGGCCGGCGATGACGGTGGCGCGCGGCGGCGTGTGGCCGGGCGAGACCCAGGCTTCCCACGCGGCGTTCATGCCGGCGAAGTCGTCGCGGTTGGGCAGAAAGATCTGCGCGCGCAGGATGCGGCTCTTGTCGGTGCCGGCGCGTTCCAGCAGGCGGTCGATGGCGGCCAGCACCTGGGCCGTCTGGCCCTCGATGCCCACGCTGGTGTCTTCGGGCACCTGGCCGGCCAGGTAGGCCACGCCGTTGTGCACGGCCATTTCGGACATGCGGGCGCCGACGTCGAAGCGTTCGATGGATTGCTTGCTCATGATTTCCTGCGAGGTTTGGAGGTGGGTGGGTGTTGGGCGTTGGCGGCCTTCTGGCCCAGCTTGCTTTCGGTGCCGGCCAGCAGCTTCTTGATGTTGGCCTGGTGGCGCCAGACCAGCAGCAAGCCCATGATGATCAGGGCCAGCGCGGTGGGGCCGGCTTCCCAGATCAGCAACTGATACATCGGCGCGAAGGCCGCCGACACGATGGCGGCCAGCGACGAGTAGCGGCTGAACCAGGCGATGATGACCCAGGTGGCCAGCGTCGCCACGCCCAGCAGCGGGTTGAGCGCGAAGATGACGCCGGCCGCAGTGGCCACGCCCTTGCCGCCCTGGAACTTGAAGAACACCGGCCACAGGTGGCCCAGGAAGGCGGCCAGGCCCACCAGGGCCGCAGTGCCTTCACCCAGGCCGTGGCGCGGGCCCCAGATCAGCACGGCCAGCACGGGCACATAGCCCTTGAGCGCATCGAACACCAGCGTCAGGATGGCGGCGGCCTTGTTGCCCGAGCGCAGCACGTTGGTGGCGCCGGGGTTGCCCGAGCCATAGCTGCGCGGGTCCGACAGGCCCATGGCGCGGCTGACGATGACGGCGAAGGACAGCGAGCCGATCAGGTAGCCGGCCAGGCCGGCAAGCAGGGAGAGAGCGGTTTGCATGGGGCGGCATTGTCATGCAGCCCGGTGGCTCAGTTGGCGCAGTGCACCGGCCGCGCGCCCAGCAGCTCGGTCAGCACCTGCGGCGCGATGCCGACGAGATAGCCGCGCCGCCCGCCGTTGATGCAGATCTTGGGCAGCTCCAGGATGGTCGCCTCGACGAACACCGGCATGGCCTTGCGCACGCCGAAGGGCGAGGTGCCGCCCACCTGGTAGCCGCTGTGGCGCTGCGCCACCTCGGGCTTGCAGGGCTCCACCTTCTTGCACGGGATCTGCCGCGCCAGCTCCTTGAGGCTGACCGTCTTGTCGCCGTGCATCAGCACGAGCAGGGGCTCGGCCTTCTCATCCTGCATCACCAGCGTCTTCACCACCGCATGCTCGTCCACGCCCAGCTGCCTGGACGATTCAGCCGTGCCGCCGTGCTCGACGTAGTCGTAGACATGCTCCGTGTAGGCCACGCCCGCCCGCTTGAGCATCTGCGTGGCGGGGGTCTCGCTGACATGAGGGCTCTTCTTGCTCATGCCCCGCATTTTGGAGCCCCTCGCTGGCCACCCCGAGGTGCCCCCTGATCTTGGGGAAGAATTCCGTCTCACGGCAACGAATTATTGTTTTACAGTAAGTTTTTACCGTTTCCTACCAAGTCCCCATGCCCGACTCCTTCTCCGCCGACGGCCTGCGCCGCATCCGCCGCCTGGCGTGGATCGTGCGGCTGCTGAGCCTGGCCGGCGCGCTGCTGCTGGGCACCATGCCCTTTCTGTTCTGGGCGCAGCCGGACTGGGTGGCGCAGGTGGTCACGCAGCAGTGGGGCATTCCCAAGATCCAGCTGGACATGGGCGCCCGCGTGGGCGCGCTGCTGGCCACGCTGCTGCCGGCGGGCGTCAGCGTGTTTGCGCTGGCGCAGATGTGGGCGCTGTTCGGCTGCTTCGCGCGCGGCGAGCTGCTGGCCCGGGCGCCGGCTGCCCATCTGCGCCGGCTGGGCCTGGCACTGTGCCTGCTGGCGGCGGCCCAGCCGCTGGGGCGCACGCTGGCCATCCTGGCGCTGACGCTGGGCAATCCCGAGGGCGAGCGGCAGCTGTGGTTCGGCCTGTCGTCGGACCACTACCTGGCGCTGCTGTTCGGCCTGCTGCTGCTGGCGCTCGCCCAAGTGCTGTACGAGGCGGCAAGAGTCGCCGACGAAAACGCTGAATTCATCTGATGCCCATCGTCGTCACCCTCGACGTGATGCTCGCGCGCCGCAAGATGCGCTCGCGCGAGCTGGCCGAGCGCGTGGGCATCACCGAGGCCAATCTGTCGCTGCTCAAGAGCGGCAAGGTGCGCGGCGTGCGCTTCGACACGCTGGCGCGCATCTGCGACGTCCTGCAATGCCAGCCCGGCGACCTGCTGGCCTGGGAACCCGGCCCCGAGCCTGACCACCCCGACGAATGACCATGCGACTCCTGCTCACCGGCCTGCTGGCCGCCGCCTCGGCCGTGCAGGCCCAGACGCCCACCGAAGTGCTGCCGCCGGTCAAGACCGAGCTCAAGCGCGACGGCACCGTGCTGCCCTACAAGCAGATCAACTCGCTGCTGAGCAAGCTGGCGCAGCACGGCGAAGGCCTGTTTCGCATGGACTTCCAGGTCAACACCGAGAAGACCAAGCTGGCGCTGTCCGACATCCGCCTGGCCGTGCGCAGCGACGAGGCCGACTACCCCATCCGCCTTGCGGGCGACGGCCGCTTCGACCTGCCCGTGCTGCCCGAGGCCGAGGCCAGGACCGCCGACCTGGCCACCAATGCGGTGAAGGGCCAGCTGTCCATCCGCGGCACCATCGAGCTGACCACGCCGCCCGATCAGCTCACGCTGGGCCAGGTGCGCCACATCATGCGCGTCGCCCACCGGCTGCGCGAGGAGTTGCTGCCCTTCTACCTGCGCTGGCTGTTCCCGCGGCTGCAGGCGGTGCGCGTCTGCAGCGCCACACCGACCTGGGAGCTGGAGTGGCGCGAGAACGGCCAGCTGCTGGGCCTGCCGCTGCCCGCCGTGGCCGCCGAGCGCGAGCCGGATGCCAAGAAGGGCGAGCCCGCCCGGCCCTGCATGCTGCTGACCGGCCAGGAGAACTGGCCCGACGCCGCACGCCTGGTGGCACCAGCCCAGACCCGGCTCAGCCTGAAGCTGTAGCGGCCATGAACGCCCGCTGGGCCGCCCGCGCGCTGGTCGTCGCGCTGCACGGTGCCGTGCTGCTGGCGCTGTGGCTGCACCGCCCGCCGCGCATCGACGCCCCCGCCGAACGCCGCTGGACCACGGTGCGGCTGATCCAGCCCCAGCCGCCGCGCACGCCCACCCGGCCGGCGCCGCCC
>JBKBVY010000306.1:0-3664 GCA_046289335.1 Roseateles sp. | reverse complement strand
GTGACCAGCGCGCCGGCGCTGTCGTCGGCGGCCTGGCGGCTGATGGCATCGGCCTTCAGCAGCTCGGCGTCACGCGCCGCCTTGCTGCGCGCCACGGCCAGCGTGGCCTCGGCCTTCTGCAGCGCGGCGGCGGTGCGGGCGCGCTCGGCCTCGAAGGCGGCGGCGTCCAGCTGGTACAGCGGCTGGCCGGCCTTGACGGTGGCGCCTTCGGTGAACAGCCGCTTGACCACGATGCCGCCCACCTGCGGCCGGATCTCGGCCACCTGGCTGGCCGACAGCCGGCCCGGCAGCTCCAGCTCCAGCGGCGCGTCGCCGGCGCGGACGCTGACCACGCCCACCTCGGGCGGGTTGCCCTTGGGGGGCTCGGGTTTCTGTTTCTGGCAGGCGCTCAGCAACAACAGGCTGGCGAGGGTGGCGACGGTGAGGACGGTGGAGGGCGCGGCTTTTGGCATGGGGGCGCATGCTGCCATCACCGCGCGTCATTTGCCGAAAGTCTGACTTTTCAGACAAAAAACTTTGCGTGGTGGGCGTCCGACCGTGGCTTCAGTCCAGCGCCCGGGCCAGTGCATCGGCCGCATGGGGCGACAGGTCGGGCCGGGTCAGGCACAGCCCCGGCCGGGCCCAGGCGACGATGCGCAGGCGCATCAGCGTGCCCAGCACCATGGCGTCCGGTGGGGTCCAGGGGTTGTCCAGCGTGGCGCTGAGGTCGGCCTCGCCGGTGGCCACGGCGCGGCTGGCGCGGCGGTAGGGCAGCAGCACGGGCGTGAGCGCGATGCCGGTGCGCGACGCCAGCGCCTGCAGCCGCTCGGCGAACAGCATGGCCCCGCCCAAGGACCTGGACCTGGCCCTGACGCGCACCAGCGCCGAAGGCCGCTACGTCGTCACGCTGATGCCGCCGCCGCGGCCGGCCGCCATCAACCAGCTGCACGGCTGGCAGCTGCGGCTCACCACCGCCGCGGGCGCGCCGGTGGCGCAGGCCCGCATCCGCGTGGACGGCGGCATGCCGCAGCATGGCCACGGCCTGCCCACGCGCCCGCAGGTCACGCGCGAGCTGGCCGACGGCGTCTACGTCATCAAGGGCATGAAGTTCAGCATGACCGGCTGGTGGGAGATCAAGCTCGCGCTGGACGGCCCCGCCGGCGCCGACCGCGTGACCTTCAACACCGTGGTGGCCGCGCCGGCCACCGGCGGTTGAGCCGGCCATGCGCTCGCTGCTTCTTGGGGTGGCCGCGCTGGCCGTGATGCTGGCTGCCGCCAGCGAGGCCGGCGGCGCCGGCGCCTGGCGCTGGCGTGCCGACGAGCTGGCCGTGCTGGACTCGCTGCGTCTGGCGCGGCTGCCGCCCCAGCCGGCCGATCCGTCCAACGCCGTGGAGCGCCAGCCCGCGGCCGTCGCGCTGGGGCGCCGGCTGTTCGAGGATGCACGGCTGAGCCGCAACGGCGCGGTGTCCTGCCGCTCCTGCCACGACCCGGCGCGGCAGTTCCAGGACGGCCTGCCGGTCAGCCGCGGCATCGCCACCGGCACGCGCCGCGCCATGCCCATCGTGGGCGCCGGCCACGCCACCTGGCTGTTCTGGGACGGCCGCAAGGACAGCCTGTGGGCCCAGGCCCTGGGCCCGCTGGAAGACCCGCTGGAGCACGGCCTCAACCGCACGCGGCTGGCCCGCTGCTGGCGGCGCACTACCGGGCGGACTACGAGGCCTTGTTCGGCCCGCTGCCGCGGCTGGACGACCTGCCCGCCGACGCCGGCCCGCTGGGCAGCCCGGCTGAGCGCGCGGCCTGGGCCGCGCTGGGCCCGGCGCGCCAGGCCCAGGTCTCGCGGGTGTTCGCCAACGCCGGCAAGGCCATCGCGGCCTTCGAGAAATCGCTGCCGCTGACGCCCACGCGGCTGGACGCCTACCTGGACGCCCTGCAGCGCGGCGACCGCGCGGCCGACGCGCTGCTGCGGCCCGACGAGCTGCGCGGCCTGCGGCTGTTCATCGGCAAGGCGCAGTGCGTGAGCTGCCACCAGGGCCCGCTGTTCACGGACCAGCAGTTCCACAACACCGGCGTGCCGCCGCGCGACCCGGCCCGGCCCGACCGCGGCCGCGCGGCCGCCACCGCGGCGCTGCGGGCCGACGAGTTCAACTGCCTGGGGCCCTTCAGCGACGCGGCGGCCGAGCAGTGCCAGGAGCTGCGCTTCATGGTGACGGACGACCCGGCGCTGGAAGGCGCCTTCAAGACGCCGGGGCTGCGCGGCGTGGCCCAGCGGCCGCCCTACATGCATGCCGGCCAGTTCGCGACGCTGGCGCAGGTGCTGCGCCACTATGTCGCGGCGCCCCGGGCGCCGGTGGGTCACTCCGAGCTGGTGCGCTCGGCCGGCCACGGCGAGCGCCAGCCCATCGTGCTGAGCGAGGCCGAGATGGCCGACGTGGTGGCCTTTCTTGGTGCGCTCAGCCCGGCCCCAGCCGGTCCACCGCGTCCGTGATCAGGCCGTCGATGCCGTCCGCGATGAGCCGCTGCGCCACGTCGGCGTCGTTGACCGTGTAGACCAGCGCGCGCCAGCCGTGGTCATGGAGGCGCTGGATCAGCGCCGCGTCCATCAGCCGCCAGTTCGTGATGACGGCCACCACGTCCAGCGCGGCCGCCGCCTCGGGCCAGCCGTCCCACAGCGTGTCCAGCAGCAGCGCGCGCGGCAGCTCGGGGGCGGCGGCGCGGGCGCCTTCCAGCGCCTCGGGCTTGAAGCTGCTCAGCAGCGGCGGCACCGCTGCACCTGCCCACAGCCGCGCGGCCTCGCGGGCGGCGACCTCGCCGGTCAGCCGCTCGACGCCGGGGCAGGGCTTGATCTCGATGTTCAGCGCGCAGCCGTTGGCCAGGCAGAAGCCGGCAATCTGGGCCAGCCGCGGCAGCGGCTCGGCGGCGAAGGCGGGGCTGTGCCAGCGGCCGGCGTCCAGCCGCGCGAGCAGGGCCCAGTCCTGCCCGGCGGGCGAACCGTGGCCGTCCGTCGTGCGCTGCAGCGTGTCGTCGTGCAGCAAAAAGGCTTCGCCGTCGCGACTGAGCTTGACGTCACATTCGAAGGCTCGGTAGCCGAAATGCGCGCCCAGGCGGAAGGCCGCCAGCGTGTTCTCCGGGGCCAGCCTGCCGGCGCCGCGGTGGGCCAGCCAGAGGGGATAGGGCCAGGGGGTCATCCCGCAGATTCTGAGGGGAAACACCCCACTGTGATAATCCGATCCCTCTATGAACGCCCCGCATCCCCTGATGCCGGCCGCCGCTGAAGTGGCCGACACCGTCGCCCACGACGCCCCGCGCCTGCGCGAGATTCCCTACAACTACACCTCGTTCTCCGACCGCGAGATCGTCATCCGGCTGCTGGGCTCGCGGGCCTGGGAGCTGCTGGACAAGCTGCGCGGCGAGCGGCGCACGGGCCGATCCGCGCGCATGCTGTACGAGGTGCTGGGCGACATCTGGGTGGTGCAGCGCAACCCCTACCTGCAGGACGACCTGCTGGACAACCCCAAGCGCCGCGCGCTGCTGATCGAGGCGCTGCACCACCGGCTGGCCGAGGTGCAGAAGCGCCGCGATCCGGCGGCCGACCCGCAGCGCGATGCCGCCGTGGGCGAGCTGCTGGCGGCCGCGCGCGAGGCGGTGGCGCAGTTCGCGCAGATGTTCGAGCAGGTGGCCGAGCTGC
>JBKBVY010000305.1:0-3712 GCA_046289335.1 Roseateles sp. | reverse complement strand
CGTTTCACCGCCGGACAGGATCACGCAAGGCCTGGCAAAGGGCTGGCCCCGCCGCGCGACCGCGCGGGCCAGCGCCGCATGCACGCCGCCCACCACGCGCGACTCGCCCTCGATCTCGTCGCTGAGGATGTGCGCGGACAGGCCTTGCGCACGGGCCGCCTCGGCGGCCGCTTCCAGGCTCATCTGCGGCGTGGCCAGCAAGGCCAGCTCGTGGCCCGCCAGGCGCGCGTCGCCGGGCTTGGGCGTCTCGAACGTGCCCGATTCGAGCCCGGCCCGCGCGGCCGCGGGCAGGTCGATCCGGTAGCGGCGGCAGATGGCCAGCGCGTCGGCGCAGGTCGTCGGGTCGGCAACCGTCGGGCCGGACGCGATGACGGCCGGATCGTCGCCCGGCACGTCGCTGATGGCCAGCGTCAGCACCCGCGCCGGCGCGCAGGCCGCCGCCAGCCGTCCGCCCTTGATCGCGGACAGGTGCTTGCGCACGCAGTTCATCTCGCCGATGGATGCCCCACTGGCCAGCAGCGCGCGGTTGACGGCCTGCTTGTCCGCCAGCGTGAGGCCGGGCGCCGGCAGGCTCAGCAGCGCCGAGCCGCCGCCGGAGATCAGGCAGATGACCAGGTCTTCCGCCGTCAGGCCGCGGCTCAGCGCCAGCAGGCGCTCGGTCGCGGCCAGGCCGGCGGCATCGGGCACCGGATGGGCGGCCTCCACCACCTCCAGCCGGCGCGGCCGCCAGCCGGGCGGCACATGGCCGTAGCGGGTGATGACCAGGCCCGTCAGCGGCGCCTCGGCCGGCCACGCGGCCTCCAGCGCCTGGGCCATCGCGCCGCCGGCCTTGCCGGCGCCCAGCAGGACGGTGCGACCTTTGCTCGGGTCTGGCGGCGGCGGCAGGTGAGCCGCGAGCACCCGCCCCGGCAGCGCACGCGCGACGGCCACGTCGTACAGCTGGCGCAGCAGCGCGCGCGGGTCGGCGTTCATGGCTGCAGCGCCCAGCGCGCCATCAGCTGGCGCTCCTCGTCGGTCATGCCGGTGGCGTTGTTCAGCGGCATCAGGCGCTGCACGGCCACCTGCTGGTGGATCTGCGCCTTGTGCGCCGCCAGCGCCTCGGCCGAATCCAGCCGCACGCCCTTCTGCGCCGCCTCGCCGCTGTGGCAGGCCAGGCAGCGCTGCGCGGCGATGGCCTGCACCTGCGCCAGCGTGACCGGCGCCGCCGCCGCGACGGCCACCGCCGGCTGCGGGCGCGGCGCCATCCAGGCGATCAGGCCGGCCAGCAGCGCCAGCGCGAGGGCCACGGCGCCCCAGCTGTTGTGGCCCTTGTGCCGCTTGACGAAGAACACGCGGATGGCCACGCCCGCGGCCATCAGCACGCACAGCACCACCCAGTTGTGCGGGTGCTGGTAGAGCATGCCGTAGTGGTTGCTGAGCATCGCGATCAGCACCGGCAGGCCGAAATACGTGTTGTGCACGCTGCGCTGCTTGCCGCGCTGGCCGTACACCGGGTCGGGCTTTTGCCCGGCACGCATCTGCGCGATGACCTTCTTCTGGCCCGGGATGATCCAGTGCGCCACGTTGGCCGTCATCATGGTCGCCAGCATCGCGCCGACGATGAGGAAGGCCGCGCGGCCGGCGAACAGCTGGCAGGCCAGCCAGCTGGCGGCCACGACGAACACCGCCACCACGGCCAGCACGCGGCCATCGTTGCCGATCTGCCCATCGCGCGTGCGGCCCAGCGTCTGGCAGGCGATGTCGTACACCGCCGTACCCACCAGCAAAAAGGCCAGCGCGGCCACCACCGCCTGCCAGGGCGCGCCCCAGGCGTACACGCGCGGGTCGATCAGCATCTGGCTGGCGTTGAACAGGTAGAGCACGACGAACAGCGCAAAGCCGCTCATCCAGGTCCAGTAGCTCTCCCAGTAGAACCAGTGGAGTTTCTCGGGAAGGTTGGCGGGGGCGACGAGGTACTTCTGCGGGTTGTAGAAGCCGCCGCCGTGCACGGCCCACAGCTCGCCGTCCACGCCCTTGGTCTTCAGCTCATCGGCGCTGGGCTTGACCAGGTGGTTGTCCAGCCAGACGAAATAGAACGATGCGCCTATCCAGGCGATGACGGTGATGACGTGCAGCCAACGCAGCAGCAGGTTGGCCCAGTCGAGCAGGTAGATGTCCATGAAGCGGTGGTGATCTCGAACGGCCCCACCACGGCGGGTGCTGTGGGGCCGAAGGAAGCGTCGCGTCCGCAGGGGCCAATGACGATCTGGCCCCCGACACCGCTGCGACTGGCCCGGAGTGTATGCAGCCCCCATGCCAGCCCACGTGCGGGTGCATCGCATCACGCCAGGCGAGCGCAAACCGATGCGCTCCCGCCTGCGGCTGCGCACAATCGCCGCCTTGCCGCCCCGCTCCCACCTGCACGCTCCCCGCGTGCCAGCCCTGGCCCTGCTGCTCGCCGCCCTGCTGGCAGCGCCCGCGCGCGCCGACGAGCCCGTGCGCATCGCCACCAACATCGAGCGCAGCTACTTTCCGCCGGCCGAGGCGCTGCTGCGCAAGGCCTACGCCAGCCTGGGTCTGGCGGTCGAGTTCGTGCCCTGGCCGCTGCCGCGCGCCCACGTGGGGCTGCGCGCCGGCAACCTGGACGGCGTGGCCATGCGCGCCGAGGTTGTGCCGCATCCCCACGCCACTGAGCCGCACGACGCTCTACCACGGCGTGCACGAGTCGCAGGCCGCGCGGGTGGCACCGCTGGAGCAGGCCTTGTGCGCGATGCGCGACCGCGGCGAGATCCAGCAGGCCTGGGCGGCCTACGAGCGCGAGATCGCCACCCAGAACGCCCGGCTGGAGGCCCAGCCCGGCCGCAGCCTCGCGCTCACGCCGGCAGCGCCAGCATCTGCGCCAGCACAGCCACCGCGATGACGCCTGGCTGCTTGCCGGCCACGCCCGGCACGCCGATGGGGCACACCACCTGATCCAGCTCGGCGCCGGTGAAGCCGCGTGCCTCCAGGCGGTGCCGGAAGCTGGCCCATTTGGTGCGGCTGCCGATCATGCCGATGAAGGCCAGGTCTTGCTGCTGCCGCTGGCGCTTCAGGCAGGCGGCCACGAGGTTGAAGTCCTCGGCATGGCTGTAGCTCATGATGAGCACGGCCGAGCCCGGCGCGAGGTCGGGCACCGCGTCGGCGATGGGGTCCACCGCCTCCTGGCGCCAGCCGGCGGGTAGCGGCTCAGGCGGGAACGGGTCCGGGCGGCTGTCCACCCAGTGCAGCGCCAGCGGCAGGTCGCGCGCGATGCGGGCGATGGCCAGGCCCACATGGCCCGCGCCGAACAGCGCCACGCGACGCAGCGGCCCGTGGGGCAGCCGGGCTTGGAGGTCCTCGCCCGCGGCGACATGCTCGAAGCGCAGCCACACCACGCCGCCACAGCACTGCCCCAGGCCCGGCCCGAGCGGATAGCGGACCTCGGGCTCCAGGTCAGCGCCGGCCAGCGCGGCGCGGGCGCGGGCGATGGCGTCGAACTCCAGGTGCCCGCCGCCCACCGTGCCGCTGAAGCCGTCGGCCGTCACCGCCATCCAGGCGCCCTCCTCGCGCGGCACGCTGCCCGACGTGCGGACCACTGTGACAAGGATCTGCGCCGCACTCACGGCATTTCGGGCCGAGCGCCGGGCCGCCCCCAAGCCGGCCCGCCATGGCGATGTGCGTGCGGCTCGATGCCGCACGCATCGCCGTCCCCCAG
>JBKBVY010000304.1:0-3742 GCA_046289335.1 Roseateles sp. | reverse complement strand
CCCGCGCGAAGCCGAGGAGGCCTTTCTGGGCGCCATGCTGCACCACCTGGGCCGCACGCTGACCGAGTTCTACTTCCCCGAGGAGGCCAACGCGGTGCGGCGCCTGTCCAGCGCGGCCGACGAAGGGGTCAAGCCGCTCAGCGAGGCCGCTGCGTCGGCGCAGGTGCTGGGCATGAGCTACGAGGCCCTGGGCCTGGGCGTGGCGCGCCAGTGGGGCCTGCCCGACAGCCTGCAGCGCGCCATGCGCCGGCCGCTGGGCGATCCGCCGGCCAGGCTCATCGAGGACGCCGCCGAGCGCCAGCGCTGGCTGGCCCGCGCTGCCAACGACATGGCCGACGTCATCCTGCACACACCGCCCGAGCAGGCCCACGCACGGCTGAAGGCGCTGGCGCAGCGGCATGCGCGCGCTCTGGGCATCAGCGCCGAGGGCTTCGAGAAGGCCGCCGACACGGCGCGCCAGCACCTCACCCAGATGACCCAGGCGATGGAGCTGCGCCTGCCGCAGAACTCCCAGGCCCAGCGCCTGCTGGCGCCGGTGACGCCGTCGGTGCACGACTCGCTGACGGCGCATGAGCTGGCGCCCACGCAGGTGCTGGAGCGCCCCGCGGCAGCGGATACGCCGCAGCCCGCCCAGGCCACCGAGATGCTGGCGGCCGGCATCCAGGAGATCACCGACGCCATGGTCAACAGCTTCCAGCTCAATGCCGTGCTGCGCATGATCCTGGAGACCATCTACCGCGCGCTGGGCGTGCGCCGGGTCATCTTCTGCCTGCGCGATGCGCGCGGCCAGGTGCTGACCGGCCGGCTGGGCGTGGGCGCCGACGTGGAGCGCCTGCAGGCGCAGGTGCGCATCGACCTGACCGCCCAGCCGCCCGACCTGCTGGCGGCCGTCTGCCTGAAGGGCATGGACACGCTGATCCAGGACGCCCGCGCAGCCAACATCGCTGCGCGTCTGCCGGGCTGGTTCAAGGGCGAGCTGCAGGCGCAGAGCTTCCTGCTGCTGCCGCTGATGCTCAAGGGCGCGCCGCTGGGCCTCATCTACGCCGACCATGCCGAGGCCGGTGCCGTGCAGCTGGACGACAAGCAGCTCTCGCTGCTGCGCACGCTGCGCAATCAGGCCCTGATGGCCTTCCGGCAGGCCAGCCTGTAGAGCGGGGGGAGAGGGGGAGGGTGACGAGCCTTACCCCCGGCACTGGTTGCAACGCTTAGGGCTGCTTGGTTCCCCACCTGACCCGGTTGGGCGCGCTTCCATGCGGGGAGGCCCGTCGACGCGCATTCTAGGCGATGCCGAAGAAGCTCCGGCTGAACGACAGGTCCATCGCCAGCGCCAGCAGTGCCAGCGCGGTCAGATAGCCCAGCAGATGCAGGCGCTGCTGCGTCATCGCCCAGTGGCCGCAGACCGCGTAGCCGATCAGCGCCAGCAGCTTGACGCCCAGCCAGGTGTCGCGCACCGGGTGGTAGCCCAGCAGGCCCCACAGGCTCAGGCCCGTGACGACCAGGCAGGCGTTCACGCCGAACACCAGCACCATCAGCCGCGGGTCCTTGGCCAGGTCCTGCAGCCGCGGCGTGCCGAACTGGAACAGCAGGCCGCGCGCGAAGAACAGGGCCACGCTGCACCAGGCCAGCAGCACATGCCACTGGACCATCTCCGAATAGAACCAGGTCATGGCTGGCTCCGCGCCGCGATCACCGCAGGGACAGGTCGTTCTCGCCGAAGCGGATGTTCAGGGGCTCGATCAGCAGCTGCTTCTCGCCCACCTCGACCGTGCCGGCCACCCAGGCCTCGATGCCACAGTCGCGCGAGATCTGCGCGGTGCGCTCGGCATCCTCGGCACGCACGAAGATCGCGAAGCCGGCGCCCATGTTCAGCGTCGAGTAGGCCTCGCGGTCGTCCTGGCCGGCCTGCTGCTGGATGAAGTCCAGCACCGCCGTCTTGGGCGGCACGGTGTGGATGCGGTAGGTCAGGCTGCTCGGGTGGCGCAGCAGCTTGCGCCAGCCGTGGCCGGTGATGTTGGCGCAGTAGTGCGGCGCGATGCCGGCCTTCCACAGCGCCTCGGTCACGGGCGAGTACAGGGCGGTGGGCGCCAGCAGCGCCTCGCCGTAGCTGAGGCCCGGTGCTATCTCGGTCAGGTAGCCCTGCGGCAGCCGCTCGGCCAGCTTGCGCGCCAGGCTCAGGCCGTTGGCGTGGATGCCGCTGGAGGCCAGCAGCACGATGGCGTCGCCGGCGCCCAGCTTGTCGCCCACCGACAGCCGCTCCTTGGGATTGATGAGGCCGGTGCAGGAGGCGGCCAGGTCGATGCGGCCGTCCTCGACGATGCCGGCCAGCGCCGGCGTTTCGCCGCCGCCCCAGGCGACCTGGCAGGTGTCGCAGGCGGCCTTCCAGCCGGCCACCAGGGCTTGCGCGCGCTGCGCGTCGCCGAACCAGTCGCTGCCGCCGGCGGCCCAGTAGGCCTGCACGACCAGCGGCGTGGCGCCCACGGTGATCAGGTCGTTGACCGCCATCGCGATGGTGTCCTGGGCGATGCCGGCGAAGAAGCTCTTGCCCGTCAGCCTGGCCATCTCGTCGGCCACCAGCGTCTTGGTGCCCAGGCATTCGACGATGGAGGCGATGTAGAACGGGCCCACGTCCACGACGTAGGCCGACTCGCCGCGCGAGGCCTTGACCTCGCTGAAGCCGTGTGCAGCGAGGTGGGAGGCGGTGGCCGCGGCGGCGCGCTGCGCGGTGATCTTGAGCGGGTCGATCAGGTCGTAGTTGACGCCGGCCTGGTCGTAGGTGAGGGGGGCTTGCGAGGTCATGGGGCAGGATTATCGACCCCTAGAATCCTGCGCCATGAGTTACCAGGTCCTGGCCCGCAAATACCGCCCGCAGAGTTTCGAGCAGCTCGTCGGCCAGGAGCATGTCGTGCAGGCGCTGGCCAATGCGCTGACGCAGGGCCGGCTGCACCACGCTTATTTGTTCACCGGCACGCGCGGCGTCGGCAAGACCACCGTCTCGCGCATCCTCGCCAAGAGCCTGAACTGCACCGGCGCCGACGGCCAGGGCGGCATCACGGCCCAGCCCTGCGGCGTGTGCCCGGCCTGCCGCGACATCGACGCCGGCCGCTTCGTCGACTACGTGGAGCTGGACGCGGCCTCCAACCGCGGTGTCGAGGAGATCTCGCAGCTGCTGGACCAGGCCGTCTACAAGCCGGTGGTGGGGCGCTTCAAGGTCTACATGATCGACGAAGTGCACATGCTGTCGAACACCGCGTTCAACGCGATGCTGAAGACGCTGGAGGAGCCGCCCGAGTACCTGAAGTTCGTGCTGGCGACGACCGATCCGCAGAAGGTGCCCGTCACCGTGCTGTCGCGCTGCCTGCAGTTCAACCTGCGGCCCATGGCGGCAGCCGATGTGCAGATGCACCTGGGAAATGTGCTGGGCGCCGAGAACGTGCCAGCCGAGCCCGGCGCGCTGTGGGAGCTGGGCCGCGCCGCCAACGGTTCCATGCGCGATGCACTGTCGCTGACCGACCAGGCGATTGCCTTTGGCAACGGGCGCTTGGGCACGGCCGACGTGCAAGCCATGCTGGGCGCGATCGACCGCGACCTTGTGTTCCGCGTGCTGGAGGCCGTGAACTCTGGCGATGCCGCTGCCGTGATGGCCGTGTGCGCGCAGCTGGCCGAGCAGAGCGTGGATTTTGCCGGCGCGCTGGCGGAAATCATTTCCAGCCTGCACCGCATTGCGCTGGCGCAGATGCTGCCC